>CAZLTI010000038.1:0-17263 GCA_964562335.1 uncultured Pseudomonadota bacterium | reverse complement strand
ATTTTCCATTTCGTATTAATAAAGTTTGATGGATCGGCAAAAAGTCTTGCTTCTGTCATTCCCGCACTGAATTTGCGATGCTTTGAGCAAAGAACGGGAATCTATAATCAACTGGTTTTATTAGATTCCCGCCTTTGCGGGAATGACGGTTTTGGGATTTTTGCCTTCCCCAAGTTCAACAGTCATGATCGGCAGAGGATTTCCTATCTATCCTATCCTAATCGAATCGAAGCAATAGCATAGGAGTTTCCGAATAATGGGCGAACAGCTCCTCTTAGAAAGAACCGGAGCCATTCTGCCAGAATAGGGAAAAATTGTAACGGATTTTTGCCCTAAAAACGAAATCGGCGAAATGGCAACCACTGTTTGTCGGGAGCGACCGCATTCCGCCACGAAGTTGGCTACCGAAACGTCGGCGAATCGGTTCGGTTGTCAAGATCGACAGTATCCGATATATTGCAGATTACGCTTTCGTTCGGTCCGGTTGCAGATCGTCTCCTTTGATCGGAAAACCGAATTTATCCTCAAACAAATGGATAGCCGCCAGTTGAAAACTCCCGAATTCGGCAATTTGCCCAGTCACGTCGGTATCATCATGGACGGAAACGGACGCTGGGCAAAACGCAAGAGATCGCCAAGAATTCATGGCCATAGAAATGCTACCCGTGCCGTTCGGCAGACGGTGGAAACGTCTGTCGAGCTGGGAATCGATACCCTCACACTCTATGCATTTTCGACCGAAAATTGGGGACGCCCGCAGCAGGAGATCAGCTTTCTAATGAAGCTGTTTGAGGAGTTCCTGAAAAGGGAGCTGGAAACTCTGGCCAAAAACAACATTCGGTTTCAAATGCTGGGGAACCGGAGCCGTCTTCCCGAATTTCTGGAGGATCCGCTGGACGCGGCGCACAGGGAGACGAGAGACAATACCGGCATGCGACTTTGCATTGCCGTCGACTACGGATCGAGAGACGAAATCGTTCAGGCCTGCCGAAAAATAGCGGAGAAGGTGGCCGCAAACGAACTGGAGATCGCAGACATCAACGAGTCCCTGTTTTCCGATCATCTTTTTACGCGCACTATGAACGACCCGGATCTGATCATTCGAACGTCCGGCGAGCTGAGACTATCCAACTTTCTGCTTTGGCAGGCCGCCTATGCGGAGCTATACTTTACCGAAACGCTGTGGCCCGACTTCGGCAAAGAGGAGTACTTGAAGGCTTTGGAAGATTTTTCCAAACGAAAGCGGAGAAAAGGAAGGGTGAATGAAAGGGAATAAGCTGCTATTGAGGATAGCGTCGTCACTTGTGCTGACCGGATGCTGTATTTGGTGGATCTGCAAAGCGTCGGAGAATCTTTTTTTGATCGTCACCCTTTCGATTGGGATCCTTGCCACGCTGGAATACGGAAATGCAGTTAGGAAAAGAGGTATACCATTGGATTTGCGCGTTTTGCTGTCCCTTACCGGTATTTTTTTTTTCGCGATCTGGCTGCAAAGAAACGGATGGGAAAAATGGGCGCTTTTTGGCGTCGGGTCGATAGTATTTTTGATCGCGGCGGCATCTATAGGGAGCCGGTTTCAAACAAGCCGGTTGATCGCCTGGTATTCGTTTCCTCTCTTTTGGATTTTGTGCCCGGTCGGCTCCTTGAACTATTTCCGCTTTTCCGCAGCGATTCCCGCAGCTCCTCAACTGTTGCTGCTGCTGTTTATGATCGTTGCTTTTAACGACATTTTTGCATACTTTGGCGGCAGGAGTTTCGGCCGTCATCTTCTGGCTCCGACAATCAGTCCGCAAAAGACCGTTGAGGGAGCCGCCTTCGGCGTTGTCGGCGGTTTCATCGGGGCATTGCTCAGCCCCTACCTGTTCGATGCCCTTTCGATCCTCTTTGCCATGGACCCGACAAACCGACAAATAGCGGAACTTGTGACCGGCTGGGAGATTGTCGCTATCGTATTGACGGTAGTTCCGGCCTCGCAGCTCGGAGATTTGGCAGAGTCGAAATTCAAACGGTACTGCGGGATCAAGGACTCTAGCAGCTTCATTCCAGGCCACGGCGGTCTGCTGGATCGCGGCGACGCCCATCTGTTGGCTATTCCGACATACTATTGCATTCTCTTTTTCGTAGGAATTCCTTCCTTTCTTTGATCGTCCGGCAAACCAACAATTGTCAGCGGAAGAGAACTCATGGCAAACTATCGGGAGGGAATCTCCATTTTGGGCTCTACCGGATCGGTCGGCAAAAACACGTTGGAGGTGATTCGTCGGAACCAAAACCGTTTTCGCGTATGCGGGCTGGCCTGTTCCTCGAATATGGAATTGATGGCCGAGCAGATCATGGAGTTCGAGCCGGAGGTGGTTTCGGTCGGGATCGGAAAGGCGGATCGCCTTGGGGAGCTGTTGGGGAACGAGCGGAAAAAGATTGCCATTTTGGAGGGACCGGAAGGAAACGGCGAAGTAGCCTCGCATACGAAAACCCGCAAGCTTATGGCGGCGATCGTCGGCACTGCCGGCGTCAAGCCTATCATGACGGGAATTCGATCGAACAAGAAAATCGCTTTGGCCAACAAGGAGGCGCTCGTCTTAGCCGGAGAGATCATGATGGAAGCGGCCCGCTCCCGGCAGGTCGAAATATTGCCGGTCGACAGCGAGCACAATGCCATCTTCCAGTCCCTTCAGGGAAGCCAGAGAAAGCACATCGCCAACGTGACGCTGACCGCGTCGGGAGGACCGTTTCGGACAAAACCGCTGGAGAAGTTCAAGGAGATCACGCGAAAGGAGGCCCTCAACCATCCCAACTGGAGTATGGGACCCAAAATCACCATCGATTCGGCCACAATGATGAACAAAGCGCTGGAGGTGATCGAAGCGCGATGGCTGTTCGATTTGAAACCCAGTCAAATCGAAGTGTTGGTGCATCCGCAATCGATCGTTCATTCGATGGTTACCTATATCGACGGTTCGATGATTGCTCAAATGGGCGTCCCGGATATGAAAACCCCTATCGCCTACGCACTGGCATATCCGGAACGAATTCCGTCCGCCAGCACCTTTTTGGATCTTGGCAAGCAGCGGAAGTTGACATTCGAACCGCCGGATGTCGAAAAGTTCCCGGCGATCCGGTTGGCATACGACGTTCTTAAAATCGGAGGCGGTGCGTCCGCCGCATTAAACGGAGCGAACGAGGCATTGGTCGAACTTTTTTTGAACGAAAGCCTCTCTTTTGTCGAGATTGTCGGTAGCCTGAAGAAAATGGTGTCTGCTATTGTCGAACACCAAAACGAACCCGCTTGGAGAAACGACCACGGATATCTCTATCGGATCGATACCATACAGGACGCGCTCAGGGCGGATCGGTGGGGCCGGGATTTCGTCGCATCGACGGTCGCAACAAAATCGGCCCGTCCTTAGAGAGAGTCCCTGTTCGTTGAAGAATTCCTCTTCTTTTTCGTCTAGGAAGAATTTATGGCAACGTTGATCGTTTTTATTGTCGTTCTTGGCTTTTTGATTTTCATACACGAGCTGGGACACTTTGCAGCGGCAAAGATGGTTGGAGTCGGCGTACAGGAGTTCTCCGTCGGATTTCCGCCCAAGATTGTATCGAAAACGATTCGGGGAACCGAGTATATGCTCTCCCTGATTCCCCTGGGCGGATACGTTCGTCTGAAGGGGCAGAACATAGACGACGAAGATCCGAACGAGAGAGACAACTACGCGGCAAAATCGCCACTCAAAAGATTTTTTATTCTGATCGCCGGTTCGACGATGAATCTATCGGTAAGTCTCGTGTTCGTTCCGTTGGCACTCTATATCGGTCATGAGGTGCCGGCTTTTTTTTTCGATCCTCCTGTTTTGAGGTCGGTGGAGCAAAACGGCAGCGCTCAAAAGGCGGGATTCAAGGCTGGGGACAGAATCGTTGCCGTAAACCGACAATCCGTTGCAAACTGGCAGGAGACCCAAAGGATGCTAGCGTCGTCCCAGAGCGAAACGATTCGGCTTACGTTGATGCGGGAGGAGAGAAGAGTCCTGCTGACCTTCGACAGGAGTTTGCTGGCCAGCGAGCGGGAATTCGGCTGGTCGTTTTTTATCAAGCCCATTGTTGGCAGCGCTGCAGCAAACTCCCCTGCGGAACGGGCCGGAATAGGGTCGGGGGACGTTATCGTCCGAATTGGCGACGTGCCCATCGGCGATTGGTCGGAAATCACATCCGCAGTTTCGAGCGGCAATGGACGGGAGATAAAAATCCAATTCCTTAGAGACGGAAGTCTCCGGACGGTTTCCGTGATTCCCTACCGCGACCGCCAAGATAGCCGCTGGATTATCGGCATCAATAGCGCGACGGTCACAGTTTCCGAAACGGTGTGGAACTCCATCTCCGGCGGTTTAAAATGGGTGACCTACGTTACCCGGTCGACATTCGAGTTTCTTTACAGGTTGATCGTAGGCCAGGCCAGCAGCAAATCGATCGGAGGCCCCATCATGATCGCGCAAATGGTGGGGGAGGCGGCGGAGAGAGGAGTTTCCGACCTTTTGCAGATGGTTGGATTTATCAGCCTGCAACTGTGCATATTCAACCTGCTTCCCATTCCGGCATTGGACGGGGGACACATTTTTCTTCTATTGCTCGAAAAGATGAAAGGAAGCGGTCTCTCCAAGGGTTTTCGCATTACCGTGCAAAAGGCCGGGTTTGTTCTTTTGATGACGCTGATAACGCTGGTTCTTGTTCAAGACGGATATCGGGTGTTCGAAGGCTTCTAGCCGATGGCGGAACGGCCTCCCGGTCCGCATCGACATTCCAGGGGGAGAGGCGATTCCTTTTTTCGGAGGTTTTCTAAAACCCTCAATCGAATCGATTCAATGAAACGGTACAATATATTGATATGCGGTGCGGGAGCCGTCGGAGGATATTTCGGCGGGAAACTCTTCAAAGCGGGCTTCGATATCGTTTTTGCGGATCTTCCCGATCGTGTCGAGACTTTGAGAAAAACGGGTCTGATCGTCAAGTCGGGAAACGAAAATGCATACGACTACAAACCGAAAATCGTCTCCAGCTTGGATGGACTGCCCTGTCAGGATTTCGTTCTGGTCTGCGTGAAAGCCTATCAAACCTATGAAATTGCGCTAAAACTGCTGCCAGTTTTGAAACCATCGACCATTCTTCTGTCGCTGCAAAACGGTATCGAAAATGAGGAGGTGCTATCCCAGATATTGGGGAAAAGCCTTATTATGGGAGCCGTACCCTTTTTCAACGGTCGGCTGCAAACCGACAATTGTATTGTGCAAAACGGCCCCGCCCAATTGATTTACGGCGAGATGGACCATCAGCAGTCGGAACGCGAAGAATGGGTGTCCGAAATTCTGTCCCACGCCGATATCGACCATACGATTTCCCGATCCATCAATATCGAAATATGGAAGAATTTCATCTGGAACAACGCCTTTAACACGATCAGTGCTCTGACCAAAACGACTTTCGGCCAGATCCTGGCTCAAGCCGAGATTCTGTCCACCGTCCGTCAAATGATGCACGAATCTCAACAGGTGGCATTGGCCGAGGGGCACGAGATTACCAACCAGCATATCGACGATATCTTCCATATCGGCAGTCGATTTGCCAACCTGACCTCTACGATGCATATGGATATCGACTTGGGGCAGATGCCGGAAGTGGAAGCGCTGGTGGGCGTTCTGCTGAAAAAGGCCAAGAAACATGGAATTACCGCCCAGGTAAACCAGACGATTTACAATTTGCTGCAATTGACCATAAGCGCTCGCGACATCCGGCCCGGCATCGAGTAGAGAGAGGGACGGATTCGGTTTGATGGACAGGATATGACCCAGTTTCGCTACAGTACCTACTTTCTGGAGTCTCCCGACGATTTCTGCCGCCGCCTGTTATCGCACGGGGAGCTTCCCTGGCCTCCGCTGGCCCGTCTTCACGAACAGATCGCTCTTTTTTTTTCCGGACGCGAATCCAAAGGCGATTGCAGGGCCAACCGTCAGGTTCTATACAGGGAAGACGCAAGTTTTTTGGAGGGTTCCTACTATATTCAAGAAACGGCCGTTCTGAAAAACGACTTTGTCGATTCCGAACTTGCCATTTTTGTCGGTGCCGGCACGCTGCTGGAATCCGGCGCAACAATCAAGAACCATACGATTGTCGCAGACGGCTGCGAAATCCGACAGGGCGCCTATCTGCGGGGAGATACCTATATCGGGGCACATTCGGTGGTAGGGCATACGACCGAAATCAAAAGCAGCGTATTGATGAAACATGCGGAGGCCGGCCATTTTGCCTATATCGGGGACAGTATTGTCGGTTCCTACGTGAATCTGGGCGCCGGGACGAAGATCTCCAATTTGCAGTTTCGAACGCTGGAAGATAAAAAAAGAGAGCATTTTCCGGAAATTCCCTTCGTACATGAAAATAGAAAAATGGAGCCGGGGCTTTCCAAATTCGGCGCGGTGATCGGAGACGGATGCGAAACAGGATGCAATTCCGTCTTATGTCCCTTCGTCTTTCTGGAGCCGGAATGCTGGATCATGCCGAACTTCTGCGTGCGGAAGGGAGTGTACAGGCGCGGCACCATTTTACGGTAGCGGATCTTCCGCAATTTCTCCACGGCACGCTGGTGTCGCGTTTATTCTCTACCGACGGAAGGGATGAGGGTTGATTCGAGCGAAAGAAGACGTCAACCATAGTTGTCGACACGACGCTAGCAAGGAGTCCCGAAGCACATGGATTATTCCCTATTGACACTCAATTTAATTCTTGTCGTCCTTTCGATCGCTCTCTTGTGGAAAGGGTCCGATTGGTTGATCGACACCTCGTCGAAACTGGCCCACACATGGGGCGTTTCCGATTTGGTGATCGGTTTGACCGTCGTTGCGATCGGAACCTCGGCTCCGGAATTCGCCGTTACGATCAGTGCCGTTTTAGCGGGCAAGGCCGATATTTCCGTAAGCAATGTGGTGGGTTCGAACATTTTCAATCTCGGTTTCATATTGGGCGGCACCGCCTGCTTTTGCGCCATATCCACCAATCCCAAACTCGTCTATCGGGATGGAGTCTTCCTAATTTTCGTAACCCTGCTCCTTAGTTTCTATCTGTTCGATTATCACATCGAAGGCGACGAAATGGTTTTGTCGCGGACGGAAGGAGCGATCCTCTTTTCGATTCTCGTCTGCTATCTGGTATACCTGTTTGTAAAAAAGGAGGATTTGAGCGAGGAGATCGTTCACGGCGAATTTCGCTGGACGGATTTTATGCTGCTGCTGATAGGTATTGGCAGCGTTGTCGGCGGCGGCCATCTGCTTGTCGAATCGGCCGGCGACATTGCAAGAGAACTCGGCGTTTCCGATTGGGTGATCGGCGTGACGATCGTTGCCGCAGGAACGTCGACTCCGGAATTGGCCACGTCGATCATGGCCCTGGTAAAGGGAAGGCAGGGAATGGCGATCGGCAATCTGATCGGAAGCGATCTGTTCAACCTGTTGGGTGTTCTCGGCCTGGCCGGAATGTTAAAACAGCCTCTGGAGGTGTCGTCGGAAGCCCAAAACAGCATGATCATGCTGGTCGGAATGGTGATATTGGTGGTCTTTTTCATGCGCACCAATTGGCAGGTGAGTCGATTGCAGGGTCTGTTCTTGGTTGGAATGAACGTCATTCGATGGATCGTCGATTTTTGGGGAAAAGGCACCGGCCCGTAGAGTTTCCTTGCCTTTGGCGTCCGGCTCTTCACCTTCCCTTTAACATTGCAAACGTCTGGAAATTATGCCCTATTCGCTTAGTTCGGGTCCGACTTCGGTGAAACCGCACAGGAAAAACTGGGTAAAACGCCATCCGGTTCTTTTTCCCATTGCTCTTTTTGTTCTTCTTGCTTTCGGATATGCCGGAGTGCAGTCTACGGCCCAAAACCGGGAGATCGGCGTTGTCGCGGTCGAAGGCATTATTTTGAGATCGGAACCGATCATTGAAAAGCTGAGATTTTTGGAGAGCAACTCCAATGTGATGGGAATCGTCGTTCGCATCGATAGTCCCGGCGGGGCCGTCGTGCCCTCTCAAGAGATATTTGCCGAGCTGCTGCGAATCGGCGAGGAGCTGCCGATATACTCCTCCATATCGTCCGTAGCCGCTTCGGGGGGCTACTATGTGGCCATCGGTACGGACAAAATATTTGCCAATCCGGGATCCGTGACGGGAAGCATCGGCGTTATGATGCAAACCTACAACGTGAAAAACCTGATGGATAAAATCGGAATTTTCACGGAAACGATCAAATCGGGAAAAAATAAGGATATCGGCTCCGCCTTCAGAAATATGACGGAAGAGGAGAGAGTTCTGCTAAAAGGCGTGATCGACGATACCCACGCTCAATTCGTTCAAGCGGTCGCCGCACGGAGGCCCTTCGATATCGAAAAGGCGAAACGGCTGGCAGACGGTGCGATTTTTACCGGACGCCAGGCCCTCGAAGCAGGTCTCGTCGACGGATTGTTGAGCTTTCGGCAGACGATCGAGCAACTAAAGGAGGATTTTGGACTGGAAGAGGAGGTACAGCTCCTGTACCCGAAAGAAAAGAGCAACCTGCTTTTCGACGGACTGGATCTTGTCGAGTCGGCTCTAAAGATCAAGTGGGAATCCTTTCGGTCGGGATTGTTCTATTTGGATCGGAACATGTAAAGACGTTGGTTTTTTATTCGAGACTTTCTTCCGCTTCGGCAGGTTTGGCCATGTACTTTGTATGCAATAAAACCTGCCATTCTCGAAGATCGATTCCTTTCTTCTTCCAAAAGAGGACCCCATGATTGATGAAACAGTGCAAAAAGTATCGGACCAGCTCGAAACGATGACAAAGGACGGCATTTCGACGGAGCGGGCTTTGGATTTGCTTGAGGCGTCCACCAACGTGATCGAAGAGGTCCTCACGATCAACATCATGAGGGAATGCATGCGGGAATTGAAACGGATTAGAGAGGAGAGTCAAAAACCTCTCCCCGGTCGGGATGCCGAAGCCTCGCCCGAAATTGCCGAACACGTTGCCTAAAAGAGAATCCCATAGAAAACAACCGGGACGAAAGCGCTACCGAACCCTCTCTATTTTGGCCAATCCTTAGTGCGAATCGTTTCCGGGATATACCCGCCGATCTTGTCCTTCAAAAAATCCACGGTCCTGTCCAATTCCGCCCGGCTCTCATGCTCCACAATCAATTTGACTAGACTACTCCGCTCCTTGAAACTTGGGTAGGAACCGATTTTCACCCCCGGATGCCGTGCAACCGCGACCTGCAGAATCGAAGCGATAATCCCCTCCTCCGTAGCGAAAACCAATTCACGAAAGGGAAGCCTTTCTCCCCGGAACAGATCCTCGATGGACAAAAACAGAACTTTCAGCAACTCCGGTACGCCGGGAAGAACAAATACATTGCGGATTCGGGCTACGGGGTACTGCGGTTTGCGGACGGCAACCAACTTCGTTCCATCTGGAACTCGGGCCATTTTCAGATGCTCCGGCCGAAACCGCTCCCCGTATGCGGATCGAATCTTCTCTTCCAGTTCCGGCAAGACGACAACCGGAACGTCAAATGCCTTTCCGATGCCTTCCATAGTGACATCGTCGTGAGTCGGACCGATTCCTCCTACCGTAAACAGCCAATTCACCTTGGAGGAGTAGGTCCCGACGGCATCGGCAATAATTGCACGATCGTCCGGGACCGTCAGACAGTATCTTACGCAAACGCCCCGATTGGAGAGCTCCCCAATCAGAAACGGCGAGTTGATATCGACAACTCGACCGGAAAGAATCTCGTCTCCGACGATGATGATGCCTGCGGTTTTTTCAATCGACGGCATGGTGCAATCTCTTTTTTGAGGCGGCTTCCGCCATAGTCCACATTCGGTTCCTGTCTGCTCGTTCCGCCCAGCATACGGAAGTTGCCGTCCGTTGTCGATCAAACGACCGTACAAAATTGACATTGCTTATTTTCCGCAATCATGCTTTTTTTAACCGCAGAAAAGAGGGTTTCATGGAAAGAGTGCTACGATACAGGCTGCGAATGGCACATAGTCAGACAATAAAATGGTCGGAACAATGAAAACAATCGTGCAAAAATTTGGCGGGACAAGCATCGGCCGCCCCGAGCGGATAATCAACGCCGCAAAAATCGTACAAAGGACGGTCGAGCAGGACAAAAGGGTCGTTGTGGTTCTGTCTGCAATGAGTAGCGAGATAAAAGCCGAAGGAACGACAACCAACTTGATGAAGGCGGCGCAGATTGCCATCGACGGAGGAAACTACCACGAAGCTATCGATCTGCTGACGGCCAATCACCTGAACGCCATAGATAAATCCATCGAGGACAAAACAATAAAGCGGCGCCTAAAGCAGGAGGTCGAAAAGGAGCTGCTTCAACTGGAAGCCTTTCTTGCCGCCATTCAAAAAATCGGCGAGCTTTCCCCGCGTTCCGAGGATATTATCGTAAGCACCGGCGAAAAACTGTCGGCACGAATATTTGCGGACGTGCTGAACGACAGGGGGACAGAAGCCGAATACTGCAATTTGTACGATATCGTTCAAAAAGAATTCAAGAAGGTAAATCACGGTTTCTGCCTCCACATCCAGGAGCAGTTGCGAGCCCGGCTGTCGAAAATCGAAGAGAAGGTTCCCGTGGTGACCGGCTTTTTCGGCTTTGTTCCGGGTGGCATCATAAAGAGCATCGGACGGGGATATACCGATTTTACCGCTGCGTTGATCGCAACGAGTACCAATGCGCAAGAGTTGCAGATATGGAAGGAGGTCGACGGTATCTTCACCGCCGATCCCCATAAAGTGGAGGGAGCTTCGGTATTGTCCAGCATTACTCCCGAAGAGGCCATGGAATTGACCTATTACGGCTCCGAAGTGATACACCCGTTTACCATGGAGCAGATTAACAATGCGGACATTCCCTTAAGGATAAAAAATACGTTTCGACCGGACAGTCCGGGAACGATCGTCGAACCGAAAAGGAACGGGGCCAAAAAACCGGGAGCTACGGCCGTAACGGTGAAACGGGGAGTGACGATGGTCAACATACAGTCCAACCGCATGCTGATGGCCTACGGTTTTATGAGCCAGGTGTTCGAAATATTCGCCAAACACGAACTGGTTATCGATTTGACCTCAACTTCGGAGGTGAATATCTCTTTGACGTTGGATGAAGACGAGAACTTGCAGCATGCACTTCCCGAACTGAAAAATATCGGAACGGTTGACGTCGGCAAAGATATGGCCATCGTCAGTCTGATCGGCGTCGGCATGCGCAAATCCGTGGGAACCGCAGGAGAAATGTTTCAACGCCTGGCCGAGCATCAAGTGAATATAGAGGCTATTTCGCAGGGAGCGTCCGAAATCAATATCTCCTGTGTGATCGCCGGCAAGCAGGCCGACACGGCACTGAAGGCGGTTC
The DNA here is from genome assembly GCA_964562335.1 of uncultured Pseudomonadota bacterium. Taxonomy (GTDB): domain Bacteria; phylum SAR324; class SAR324; order XYD2-FULL-50-16; family XYD2-FULL-50-16; genus CAZJUM01. The sequence continues at coordinate 5,822 of CAZLTI010000038.1, read as the reverse complement.
ACGAAATGCTGGTCGAGTAATGAAGAGGCGGAGCCGAACCGAATTCGCCTTGGAACCGGATGCCGAGCGGATGGTGGCGAAAGAGCAAATCGACGAGATATTTACGATTCTGTCTAAGCATATCCGCAAGCCGAAATCGGAACTAAACTTCGACAGCAACTTTCAACTGCTTGTCGCCGTAATATTGAGCGCTCAATCTACCGACGTCGCGGTAAACGGAGTCACGGCCCGGCTTTTCCGAGTGGCTCCCACCCCCCGCAAGATGCTGCGCCTCGGCGAAGAGAAGCTGAAAAGCTATATCCGTTCGTTGGGCCTCTTCAACAACAAGGCCAAAAACCTGATGCGGACAGCCAAACTATTGGTGGAGGAGTATGGCTCGGCAGTGCCGACCGCGCCGCACTGGAGAGGCAGCCCGGAGTCGGCAGAAAATCGGCCGGCGTGGTATTGAACGTGGCATTCGGGGAAAATACGATACCTGTGGATACCCACGTGTTTCGAGTTGCAAATCGTACCGGTTTGGCCAACGCCAAAACCGCCGTCAAAACGGAAAGGCAACTGATGCAAACGGTTCCCGCTTGGGTGGGAAAAGACGCCCACCATCTGCTCATTCTCCACGGACGCTACACCTGCAAGGCCAGAAGACCTCTATGCCGCTCCTGTCCTATCGTTCGTCTCTGTCTCCATGCGGAGAGGCATCCGGAATTTTCCTAAAATCGAAAGGCGATTCTCATCAAAGGAAACACTGTCGATCGGGCAACGCCGTTGCCGGTTTTGGACTTGGAGGAATCGCCGTCGTATACGTTCTCGCGGTCCTCGTGAAATTCGGCGTTGTTGAGAATGGCATATGCCACCAGGAGGTCCCACCAGGCATGCACGGCAATGGCGGTCGTCAAATCGAACTCCTCCAGCGAGGGATGGTATACGTATCCCTCGTACAGACCGAAAAGAAAGGCCTGGGCCGAATTGGCCGTAAAACCTTTGCCGCTGTGGGCGGCTGCGAACAGGAGCGATGCCGCGAATATGGATCCGTGACGGCTGCTGGCAGCCGACATGCCCCAGTAGCCCTTCATGGATTCGAACAGGTAGTGTTGAATGGTACCCCTGAAAAACATCTCCTCCCCGACGCCGACCATATAGTATTGGGAGAAGGAGTCATTTTTGAGGTCCCTTTCGCTCAAACCCTTTTCTAGGTAGTAGTCGATCTTGGTTTCGTCGGAGATGAAACGGTAGTTGGCCAGGGCAATCGCCATCGGAAGCCAGAACATCCAGTTGTCGTAAAAGTGACTGAAGCGAAAAGGGGAGGCCATCAGGGAGTATGTCTCCCTGTTGGGCTGGCAGCCGTTTTGATAGAGATCCCCCCAAGTGGTCAAAAGCAGATTGGAGTACAGGTTGCCGTAGTAATTGGCCTCCCAGGTGCTTTCGTTGAGATAGATCGATACCTCCTCTTTGCCGCTTTCGGAGTCGTCCCTATCGGTTGTGCGGTAGATCTTATCCGGATCGCTCTCGTAATCGTCGGAATCGGCCGCATCCGAGTATTTTCTCCCCGTATACCACCGACCGCCTCCCAGTATCAGAGCCTTGTCGACCTGCAGAGTGATCGCATAGCCCAAACCGGGCACGAAGTACTCCGCCGCACCCGCACCGAAACATCCCCAAGAGGATAGCCCGTAGCCGTTGGCTGGAAAAATCGATACGATACAGAAAAAAAAGGGAAACAGCGGCGCGAGTCTCATTTTATTTTTCCATACAGACGGAAGCACTGACTCCTTAGACGTTCCAAGTCGGCAGCGTCGATCTCTCTCATCAGGCGGCCGATATACTGCATCTGCCTTCTTTTCGCTTCGTTCTTTCTCAATCCTTTCGCTTCGGCCAGAGCCGTTCTCAAACCGTCCGGAATGGACAGTTTCGAAAGCTGTCTTTCGGTAAGCGTTACAAGCGTTTCTCCGAATTTCTGCAGGGCCGTCATTTCCCTTTTTATTTGGGATCTGCTTTTTTTCTCTCCTTCCGCAGGCATCTTTCGAACATTTCCGGTTTGTAGGCCCCGAAGGGTCCTATTTTTAAAACTTGGATTCCCGCCTTTGCGGGAACGACAATTCGTGCAATCACGATCCGCTCCCGGCCGGAAGCGAAGAGTCAATTCGCAACAACGCGACAGGGTTCGATTCCCCAGATTTCGTCGGCATACTGCCCGATAGTCCGATCCGAAGAAAATTTGCCCATTCTCGCTACGTTCAAAATCGCCATTTTGGTCCAGCGGTCGCTGTCCCGATAGGCTAGCGAGACCTGCTCCTGGCAGTCGATATAGGAGCGGTAGTCGGCCAGATGAAAGTAGTAGTCGCCTCCGTGTACCAAGCTGTCGAATATGGGGCGAAACCGTTCCCGGCAGTTGGGAGAGAAGTGCCCGTCCCTGATCCGATTCAGAACGATTCTCAGCTCTTCATCCTTTCGGTAGTAGTCCTGGGGGTTGTAGCCGCCCTCTCTCAATGCCCGGATCTCCGGTTCCCTGTTTCCGAAAATAAAAATGTTCTCCCTCCCCACCTCTTCCATCATCTCCACGTTCGCTCCGTCGAGGGTTCCGATCGTCAGCGCGCCGTTCAAGGCGAATTTCATATTGCCCGTTCCCGAAGCCTCCATTCCGGCCGTCGAGATCTGTTCGGAGAGATCCGATCCGGGAAATATCCTCTCCGCCAGAGAGACGCCGTAGTTGGGGAGAAAAACAACCTTCAGCATGTTCCCCACGGATTTGTCCCGGTTGATCAAACTGCCGATCTGGTTGATCAAGTGGATGATCTCTTTGGCCCGAAAATAGCCGGGTGCGGCTTTTCCTGCAAATACTACCGTCCTGGGCGACATATTTTCCACCCTGCCCGATTTGAGACGATCGTAAAGAGTGACGATATGCAGAACATTCAGCAGTTGTCGCTTGTACTCGTGAATTCGTTTTACCTGAACGTCGAACATGGAGTCCACATCCACCTCCACGCCGCATTCCGACCGGATCGTCTCGCCTAAAATCCGCTTGTTGGCTCTCTTCACCGCCTTCCAATCGCTTAGGAATTTCTCGTCGTTCGTCAACGGTTCCAGCATTCTCAACTGGTTCAGGTCCTTGATCCATCCCTCTCCGATATGGTCGCAAATCAGTTCGGACAAAGCGGAATTGGATTTTTTCAGCCAGCGACGGGGCGTTATCCCGTTGGTTTTGTTATTGAACTTGCGAGGATACAGTTCGTAAAACTCCTTGAATATATCGGTTTTCAGCAGATCCGAATGGATTTTGGCGACTCCGTTTACGGAAAAGCTTCCGACGATGGCAAGGTTTGCCATTCTTACCTGCCGAACCTCTCCCTCTTCGATGATGGACAATTTCACCTGCCGTTCAAAGTCGCCCGGGAACTTAGTGTTTACGGTATCCAAAAGCCGGTGGTTGATTTCGTATATAATCTCCATATGTCTCGGCAGCACCTTTTGGAAAAGATCGACGGGCCATTTTTCCAAAGCTTCCGGAAGAACCGTGTGGTTCGTATAGGCAAATGTTCGCGTCGTAATACTCCAGGCCTCCTCCCATCCCATCAGGTAGATGTCCAGCAGAATTCTCATCAGTTCGGGAATGGCGACCGAAGGATGCGTGTCGTTAAGCTGGATGCAGACCTTTTCCGGCAGTTGCGGCACCTTGTCTCCGCTTCTGTTCAATCGGGACAGGATATCCTGCAGCGACGCGGAAACCATAAAATACTGCTGTTTGAGTCTTAGCTCCTTCCCTTTGTAGTTGTTGTCGTTGGGATACAAAACTTTGGAGATCACTTCGGACTGATGCTTGTCGACGATCGCGCCGATGTAGTCCCCCGCGTTGAAGGTCTCCAGGTTGAACTCCCGCGAGGACTTTGAAGACCAAAGCTTCAGCGATATTGTACTTGCCGTTTTGTATCCTGGAATCGGCATATCGTAGGGCATTGCCACAACCGTGTCCGTATCGATCCATTCGTTTCTCAAGTTTCCGTTTTGGCCGCGATAGCTGTTGGTCCTCCCGTAAAAATGGACGAGCTGGATTTCCTCGGCTCTCGGATACTCCCAGGGGTTGCCGTAGCGCAGCCAGTTGTCCGGTCTTTCGCACTGCTGGTGATCGTCGATATATTGGCGAAACATGCCGAACTCGTACCGGATTCCGAATCCGTAGGCGGGCAGTTCCATCGTTGCCATAGAGTCCAGAAAGCAGGCAGCCAGTCTTCCCAGGCCTCCGTTGCCAAGTCCGGCATCCCATTCGACCTCTTCAAGCTCCCGCCGGGAGAATCCCAGCCGCTCCAGAGCCGCTTCTACGGTATCGGACATCTCCAGATTGATCATGGCGTTGTCCAGGGTCCTGCCCATCAGGTACTCCATCGAGAAGTAGTATACTCGCTTTGGGTTCTTCCTGTAGTACTCGCGTTGCGTTTTCAGCCAGTTTTCGACGATTTTGTCCTTCAAGGCATGGGCAAGGGCGCTGTAGCGATCAAGCTGGCTGGACTTGCCGATATCGTGTGCCACCGTTCTTCTCATATGCTCTTCGATTGCATGCTTGATCTCTTCGATCCGCTCTTCCGTACCGCTTTTCTCTTCCCTTTTCGTTTCTTTCATCTGCTTTCCTTGATGTTTCCTGCTGTTTTCCGATCTATCGATCCGCCCGGTTTATCCCACTGGAATCCCGGACAAATGGAATCCGGAGGATAGGCCGCCGACCCCGTTTGCCGAATGCAAAGCCACTCTGTATTGTAGTGGAGCACTGGGATATAGGCAAGATTTTAATCCCGCACGAAATCGTTCGAGTGCCGCCTGCCTTTTTTCACGGACCAAAAGATCGAGTTTTTCGCAAATTCCTATAGCGAACGAGAAAGAGCGGACGTCAATCCGCTTTTGCGTTGCGTCGTTCCGGCAACCGCCTGCAAAAAGGCGGCATGGGTGCTCCACACCTCGACGCACCGTTTTGCCCGCGTGACGGCGGTATAGACCAGCTCTCGCGTAGAAAGCTCATGTTCCGTTTCCGGCAAAACAAAGACAATTTTATCGTATTCCGAGCCTTGGCTTTTGTGCACGGTCATCGCATAGGCCGTTTCGTGATTCGGCATTCTGGAGGGCGTCACGTCGCGCCAGCCCTCCGGGGTCTCGAAACGAACGCTCAGCCGTCGCGTCTTTTCGTCTGCCCAATAGATGCCGATATCGCCGTTGAAGAGATTGAGCCGATAGTCGTTTTGGGTTACGATGATCGGCTTGCCGGAGTAGTTTTCCTCCTGACGGGAGACCAGTCCGCTGTCGAAAACAAGCCGTTCGATAATCCGGTTGAGACTGTCCGCACCAAAGGGTCCCTTTTTTAGGGCGGAGAGAACCATATGGGATTGGAAGAGAGAAAACGCCCCTTCGATGCTCCTTTCCGCAAAATAGCGTTTCAGATAGGGAAGAATGTACTCTTCGACAAACGGCTCGAATCGGGCAGGACTCGGCAGGACTTTTCCGATCGTCCGATCTCCGTTCTCCGCCTCGCCAAGCAGGCGGTACGCCGCTTCTCCCTCGCCGGATAGGACGAGCCGACTCAGCCTGCCGATACCCCGGCTTTCGTCAAAACGATGGCTTTTCGTCAGTCGGACGATATGGGCCCGAACGGAATCGCTTTTTGCGGAACAGATATCGGCGAATACCATTCCCGCCTCGACGGAAGAGAGTTGGTTCCGGTCCCCCAGCAGCACGACCTTTGCCTCCTCGCGCAAAGCCTGGAACAGTCTGCTCATCATGGCCAGATCGACCATCGACGCTTCGTCCAATATCAAACAGTCGACAGGCAGACGATTGTCGTT
>CAZLTI010000037.1:15281-18281 GCA_964562335.1 uncultured Pseudomonadota bacterium | reverse complement strand
ATACACGACAAACTGTGCGGATTGCTCAACTCTGCTCGGCTGTGTTTAGGAGCGGCAAAGCTGCGAGTAAACATCGGTCGTAGCAATTTGTGGGACTACAGGTTGCCTGTCATTACATCCCCTGCTAGTATTACCGTAATACATGAACTCAACCGGAGGTGGATATGCAAACGGCTATCAGTAAACTTACGAAAAAGTATCAGGCTGCAGTTCCTGCACCTGTCAGAAAAAAACTCAATCTCGACGCCGGCGATGTTGTCGCCTTTGAGATTGAAGATGACATTGTAAAACTGAGAAAAGCAAGACCGATTCCGCCGATACGAAACGAAGACCGGCTTTAGTCCTATCGCAAAGCGCAAATTTTGGCAGTAAAATCGAGCACTCCGTTTTGGCAATGATTACAAGCAAAAAAAATGAACCTTGGCCTTTAGACTGCTTGATACAAATAAAAAGACAGTCTGGATTGACAGCACCCTCCGTTGTGAGAATGAAACTGTTTACCCTCGACAGTCGTTTTATACTCAGAAAAATCGGTCACTTATCAAAGAGAGACCAAAATCAAGTGAAACAAAGCCTCTGCCAACTTTTCGATTACCTTTAGCGTCGCTCTCCCCGAACGGGGCCTTAAATAGGCTGTGTTCCTCGGGAAGAGGACGGAACTTTGAGGTAGCGGTCCCGTCGGGAACCGGACCTTTGATCGGGTCGGGATTTGGGAATTTCCGCAAGGAGGCACGGCTGTTGATCTCCACCACCACAGCCGGGTCCGAGAAACTGTAGCGTTCGGCGGCTATTTTGCCGAAGGGGTTTCCGCCTCTTCCAAAATGGCCACAACCCTTGCGGGACCGGCAGAGGCTCCAACGATTTTCAGGGGAAAAACCGCCACTGTAAATCCGGTGCATGGCAGACTGCCCAAGTTGGTCAACTGTTCGATATGACAGTACTCTTTACGGCGTCCGACCAAATGGGCATTCCAAAATATATCGGGATCGTCAGTCGCCTTCGCCTTTCCGATCATGTCTCTCAAAGGCAAATCCCACCCCCACTGATCGATTCCCATTACCTTGATTCCCCTGTCGATCAGCCATTCGGTGGCTTCGGCGCTCATGCCGGTTCCCCGTTTGAAGAAATCGGCTGTCCCCATATATCGGTCTCTGCCTGTTTTGATCAGCACGATCATTCCCGGCTCAAGGGTTAGCCGGCGGCTGGTCAGAAAGGTTTGGATGTCCTCGGCCGTGATCTCCTCAAAGTCCGGCTTGTGTTTCATATCGATCACGATTCCGGGACCGAAGCACCATTCCAAAGGAACCTGATCGATGGTTTTGGCCGGTTTGCCGCCGCAAGTCGGAGAGTAGTGCCAGGGAGCGTCGAGATGCGTGGTGGAGTGTACTCCCATGCTGATATGGTCGTCGGCCCAGCCGGTGAATTTTTTGGGGAACAGTTTGAACGGCAGACCGAGCAGGCGTATCAGCCACTTTGCGCTGCGGTGGGATTTGTGCCTGACTTTGACTCTCATGAAAAATGGATCCCCGGAGTTGTATCGAATCGATTTCGATAGATCTACTATTCGCGCCATAGATACCTTCCAGTGTTTGAATGCTTGGTATAGGTCATGCGATAGCACCATTTGAAAAATCAATATTTTCCGCGTTGTAGCTTATTCGAGAATATGGTTTTGGGGAAGTTAAGCGCCAGAACCAAGTCGGAACAGTACCTCCAAATTGTCAGACCACACTGTTCTCCAAAACGCCCACTCCCTCGATTTCCAGTCGGATGGAATCGCCGCTGTTTAGAAAACGGCCGTTCTCCATGCCGGTACAGCCGGGTACGGTTCCAGTGGCGAAAAACTCACCCGGATAAAGCTGCTCCTCCCAAGAAGCGTAGGCGATCGCTTCGGGCAGGGAGTGGTGCATGCCGCCCGTATCGCTCTCGACAACCCTCTCGCCGTTGATCGCAACCCGAACCCGCAGTCGGTCGATCATAGGCAGTATTTCGTCTGCGGAGACGACAACGTTGGAAATCGAATTGGCGAAGTTTTTCGCTTTCATCGGGCCGAAACCACTGTTCATTTCGTCCAGCTGAACGTCTCTGGCCGAAAAGTCGTTGAACACGACAAATCCGCCTATCGCTTTTTCCGCCTCTTCCGGCGAGGCGTTTTTTAAAGGGTTGCAGAGTATGGCCCCCAATTCCAGTTCGTAGTCGAGCTGCCGTGTATAGGACGGGATTGGGATCGAGTCGCCGTCGGTTACGAACGTCAAATGATTGCCGAGATAATAAATGGGATGCGAATACCACAGTTTCTTAGGTTTTAACTTTGGAAACGGTTTGCCGGTGACCTTTTCGTAGATGACAATAAGTGGCATTAGACGTGGCAGGTATTTTTTCACGAATCCCCTGGAAGCAGCTATATAATGTCGTTCGTACAGCATAAAATCCCGATATGACAAAGGCCGAAACGGCAAAACACATTCGACCGACGACATGTCGATAGGCGTCAAGGAGCCGATTTTTGACGATAGCCGATCGTATATGACGCCGGGATGGGTTTTGTGGAATTCCAGAATTTCAACGGTACCGCCTAATGGAGTCTCCGGCACAATGTCGGAAACGGAATACCATAGTTCGCCATCGGTAGAGGCAATCGGCAAAAGCGTCGTTTCTTTTTTCGTTAAGGAAATCTTCATGCGGCACTCCTTTTCGGTAGGTCACTTCCTAACGTTACGTGGGCTTATCCATAGCAAATGCCCGTCGGACAGTCTCTTTTACTGGTTTGCCGATCTTTCGCGGTTTCTTTTTGCGGAAGTTATTTGTAAGGTCGGCGGAAATTTGAACGGCTCGCTGCAAGTTAAGAACGATAATGTCCTGCGAGTCATAATGGGACTGTAAATCTTCCGGTTTTTCCGGTGTTTTTTCCTCGATTCTCTCCACGCAACGCTTGAGGGATACGAGCTTGTGACGGATCACCTGATTATCCATTTGCGAATCTCCCGATATGTGCTTTTT
>CAZLTI010000037.1:13849-15181 GCA_964562335.1 uncultured Pseudomonadota bacterium | reverse complement strand
AGAAAATCCTGCATTTCTGCGGGATCGTTCGAATCGTAGAACCGTATCATCTTCCGGTTGAACTCCAGTCGCTTTTTAGAGGGAACGTTGATGGCGGGAAAACCGTTGGACAGCAGCAAGCCGTTCATCATAAATCTGCCCATTCTTTTGTTTACGTCGTAAAAATATTGGTTTCTGGCCATATCCAAAAAGACGGCGAAGGACTTCCGATAGATATCGTCAATTTTCGATATTCGACGCACCATCCCGTCGAACAGAAACGGCAGGCGATCGGCTGCGGGCGGCACATATTCGGTGCCCGCTATGTACACTCCTCCTTGCCGAAATGTTCCCCAGGCAAGCGCATCCTCCTTGGCCGCTATTTTGTGAAGATTGCAGGCGATCTCCTTTGAGACCGTAAATTGATCGGTTTCCACCAGTTTGAATAGGCGGCGCCAGGCATTTCCCTGATTGAGGACCACCTGCTGGTCGGACACCTTGTGACCCCCGACGGTAACACCCTCAAGCAGGGTTTGGACCTCCGCAAGAGTCACGGGGATGCCTTCCAGGTTCACGGCGTCGCAGACGAACTCCGGCAGCTGCCGTTTGGCCAGTTGAACGGCAAGAGGTCTGTCCGGCCTTATGTGCCAATGGTTTTCGGTAGCGGCCATCACTCTATGCGACTGCTTCGCTATACGCGATCGACAGGATTGTTAGTAAATGGACAGGGGCCTGCCCAAGTTTTGTAAGGGAGGACGATTCCATAGATGAAAGCAGGTGTAAATCTTCTCTTATCGCCCACACGCTCTGAAAGCATGCTACGCCGCTTTGCTATGTAGATACCGGAAAGCTGTAGTGTAGACCAAATTCTACCCTAAAGTCAGTAGCGATAACCTTTGGAACAAGTTTGCCTTGATTTTTGGTCAACTCTACGATCCCGTATTTTTCCAGGGTTTTCAACGTCCTGGACAAATTGGATTTTTTCCTTTTGCTGATACGTTCGAGTTCGGACAGAGAGCGAGGTTTGCAGCGAACGATCAGTTTCAGCAGTTCTTGATTTTCATTGCCAAGAACTTGAGCCATGGATTTTATCGAGTCGAACCAGATTTTCGGTTCGTCCTCCCTTGGTCTGTACTCCCCGTTCGCTATCGCAAACGTTCTTCTTATATAGTCCCGCTTCGAGATAATTCCGATTTTCATTACGCTGGTCGCCATCGTTCTCCTTTTTCATCGGTCCAAAATCGCATTCACGTCTTCCCAGAAATCCTCCAGCAGTCGTTGTGCCGAATCGAACTCGTAATTTTCGACGATTTTTCGATTGTGCCTGTGGTCCCACACCATCCGTTTTGCGCC
>CAZLTI010000037.1:0-13749 GCA_964562335.1 uncultured Pseudomonadota bacterium | reverse complement strand
TGGGGTTTTTTAGTCGGTTGCTTCGTCGACTATTTCGACGATGTCCCTGACCCGAATATCGGAGCTGTTTTCCAGCAGTCCGTCGGCAAGCATAGTGGCGCAGAATGGACAGGCGGTGGCCAGGGTTTCGGCTCCCGTTTTGGCTGCCTCTTCGGCACGGTCGTTGTTGATGCGCCTGCCGATCGTCTCTTCCATAAACATACGCGATCCGCCGGCTCCGCAGCAGAATCCCTTGGAACGGTTGCGGCGCATTTCGACGAGACGTCCGTTGCCGTTGGCGGATTGCAGCAACTGCCTGGGGGCGTCGTAGATGCCGTTCCACCTGCCCAGGTAGCAGGAGTCGTGGTAGGCGATATCGCCGCAATCGGCTCCGTTGGTTTTCAGGCGGCCTTCGGCGATCAGGCGGCCGATATATTCGGTATGGTGGGCAACCTCGTATCGCGCTCCGAACTGCGGATATTCGTTTTTCAGCATATTGTAGCAGTGGGGGCAGCCCGTCAGTATCTTTTTGGGTTTGTGTCTCGCCAGTACCTCCACGTTGGCCTGGATCAGCATTTGAGCGAGGTACTCGTTTCCGGCCCTGCGCGCTATGTCTCCGTTGCACCCCTCTTCCGGCCCCAGAATGGCGAAATCGACGCCAGCCTTTCGCAATACGCGCACCATAGCCTGCGATATTCTCTTCCCTCTATCGTCGAACGACCCCGCGCAACCGACAAAATAGAGAAGCTCCGTTTTCGGATGGTCGCCCATCAGGGGTACGTCCATATTTTTGCACCAATCGGCGCGGCTGTCGGCACCGAAACCCCAAGGATTGGACTGGTTCTCCAGATTGGTGAAGGTTTCCTGCATCTCCGGCGGAAAATCGGACTCCATCAGCGTTCGATGCTTTCTTACCTCAAACATGGGATCCAAGTGTCCGATATAGACCGGGCAGACCTCCTCGCAGGCCCGGCAGGTGGCGCACGACCAGATGACGTCGCTTGTAATGGGCGCGTTCTCCCGCACGATCGGCTCTACCTCGTCGTGTCTGCCGGATAGGATCGCTTCGCTTTGGCCGATCAGGTCGTCCTTCAGATCGTGCACCCACGCTTTGGGAGATAGGGGCTTGCCGGTAGAAGCGGCGGGACAAAGCTCCTCGCAGCGTCCGCATTCCGTGCAGGAGTAGAGATCGAGCGCATTTTTCCAATGCAGCTCGCTGATTTTTCCCAACCCGAACGTTTCGGCGTTTTCGTCCTCGATGTCGGTTTTGCGGATGCTCTTTTCGCGATCCAGTGCTTTTAGAAACACGTTGGGAATTGCTGCAAGAAGGTGCAGATGTTTCGATCCGGGAATATAGACCAGGAAAGCCAAAATGGTAAAAATGTGAAGGTAGTAGAAAATTTCATACCATACGACAACCGCCTTTGGCGTCATTGCCTGTAGCCCCAGCAATCCCGCCAGTGCGCCGGATATGGGGAAGACGCCTTCGTAGCCGAACGCTTCCGGCCGACCCGGGCGGAAGATTTGAAAGGCGTTGACAAGCAGAAAGGTGACGATAATCACACCGGTAAAGAGGAGGATCAAATTGGCTTCCCTTCCCATTGTCAAATAGGGCGGGCGCACGACAACCCGTCGATAGAGGGCCAGGGCGAGTCCCACCAGAACCAGACAGGCCAGAATATCGGCCGCGTACAGGTAGCCGCTATAGAAAGGGGGGAGCTGGCCGCTTGGTTCGAATCCGGGCATTACTCCTCTGACCATTAGCTCCAGAGAGTGCGGCTGAACGGCTAAAAATCCAAAAAAGATCAAGGAGTGCGCGATCCCCGGAACAAACTTTCTGCGCACGGCGGACTGGCCGAGGATATCCGTAGCGAGCAGCCGGATTCGTTCGCCGATCCGGTCGAAAACAAAGTCGGCTCTGCCGCCGAGCGACCTCATCAGGCGGTATAGTTTTTGGACGCGGTAGAAGAAGAGGGAAAAGGCGCCTCCCAAAACCACAGCCATTACCACGGATTTGACGAATAGATACGTTTCCATTTTCATCTCTTTTTTATCCCTTTTTCAGCGCTGCCGTCAGAGCCGGAACGACCTCGAAAAGATTTCCAACAATCCCGTAGTCGCATTTGTCGAAGATGGGAGCCGCTTTGTCGTTGTTGATCGCCACGATCACCTTGGATGTTTTCATGCCGGCGAAGTGCTGCACCGAGCCGGAAATTCCGCATCCGATATACAGCTTGGGGCTTACCGTCTTGCCCGTCTGTCCCACCTGCATGGAATGGGGGGCATATCCGGCATCGACGGCCGCTCTGGAGGCGCCTACGGCTCCATTCATGGCTTTTGCGCACTCCTCCAGAATCTCGAAGTTTTCCGAAGATGCGATGGGGCGGCCTCCCGTGACGATTACGTCGGCTTCGCTCAGGTCGAGTCTTGCGGTTTCGGGACGTTTCGTTCCAAGGACTTTCACGAGTCCGGGATCTTCCACATCCGCTTCGAAAACGGTCGTCTCTACGTCAACGGACACCCTCTTCTCTTCTACGGCATTTGGGCGCATGCCACAGAGGATAAAATCCGGCGCGAGTTTGAGTGTAGCCATCGTCTTGCCGGAAAAATGGGACTTCACCACCCGGTTCTCGTCGAAGTCTACCCGCATGCAATCCAGGGCCAACGGTACGTTTAGCAGGGCGGCAAGCCGGGCCAGCAGATCCCGTCCCTTCGCACTGCCGATGCCGAGCAGACCGTCCAGACGCCGACTTTCGACCAGCGCTTTTAAAGCGTGGGCCTGCAGATCGGGATTCGACGTGAGATCGGCTCTTCCTGCGCTTACTTGAACGGCCTCCTTGGCGCCGAAAGTTCCCACTCTATCTTTGTTTTCCGCCGCATCGCCCTCCAGAAAAATCGCCGTCACCTCATTTGCGCCACCCGCGTAGGCGGCAGTCAGCACTCCGTTGTTGACGCTTTTTGCCTTCCCGTTTTCCAGTTCGATCACAACGCCTATTGTGGCCATGTTCTTTCCCCCGTTAAATTGATAGGGCGGTCTTTCGCTATCCTTCGGCGAACTCCTCCGCTAGATTACCTTCTCCTTCTCTTTGAGTATCTTGACGAGCCTGTCGACGGCCTCCGTGACGCCGCCTTCGATCATATGCGCCGCAGCTCTTTCCCCGACCGCTTCCAGCTTGACCAGTTCGGCGACGGGGCCTTCCGTTTTCCCGATCAGATCCGTTATCTTCACCTCCTTGATCTCCTTTCTTTTTGCCTTCAGGATGTCCGGAAGCTTCGGATATCTCGGTTCGTTCAATCCCCTCGTGGCACCGATCACGCACGGCATCTTCATTTCGAGGACCTGTCTGGCACCTCCCTCGATCTCCCTTTCCGCCGTTACGCGATCCTCTCCCAGATCCAGTTTGGAGACTTCGTTGACGATCGGCATGCGAAATGCTGCGGCGACCCGGTAGGGCGTCTGCCAGCCCTCGCTGTCGACGGAGGCTTTCCCCATCAGAATCAGGTCCGGCCTGCCGTCGCTTTCGATCACCTTTTGCAGGGCGGCAGCGGTAGTCGCGCTGTCCAAAAAGTAGTCGTCGCTTTTGACCAGAATGCCCCGGTGGGCACCCATCGCCATCGCGGCTCTGACGGAGGCAACGGCCTCGGCGCCGCCGACGGTGACGACAACCGCCTCGCCCCGGCCCGCTTTTTTTACGATCTCGATGGCCTCTTCCACTGCATATTCGTCATAGGGGTTGACGACAAACTTGCATCCTTTTTTTTCAAAATCGTTTTCGCCGACGATTTTAATGGCAACCGCCGTGTCGGGAACATGTTTGATACAGACGTATACGTTCATAGAACGATCCTCGCCGAATGGTTATGAATCGAAAAAGAGAGATTGGAATCCCACCTTTAAACTCTTTGTTCGCTTTTGTATAGCCTCCGGTATTTTGGAATCGGTTCGATGCCCGTCGTTTGTTCGAAGCGACCCATATGCAAAGCAACCCTATTTTGACGGTTCGGGCTTTCCTTTACGATATTGGATTGCAATAATGGCATCCGCAACAAATCGCGACCCTTCCCGCCGTACTCCGGCCGAAGCGCATGAACTCAACAATGACCAAACGCAAAGCCAAAAAAATTGCAAAAAAGCTGATAGCCCCGTGCGGCATGAACTGCTCCATATGCAGCAAATACCTTTCCTACCTCAACAATCTTAAAAGAAGTCAATGTAGCGGCTGTAAACCGAGCAGCAAAAGATGCGACTATTTGTTCGCAAAATGCAGGGGCATAAACCACGGCCAAAACAAAAAGTCCCTGTTTTGTTTTGAGTGCAGCCAATACCCATGCAAACAAATTGACCGCATGGATGCGAGATATAGAAAAAGTTATCGGATGAGCATAAAGGACAATTTAGACGAAATCCAAAAGAGAGGAATCGACGAGGTTGTCGAAAGCCAATATCGTAAATACTGCTGTGCAGATTGCGGGGGAGTGGTCTCGATTCACAATAGAAAGTGTTTCCGTTGCGATACCGTCACGAGATTGATCGAAAAATTCCCCGACAAACGATAGCGAAGAGGACTCCGCCACACGCATGCAGACCGACGGTGCGCCGCTTCCATTGGGGCGACGGCCGCTACCGGCGTTACCCTGGAGGATGTTTCCTGCGCCATAAAACAACGCGAAGAGGTTTTCCCATGCAACGAACTCTCTCCAAAAAACGCATACTGGTTACGCAATCGGATACCTTTATGGGACCGGCTATTTGTCAATCGATAAAGGAGCAAGGCGCCGAAGTCGTCGCGCATGTCGGGTGCCTGGTCGATCCCGAAGAGCCGGGCAGAGTCGTAGCGGAGGCCGGAAGGATAGACGTACTGATCGTCAACCTGGCGGTCGGTGCGCCGACAACCCCCGCTGCGGAGGTCACCGACAGGGAATGGAACGAAGTCTTTGGCGCGCTTGTTCACCCGTTGCCCCGCCTAACCCGCGCAGTGCTGCCTCAAATGGTGTCCCGCGCTTCCGGCAAGATTGTTGTGATAGGCAGTGCATCCGCACTCAGAGGAATGAAGCGGACCTCCACCTACAGTGCCGCAAGAGGCGCACAAATTGCCTACGTGCAGGCAGTTGGCGTCGAAGTGGCAAAGCACAATATCAACGTAAACGCCATCGCCCAAAATTTCGTCGACAATCCAAGCTATTTCCCGCAGGAGATTCAAGCCAATCCCAAATTTCAGGACAGATTGAGACGCGAAGTGCCGCTCGGTCGGCTTGTATCGGCAAGGGAGGACGCTTCGTTCGTAGCATACCTCTGTTCCGAAGCGGCAGACTGTTTCGTCGGTCAGGTTTTCCCGATATGCGGCGGTTGGATTCCCCGCTAGATCGCCCCTAAAAGCGGTCGAAGCGGCAGAGTTTCGTCGTAAAATAGCGCTTGCTTGATAAATACGCCGGAAAGTTTCCATCTACACTGACATCGCCGGACACAGGGGCGCGCAGCGAGTGTGTCCCGTGCGAATGCAACTGTTGCGTGATATTTGCGGATCAGTTGTTTTCAATAATTTTGATTTCTAAATGGCAGTCGAGCGCATCAGCATATTTTTTGATTGTTGCAATCGAAGGTGAGTGCTTGCCGCTACCGAGTGAGGATTCTAGTCTCGTAACGGCAGGAGCCTTGGTTCCCATTCTTTTTGCCACTTCTGCTTGGCTAAGACCTGCCTTTTGTCTTGCGTTCAGTAACTCATGAAGTAGTTTGAATTCCGGTTCGAGAGAGTCGTACTCTGCTTTTATTTTTTTTCTTTTTAATGCCTTTTCTTTTAATTCAGTATGTTTCATTTTCAAGCACCTCCTTCATTCGAGTCTTGGCGAGTTTAATCTCTTTTTTTGGAGTTTTTTGTGATTTTTTGATGAATGAGTATAACCTAAAACAAATTGATCTTGTCGATGTCCTTGGGTCTCAAGGATATGTATCCGATATACTCAATGGAAAACGAGCGCTAAGTTTAAAACATATCAAGGGATTGGCTAAGAAATTCAATGTGAATGCGAGAAGCTTTATTTAGCCTCTCCAACGGAGGATGTGGAGCAGCGCGATTTACGTCCGTGTCGATGCATTTGTTAACTGCTTTTGTTTGTACGGTTTTCTAGGATATACAATCTTAAATTGTGTTCGGAGCGCATGACGTGAAGTATGTAAACCCTATTTTTGTCGATGCGATAAAAGATACGGCACGGTCCTACGATAACTTTCAGACAATCGGTATTTTGCAGTTCGGGAGGGCATTTGCCGGATTTGGGAAATTGTTTTAGGCGTTTCACGGATTTTAAAACGTCCCTAACCAATTTCCTGGCCGCACTGGGTTTATCGAAAGCAATATATTCTGCAATTTCGTCGAGATCGATAAGTGCAGGCTCCGTCCATATTACTCGAGCCATTTCCTCATTCTCTCTTCCGCCTCCGATTCGGAATATATTCGACCTTCGAAAACCGCCTTTTCTCCTCTTGCAATGCCCTCGAGAATTTTCATTCTATTTTGCATATACTCGTAGTTCTCGACATCGACAAGATAGGCGGACGGCCGCCCATGCTCCGTGATTAGAACAGGCTCTTTGGATTTATGTAGGTCGGCAAGTATTTTCGTTGCTTGCCGTTTTAACGTGGTTACCAATTCCGTTTTCATAAAGTGATACTATTCTATCACTTGCGATTTTGCAAGGTTTTCCTAGTGAACGCATTGAAAGCCAGTGCGCTCGACGAATCCACCGGCTGAAAGCCGGTGGTCCTTCAGTTTACTGAATAATGGGTCAGTTAATAACGGGTCAGACCATATTAACATATTAATTTTACTATAATAAATTTCAATAATTGGCTAATTTTTCTATTTAAACTTATATTTCATCCATATTTTTTAATAGTTTAAATTCTTGATTGTAAAACCGGTTACGCCAAGGATAAATTGAGTTTTTCTGTCGGGAGCGGTATGACATATCATTCCACCGGTGTCACAAGCGGGAGTTTCTGCTACTCCTGATCCAACGAGATTGCGGCCAGCCAACAGCAGATTTGTCGAATGGATGGCAAAAGGATCGGGAATCTCAATGGAAACAACGTAGACTGTCGGCAAATACTATGAACGTCGTATTGATTACGGGCACATCGAAAGGTTTGGGTCTGGAATTGGCGCGCGGCTATCTTGAGGCCGGATATTTTGTGGTTGGCGTTTCCCGCCGCCGCCCGGCAATTGAGGCAAAGAGCTACAACCATTTGATCGGCGACGTTACCGACGACGAAAGCGAAGGCAGACTAAGGAGCCGTCTCCTTTCCCTGCCGATTCGCAAGATCGATATCGTCGTCAATAACGCGGGTAGCGGAAGCTTTGGAAGTTCCCTTTCCCTTGTCGAGCCTAACGAGGTTCTCAAACAATTTGAGGTACATTGTCTCGGAGCGTTGAGAATCCTGCGGGGAGCGCGCGAGTTTCTGCACTCTGCAAAGATAGTGAACGTGACCTCCAGACTCGCCTCGACAGCGCAAAACCTGCGGGGAGACTTTATCGGCGGCGGTTTTTCGTACGGCTACAGAATCGCCAAGTGTGCGCAGAATATGCTGTCGCTCTGTTTAATGCACGACCCCGAACTTTCCGGGATAAAAGTGATATCGGTCGTTCCCGGTCAGCTGCGTACCGATTCGGCTTCGAGCGATGCGAACCGCACGGCAAAAGCAGGGGCAAAGGCTGTTATCGACACGGTCGACAGGGCGTCCGCAAGCGGTATTTATCACGCGTTCGACGACGAAGCGACCTATTAAATGCCGACTCGTGCTCTTCGTCAATAATCGGCAAACAGATGTTTTTTTAGGAGCAAAAATGGCGGACCGAGAACCGATAACCATTCGGTACGACAAGTTAAAACGAAACTGTCCGAGTATGGTAGCTTTGGCTTGCGGAGTTTTTAGGTCAATTTCCGGGTGTACTCCTCCATTCCTTTGGTAATGAATTTGGAGTGATCCCTTTCTCCCAGTTTGCCCCTAGTTTCGTCGATACGTTTCAGCACGTCGACCGGGAGTACAACGTTGATCCGCTTTTTGGGAGCGTAGGACTCTATAATCGTTTCATCCACCGGTACGGGGACAATGGTTTGGTTTTCCTTGTCGAACCTCTTTTTCAAATCGCCATATTTCGATGGAGGTTTGACAAACCGTTTCTCCGCGTGAGCCAGCCAGCCGGCCAAGGCATCGACAGACAGTTCGTAGGCTTCGTCAAAGTCTGTGCCAAACGTCAAACAGCCTTGCAGGTCGGGAAAATCGACCTCGACCGCTTCGTTCGTCGTCGTAAATACAGCGTAGTAATGCTTTTTCATCGAACACTATCTCCTTTCCGAACTATTTGAGACCGGCCTGTTGCAAAATATTGTGCGCGGTACCTGCCGTTTTTATGAATATCCATACCAAAACAGTAGACGCTCTATAGGGCGTAAGGTGTGCGTAAGGGCAATATTTCTGGGATGCAATAGCATAAAAACCGTTTTTTTTCGTTTGTTTTTCCTCTACTTTCTCCCTCGGTTTGATTGCCGCCAACCCGTCAAACAACGGGGCTCTTCTGGTAAAAGGCAGGAAAAAGGGTCGCTCTTTCTTCCTACTTTCAAACTCCGTTATATTTTTTTTTCTTGCCAAGGCTGAAATTGCCGGTATAATACAACCGTTCTACCAAATACAATAAACCTGACATCGTCTCAAATCCGCAGTACTGCGTCCCATCCCTTCGCAAAAGGGGCATATCGGAAACCATGATACGGATTGCGGATATGCGGATACAAAACGAAAGCTAACGGAAACGGCAAGCAATTATGAACATCGTGTCAAAAATCCTGAGAAAGAGACCGGTATTCGTTCTGTCGCTGGGTTGCTTTATTCTCTACAGCTCGACAACCTCCCTGCTGTCCCAGTCGTTCGGCGGTTCCAAGTCCCGATTGAAACCGGCGTTGTATTATCATTTTGCCGAAGAGGATGTAACGAAGTTTCAGGAGATATTCCCCTATATCGTCGTAAAATCCAGGGAGTACGGCGTCCCGCTGCCTCTTGTTTTGGCAGTGATCAAGACGGAATCCAACTTTCGGCCGGACTCCGTAAGTCCGGCGGGCGCATTGGGACTGATGCAGTTGATGCCGAGCACGGCAAAAGCCCAGTATCGAAAAGTTTTCCCCGCCGATCGAACGGAAGAGCTGGAGAAAGGTCTGATCATGCGACCGGAGCTGAATGTGACGCTCGGAATACGGTATCTTCGGCAGTTGGAAGAGACCCTCAAAGGAATCGAGAACCCTCGGTTTCGTCGTAAGATGGTGCTGGCTTCGTACAATGCCGGATTGAGACGGGTGAAGGAGTCCTTTCTGTGCGGGAAAACGAAAACTTTGGTGAGATGGATCAACCATTACGGGAAGGACTACATGGATCTGGCCAGCCATCGCCTTCCCCGCGAGACCCGCAACTATATCGACAAAGTAAACCGGACCCACGATCTCTATATTGAATATTTGAACGACGTAACCACCTCCATTTAGTATCGCGTCAACAGCCGGTCGACACGCTCTTTTTCAGGGCGCTTAGTTGATCGCCCCATTCCCGCAGTGCGTTTTCCGCAACGATACGGCGTCTTTCCCTTTTGTTTAGTCTTTTTGTTCCTCGATACGGGGGAAGCAGGCCGAAATTGGCGTTCATCGGTTGAAAGTTAAAGAGGGAGCGGTTCAGGTAGCCCACCAATCCGCCGATCATGGTGTTTCGATTTGGTTCCGGCAGCGGTTGGCGACGAACGGTTTGCACGACATTGATGGCCGCCCAAAGTCCCATGGCCGCAGATTCGACATAACCTTCGACTCCCGTGATTTGCCCTGCGAAAAAGATGTTCCTTTCCGCTTTCAGTTCCAGGGAGTGCTTTAGCTGTTCGGGGGCATTGATGTAGGTGTTGCGATGCATGCTTCCGTAGCGGGCGAATTCACAGTGCGTCAAACCGGGCACCTTTCGAAAGAGCCGCTTTTGCTCCGGCAGCGTCATCCGCGTTTGACAGCCCACCAGATTCAACAGGGAACCGGAGCGATTTTCCTGCCGGAGTTGGACGACCGCCCAGGGAATTCTGCCGGTCTTGGGATCCTCCAGGCCAACCGGTTTCATCGGCCCGTGGCAAAGCGTTTCCGCTCCCCGTTCCGCCATCACTTCGATCGGCAGGCATCCCTCGAAATGTCTCTTCTGCTCGTAGTGTCTGAAAGGAACCTTTTCTGCCGCAACGAGGTCGCGGACGAAGTTCTCGTACTCCTCCCGGTTCATGGGGCAATTGACATAGTCGGCAGACCCCTTGCCGTAGCGCGAGGCCCGATAGGCCCTGCTCATGTCGACGGATTCCGCAAATACGACCGGTGCGATAGCATCGTAAAAATAGAGCTGGCTTTCGCCCAGCAGCCGTTTTAACGAAACGGAAAGTCGCTGCGAAGTCAGCGGACCCGTAGCGACCAAAACAGCGGGGTGGTTTTCTCGCAGCCGCTCGATATCGGTCACTTCCTGCTGCCGGAAGACAATATGTCCGGTATCGGCGAGTCCTTTTTTTACCTGCCGGGAAAACATCTCTCTATCGACGGCCAAAGCAGTCCCTGCGGGAACCCGACTGGATTTGGCAGCGTGCACGATCAACGAGTCCGCCATCTCCATCTCCGCTTTCAACAGCCCGTGCGCATTCGATATCTCTTCGGATTTCAGGGAGTTGCTGCACACCAATTCGGCCGGATCGGCGGTCCTGTGCACTTCGGTTTTTACTGCGGGACGCATTTCGAACAGGGTGACGGCGATCTTTCTTCTGGCGATCTGCCACGCCGCTTCGCATCCTGCCAAGCCAGCACCAACGATAGCGATTGGAGATTCCATAGTCCGTTAGCGAATCGAAAACCCCCGTCCTGCGGACAAAGATAGGTCCGGTCCGGCCGAGGCAGGCGCAGGGGAAAAGAGGTCCGGCCGCAATGGAGGGTCGCCGTTTTTGGCATCAATATTGTTTTCCCCTACGATATCGGCCGCCAAGGCCGGAAGAAGCAGTTCATCCCGAAAGACGGATCGAAAATGATTGCAACAGCCAAAACGTCGAATGGCGGTGCTTTGTCCCCGTATATGAAAAATTCTCCCAATCGTAAGCCGGAGGCTAATTCTACGGGCAACGGCACCAATACGGCAACCAATCAAACGAAAAGAGCGCAGGCGCACTCCACCAAAACCCTCCGCCAGAACGAATCCGGCAGAAATATCGGGTCCAAATCGGCATCGGACGGCAGCAAAGAGATCGACGACTACCTGAAAACCATATCCCGGTTCGAAAACGGAGCGAGGGAGGGCAAGATCGGCGACAGTGAGCTGGAGGTCACGTTCAAGGCTCTTCAGGAGAGAATGGCGTCCATGACGGATCGAAAGAGGAGAAGGCTGCTGGGAATGGACTTCATGAAAAATCATGCCATCGAAGATCCCCACAAGCTAAAAGACTCCATGACAGAACTTTTTAAAAATAGGGAGACGCGGGAGCAGGTGTTCGATTTCCTGAAAAGCAGGGAGCTGATTTCATTGCTGCTCGACAAGAGGGACGGTCCCGAAACATATTCTCCCGCCTCCGTGATACCGAAGGGGGAAACGCTTTCTGCCGCCAAGGCCGACGGGCGTTCCCGCGCCAACCGGCAGGAGAGTGCGGTAGGCTAGGTCGAAAGGGGAGAGTACCTACACCCTGACAAAGTACTTCAAAAAGGACGTATCGATTGTATCTTTCTGATATCTCAGACTTTTTAGGATGCGGCGGTGTAGCTTGATATTCGTACTGACTCCTCCGATGATGTATTCGTCCAGAGCGCCGAGCATTTTCCGAATGGCCATGTTGCGGTCGGTGCCGACGCTGATCAGTTTGGCAATCAGGGAGTCGTAGTAGGGGGGAATGCTCCAGCCGTGGTAGGCGGCGGATTCGACTCGAATTCCGAGTCCTCCTGGAGCGTGATATTCCGTGATGATGCCGGGACTGGGAATGAAGGTTTCCGGATCCTCCGCATTGATGCGGCACTCTATGGCGTGTCCGCAGCTCTTTACATCCTTTTGAGCGATTTCCAGTCTTTCGCCGGCGGAGATTTTTATCGATTCCTTGACGATATCGATTCCTGTCACCATTTCCGTTACGGGGTGCTCCACCTGCAGGCGCGTATTCATTTCCATAAAATAGAAATTTTCCTCCTTGTCCAACAAAAACTCGACCGTACCTGCCGAGTAGTAGCCTACGCCCTTCGCCACCTCCACTGCGGCTCTCCCCATCTTTTGGCGCAGCTCGTCCGACAGACCTTTGGCCGGCGCCTCTTCGATGATTTTCTGGTTGCGGCGCTGGATGGAGCAGTCCCTTTCTCCCAGATGGACAATGTTCCCGTATTTGTCTCCCAGCAGTTGAATTTCTATGTGGCGCGGCTCTTCCAGGAACTTCTCCAGAAACACCCTGTCGCTGTTGAAGCATGCCAGCGCTTCCGCCTTTGCCGTATCGTAGGCGTTCACCAGGCCGCTCATGGAGTTGACGATCCGCATTCCGCGTCCGCCGCCTCCGGCGGACGCTTTGATCATCACGGGAAAGCCGATCGATTTGGCCGTCTCGAGCAGAGATTTCGCATCCGGAATGGCATCCTCGCTTCCCGGCGTGGTCGGGCATCCGATGGATTCGGCAATCTTGCGGGCCGCAATTTTGTCTCCCATCTTTTTGATGACGCCGGAATTGGGACCGATAAAGTCGATTCCCGACGCGTTGCATTTTTCGACGAAGTTGCCGTCCTCGGCCAAAAATCCGTATCCCGGATGTATCGCTTCGGCTCCGGTGACCTCCGCTACCGATATGATGTGGGGAATTTTGAGATAGCTCTCCACGGCGGGCGGGCCGCCGATGCACATGGATTCGTCGGATAGCTGTACGTGAAGTGCGTTCGCATCGGCCGTCGAGTGAACGGTGACCGTTTTGATTCCCATTTCGCGGCAGGCGCGAATAATTCGGACCGCGATCTCTCCGCGATTGGCAATTAGAATCTTCTTGTACATCTCTATCCGACCCGTATGGCAAACAGTTTCGACCCGAATTCGACGGGGGAAGCGTTTTCGCAGAGAATTTCCTCCACCACGCCGGATACGTCCGATGCGATTTCGTTCATGAGTTTCATCGCTTCGACGATGCATACCGTCTGTCCCTTGGCGACCCTATCCCCCTTTTGAACGTAGGGAGGGGCATCGGGAGAGGGCGAGGCGTAGAACGTTCCGACGAGCGGGGTGGTTATATGGTGAACTCCTTTTTCCGCGCTCCGGTCCGTCGGCTGTTCGGATTCCGTTGCCGCCGAAGGTCCCGCCTCCTCCCAACGGAGTTCCCGGTTGCGGAGGTTCGGGGGCGGGATCCGTTCGGAAGTCGAGGCGACGGTGGCTCCTTCGAATTTCGGTTTGTACTCCCGCTTCAATGTCAGCTTCACCTGTTTCTCTTCGATGGAAATTTCGGACAGATCCGATTCGCTCATCAACTGCACCAAACTTTTGATGTAACTTTTTTCGGTTAGATTCATTTCGGCAGTGGGGTTGAATGTAGGGCTTTTTCTTTGGCGTTTTTCGGAAGGTTCCTAAAGAACTGCCTGTTTATAGGGCGACCCTATTATCGATTGTCGGACGTTTATTGTAGTTCTATCGGAAGGGAAACGCAAGGCGGTTCCCTCTACTGCCACGGTGAATTTGTTCTTTCTCTGAAACAGGCAATATTATTGGATTTACGATAT
>CAZLTI010000036.1:1639-18781 GCA_964562335.1 uncultured Pseudomonadota bacterium | reverse complement strand
GAACCGTCATTCCCGCGAAGGCGGGAATCTATAACCAACTTATTTTATTAGATTCCCGCCTTCGCGGGAATGACAATTTGCGCAATTTTCGACTTTTTGCCGGTTCATCAAGCTTGTTGCATTAAGTGGAAGCCGCTAAAGAGTGTTATCCTCCTTATCGTAGTTTTCCATATCGATTTGAATGATCTGTTCGCCGATCGTATCGAAAGTATAAAACCCTTCGGTAAAACCCTTGTGAAGAATTTTCCCTTTGCTTTCGTAGTCTTCCCAGTCGGCTAAAACGTCGAGATTGAAATCGAACGATACGACGGCAACCTGCCACTTGCCGGCGGTCTGCGGCGGGACCAAAAATTCGATATAGTCCTCATTGATAGGGAGATCGACTACGGAGAGGTAGTTGACGGAGTTGATCGCCTCCTGCTTCAAATCCTCCTCGATCTTCTCCGTCACCTTCGTGGTGCTTAGATACGGGTCGCTGCGCGAAGTCACGACGATAGCACCCAGGACCAGGCTTTTGACGGTGGAGGACGTGATCGATCCACTGCTGGCACCGAGGAGGCTCGGAGCCGGCCCCACCGGCTCCAGCTGCTCTTTGATGTTCGCCAAATCGATGGTCAACGTTTTGGAGCCGTCTGCTTCGTTGCTCATCTCCTTGCACCCGATCGATACCAAGGCGAAAATCGCAGACAGAGCGAGTAAATAGATATTTTTGTTAAAAAGTTTCCGCTTCATCATACCTCCGTTGTAGTGTCGAGACCGGCCCGTGCCGGCGATACCGTCCACGAATCGCTGTCGGGAGCGACCCGCTGCAGGTCAATACTGGCCCGATGCCGTGATGCCATAGATGTTCCTGACGTATGGCGATTTGTTGGAAAGATTGGTTTCATTTTTATATTTGAGCATGACGCTAAACTGTTCGGTAAAAAAATACCCTACGGCTGTCGAAAGCCTCATTGGCATATCTACTCGTTTCGATCCCAAAACGGTATCCTCCTTTAACGGTTTTTCGGTATCGTAACGACGATATTGATATCCAAAGCCGATATCCCATGCCACTCCGCTGTCCCATCGATTGTACCAGTCGAAATCCATATTCAGGTATCTATGCTTTGAGGTTTCGGTTCCGTCGTCCACCGATCCGACGGCAATAGTATGACGATAGCGATCCATCCCATCGAGTTCTAAACCGTCGTAATCCCACTTCAGGGCCATTTCGGAACCGGCGTCATAATCGTCGTCGGCAAAGTCCTTAATCGTGAGGTCCAATCCGAATCTGTTTTTATAGGTGCCCTCTTCATCCTGCGATTGAATTTGAAATCCCGGAGAGAGCAGATGGTTTTGCGAAAAGTCGGCATTGCCTACGTTGATATCCAGCCAGATGTAGGTGAACAGAAACTTCCAACTTTCCGCAATTGCGGTTGCGTATGCCATGCCCGCCAATATCGCCCTGGAGTTCAAAAAGTCGTTTTCCGCTTTGCTGTAGGAGGTATCTTCCGCTCCGATAAAACCGGTAACAGTACCGTAATTGAGGAACAGTTTCCCTTTCAGAACGGTCCGGCTGTCCGGCTGTTCATCGTCGGGAATCACTCCCTGGACCTCCAAATCTCCAATTTTAATTGGGCTGCTTAAATCCTGGGTGGGATTGTCGTCTACTTCGTACGCTAAGCTGCCCTGTCCTGCCAATCTCAGTTTGTATCTCTTTTCCGATTCGCCGGGGGTCGTCTCGTTTTTTCCGAATACGATGAGATAGGATTTCTCCCGTCTGTTGCCCGCCTCATCGACCGCAGCAACCACAAGCGTAGTAATGCCCCGTTTCAATTTGAACCGTTTATCGATAACGACGGTACTTGCCGCTTCGAACTGCTGAGGCTTTTGATTGATATAGATCTCCATTATCTTGTCGTCGTCGACGAAAACGAAACTGACGTTTTTGGTCGGTCCATAGACGATTTGCTTTCGAATCAGATCCGAAGTCAGGATTTGCGGGGGCTGGTTGGGATCCGCCGTGCTTTCCTCTCCATACAGGCTTTTAATGGCAAAGGCGCACAACAGGAAAAGTATCAGTACAAATTGGTTTTTCAAAATAGTATTCATGTGGAAAAAATGGTTATGTAAGGGTTGATTCGGAGTCCATCCGGGCCGGTAAAGAAGTTGTCGACATAAAGTTATTCGGAAAAAATCGGCCTTATTTTCGCCTTTTTTGTTAGGCTCTGCTGCGTTGCCGTATCCGTAATGTCCTCTATATCTACGTCCGGAATATCGAATTCCGCGACCTCCTCAAGCTCGGGGTCCGTAAAATCTACCGCAACGTCGAGCTCCTCTTCGGCAGGAGCATCGCTTTCCTCCGGATTGTCTTGAAAATAAGCGTCGTCTGCCGGATCGTTCGGTATCTCTTCGGGGATTGGCTCGTCGGTGGAAACCGTCTCCCTGTTACTCTCGTCAAATTCCCGATCGGTAAAGGCGACGCCGACTCCCGTAGCATGACCGTCTATCGACACACTCTCCGGCATTGTTGGGGAATCCTTGCCAAGTCCCTCTATTTCGATTGTCGGGGGTGTATCCCCATGCAGTTGAATTGGATAGCTCGATTGCCCTCCACCGACCGTAAACGAGACGTGATTGGCAGGAATCGCCTTTGCCGTTCCGCTTAGCCCCTGGAAAGCGGGTTCACCTTTCAGCGTCACAACTTGCGTGTTTGCGCTGGAGCTCACCTCGACCAGCCCTTCCGCCTCTCCTCCTTTTCCTCCAGCGTCAACTGTTGCGGTCGCGGTTACAAAACGGAACTCCTTCTTCTCGTCTGCCCGTCTATTGGTCCGAAAGGCGTTTCTGCCGTACAGCATTCTGAGAAGGCCCACTTTTTTCCCGCGTCTCCAGGGTTTTATTTGGAAGACGCTATTGCCCCCCATTTTAATTCTGGAGTTTTCCACCGTGCGCAGCACTGCATGCGACCTATCTCCAACGCGCACGATATCCTGTTTTCGTATGGGAATGGAGCCGCTATCTGCATCGAATGTCAACACGCGGTTGTTTCTTACCACATACAGTTTTCCTTTCGTCACGGCAGCTTCGCCGTACTTCGTCTGACCGACGGCAGGCCCGGCAAAAAGCGCCGCTATCGTCAAAGACAAAACAGTTTTTTTGATCATTGCATTTTCCTTGAAGTTCTTTTCGCGATAGATTTCTTCTTTATAACGACATAAAGGAGAATTTCATGAAGGATCGATATGTCAATAGAAACCTTCCAAAAAACAGAAACTTTGTATTTCCGTGCCTATCCGGGTGAAGCTTGATGAACCGGGTAAAAGTCGAAGCGTTTCGCCCCCGAATCGGAGACATCGAAAAAATTCCGCCTAAAGATTAAAGAGCATGTGAAAGAGAATATCATACCCCATTTTTTACCGATTTATCAAACAATATATTCCATCCCACTTTTCCCCGATTCTCATCTGGTTTCCGCCCGCCCGATCATTTTCCAGCGATGACATGCCACGCTATGCCCCTCCCGGACCTTTTCCTCGGCCGGCGCTTCCTCATGGCACCTGTGAATTTCGTAGGGGCAGCGCGTAACGAAGCAGCATCCTTTCGGAACATTCAAGGGCGACGGAATTTCTCCTTCCAGGACTTGCCGTTTCGCCCTTTTCCTCGGTTCGGAAACCGGGACGCAAGCGATCAGTGCCTTCGTATAGGGATGCACCGCCTCTTTGCCGATAGCATTGGCATCGAACCGTTCCACGATTCGCCCTAGATACATCACCACGATTTGATCGGAAATGTGTTTTACCACCGACAGGTCGTGCGTGATGAACAGATAGGACAATTTTAACCGTCTCTGCAGATCCTTCATCAGGTTCAATACCTTGGCCTGGACCGACACATCCAGCGCGGAAACCGGCTCGTCCGCCACAATAATTTCGGGTTGCGGGGCCAGGGCCCTGGCGATTCCGATCCGTTGCCGCTGTCCGCCCGAAAACTCGTGGGGATAGCGTTTGTAGAACTCCTCCCTCAGCCCGGTGAGTTGCATGTAGGTTTTTACAAGTCTTTCCGCATTTTCTTTGGGCCGATGGAATTTGATGGGTTCGCCGATGATGTCGCCTACCGTTTTTTTTGGATCCAGCGAGGAAAAGGGATCCTGGAAGATCATCTGAATATGGGAACGCATCCGTCGCAATTCCCTGCCGCTAAGTTCCAAAAGGTTTCGATTCCTGCAAATAATACGGCCCCGACTTTCGCCGATCAGACGAACGATCGCCTTGGCGACGGTAGTTTTTCCGCATCCGGACTCCCCAACCAATCCGAGCGTCTTCCCCTCCCACAGATCGAACGAAACCCCGTCTACGGCTTTGATATGGCCCACGGTTTTTTTCAACAGACCCTTTTTGACAGGAAAGTGCACTCTTAGATTTTCGACGCTCAGTACTCTCCTGCCATTACGCATAGCTCTTTCTCCCGCCGAACAGCCAGCAGCATACGTAGTGCTCTCCTTCGAGAATCTGTCTCGGCGGTGCGTCCTCCCTACAGAGCGGCATGGACTGTGGACACCTGGGCTCGAATTTGCAACCCTGCGGAAGGTTCAACGGATCGGGTACGATTCCATCGATCACAAACAGCTCCTTTTGTTCGGCATCGAGTCTTGGAATGCATTTTTTCAGTCCGTTCAGATAGGGGTGCGCCGATTCGTAAAAAATCCTTTCGGCAGGGCCGTACTCGACTATTTTGCCGGCATACATTACGGCTACACTGTCTGCCACTTCGGCCACGACGCTCATGTCGTGGGTGATGAGGATCATTGCCATTCCCAATCGCCGCTGCAGTTTTTTGCACAACTCCAGAATCTGCAGCTGAATGGAGACGTCCAGCGCGCTGGTGGGTTCGTCCGCAATCAGAAGTTTCGGGTTGCAAGCCAAGGCAATGGCGATCATAACGCGCTGTCTCATGCCGCCGCTCATCTGATGCGGGTAGTCATCGACCCGTTTGTCGGCATCCGGGATGCCCACCATATCCAACAGTTCGACGGAGCGTTCCAAAGCCTCCCTTTTACCGCATATTCGGTGCAGCAGAATCGATTCCCGTATCTGCCATCCGACCTTTTTTACCGGATTGAGGGATGTCATCGGCTCTTGAAAAATCATGGCGATTTTATTGCCGCGAATGGCATTCATTCTTTTGGGGGAAATGCCGACAAGGTTTTGCTTCTCGAACAGAATTTCGCCCCCCACAATTTTACCGGGAGGAAACGGGATCAAGTTGAGAATCGACATCGCCGCAACCGATTTTCCGGCACCCGACTCTCCCACTACGGCAAGGGTTTCCCCTTCTCGAACCCGCCAACTGACGCCGTCGCATCCGCGCACAATGCCGTCATCCGTATAAAACCAGGTTTTCAGATCCCTGACTTCCAGGAGCGCGTCATCCATATGCTACAATCCAGTTGATAGGAATCCGGAGGGAATTCGATATTTTGGCGTTTTTTCCAGGTTTCTTTAATCGTTCAGTTTGGTGTCCAGAGCATCTCTCATTCCGTCGCCGAACAGGTTGAACGAAAGCACGATCAACAGGATTGCCGCACCGGGGACAAGCGACATCAAAACGTTGTCGTGCAGAAACTGCTGGCCGTTGGACAGCATAGCCCCCAGGCTGGCCATCGGCGGTTGAACTCCCAATCCCAAAAAACTCAAACCGGCAATGACGAGAATGGTCTCTCCAATGCTTAGACTGGCCAACACCAAAATCGGCGAAATGCAGTTCGGAATCACATGGTCGGTCAAAATTCGCAGATCGGATATCCCAATAATTTTGGATGCCGCGATGAAGTCCGACTCCCTGATTAAGAGAACCGATCCGCGTATAATTCGGGCAAAAGCCATTAGATTGGAGAGACTGACAATCACAATCAGCTTTCCGATGCCGGTACCCAGAGCTGCCATAACGGCGATCGCAAGCAGAATAAACGGAACGGAGTTCCAGATCTCCAGCATGCGCATGATGAGATTGTCCGTTTTACCGCCGTAATACCCGGCGATCAAACCCAGAGCGGTTCCGATCAGCGTATTGAGAATCACGGCCGCCAAACCGATGCCGATAGCGATGCGGGTTCCGTAGATGGCACGGGACATAATGTCGCGACCCATATCGTCGGTGCCTAGCCAATGGTCGGCGGAACTTCCCTGGTTGAGGGCTCCCCAATCTATGTCCAACGGGTCGTGGGGACTGACAAAGGGTGCCAGGATGGAGATATAGACAATAACGATCAGGATCGCCAGGCCGAAAATAGCGTTTTTGTTGCTAACTAGCCTCTTCCACATGAGGTCGCCGGTACTCTTTGTTCTCCCTCTTTCGGCTCCCGCCCTTTTCCGGCGGATTGCCAATGCCAGCAATCCGACAGTCAGGAGCGCAAAGAGGGCGTAGGAGATCGGTTCCTCGAAGGCCTCGTCGGCGAACTTGCCCAGTAGAATCAGGTTGAGCAACGACAGGTAGAACGGTATATTTCCCCGCATGCCGCCTCCTCTATTCGTAGCTGATTCGAGGATTGATTGCCGCATACAAAAGATCGACGGCTAGGTTGACTAGCACGTAAATCAGAGACAGCAAAAGGACGCACCCGAACACCAACGGTTCGTCCCTCCTGAATATGGCGTTGACCGCCAATCGGCCCACGCCCGGCCAGGCGAATACGGTCTCGGTCAGCACCGCCCCGGCAAACAGCCTCGCAACCTGGTTGCCGATGTTGGTGGTGATGGGAATCATGGCGTTCTGGAGCGCATGCGTGGCGATTACGGCCCGCTCCCTTACGCCTTTGGCTCTGGCAGTGCGAATGTAGTCCTCTCGTATCACTTCCAGCATCGCCGAACGGGTAATGCGAGTTGTCGATGCCATCAGCGTGAACGAAAGGACGACAGCCGGCATAATAAGATGTTTGAGGCCGTCGATGGTAAAGATGCCGCCTCCATAACCGGAGGCCGGCAACACTTTCCACTCCACGGCAAACAGGTAGATCAGCAGAATTCCGGTGAAGAAAACCGGTATGGACATCCCGAACAGGGCGGTCGTCATCGAAGCGTAGTCGAAAAACGAATTGCGCTTGACGGCAGAGACGATCCCCGCCGGAATCGAAACGACAATGGCAAAAAGCAGTGCCGAAACTCCCAGCTCCAGGGTCGGTTTCAGTCGTTTGAGCACTACCGTCAGTACATTCTCTTTATAGAAGATGGATTGCAGCTCGCCGTTGAAAAGGTTCTGCATCATCCGCATATACTGCACCGGCAGAGAACGATCGAGAGCGAACTTCTTGCGGGTGAGCGCAATCGTCTCTTCCGTAGCCCGATCTCCCAACAGTGCAATGGCGGGGTCCCCCGGCGTCATTTTCATGATGCCGAAAATGAGCAGGGAGACGCAGATCAATAGTGGAATCAACAGTAGAACCCTTCTGACTATATAGACCGCCAACGTTCCTCGCTTGCGAGCGAAGCGCATGATCCCGTCCGGGGTTCCCGCGCTGCCGCTTGCGTTGACACAAGTTTCCTATTTCAATGCAACGTTGCGTTTTTCCGTCACGAGGTGGAAATAGTCCTGCGAAGAGGGTGAGAAGTCCACGACGGCCCTGTTGACGACCGCAGTTACGCTTTTGAAAACCAGAGGAATATGGATGTAGTCTTCGGCAAGAGCCTTTCGCATCGCCTTTTTGTACATCGCGCCCCGCTTCTCCGTCCCCACCAGAATTCGACCCTGTTCAAGCGCTTTGTCGATTTCCGGTCGGCTGTAGTGCGAAAAGTTCATGGTCGAGCCGGTATGGAAAATTTTGTACGTCCACCGGTCCGGATCCGGCACCGATCCCCATCCCATAATGTAGACGCCGGTTCCCTTCTTCAAAAGCGGAAACAGGGTTCCCCATTCCAAAGATTCGACCTTTGCCTTCAGACCGAAATTTCTCAACTCGGTTGCGATCGCGGTGGCGATCTTTACGCGATAGGGATTTTGCGAGGTATAGATCGAAAACTCGAATCCGTCGGAAAGGACCCCATCTTTTTTAAGTTCGTCGAAAAGCCGCTTGGCCTCCTTTTTATCGTACGGTAGAGCCGCATTTTTCATGTAGTCGGTGTCTTCCGGGAACACTCCGGATGGAATCCAGGAGTAGGATCTTGCTCCGACGCCCTTCCAGATACCCTTGATGGCGTTGTCGAAAGGAACCGCATGGTAGAGGGCCTTTCTGAAACGAATGTCGGAAAAGGGTTTGTTCTTAAAGGAAAAGCCGAGATAGGAGTTGCCAAGACCTGTGACGGTTTTGACCTTCAAATTTTCGTCGTTCGACAGTCGAGCGATATCCTGGGCCGTCAGTTGGTGGGCGATATGAATGCCGCCGGATTCGATTTCGGCTGCCATAACCTCCGGTTTGGGGATCGGTCTGAAGACTACCCGGTCGATATTGGGAGAACCCAGATAGTAGCCTTCGTTTTTCTCCAATACAATCCGGTCGTCCGGAAGCCATTCGGCAAATTTAAAGGGACCGGTTCCGATGGGATTGCGGTCGAATTTGTCCATGCCCATTGCCAAAACCGCCGACTTGGGAACAATGCCGGACGTCGGACTTCCCAGAGCCAGCAGCAGCGGCGCATAGGGATTTTTCAGATAAAGCGTCACCTCGTAGTCGCCCTTTGCGACTATCCTTTCGACCGGAGAAAAGAACTCCTTGCTTGGCGATGCGTTTTTGGGATCCATGATCGCCTCCAGCGTAAACTTCACGTCTTCGGCTTTCAGTTCCCGACCGTCGTGAAACGTCACGCCCTTTCTGAGATGGAAGGTGTAGACCCTTCCGTTTTTTGAGATGCTCCACCTCTCGGCCAGTGCGGGCGCGGCCTCTGCGGCACTCTCCTTAAAGGAGATTAGCGTGTCGAAAATATTGCCGGCTAAGGATTCGCCGTAAATGCCGGGAATCAGAATCGGGTTCAGATTGGCCGGCTCTTTGGCAATGCCGATTTTTAACACTTTCTCTGCCGTAAACCCGACATTCGCTACCAAAGCGAACAAAACGGCAAACATCACTGTCCGTCCGACTATTTTTCTCATCGTTCCCTCCCATGATTGGGTCCGCTTCGTTATGTCCTTTTGCCGTCGTTCCCTGTTTTTCCCGACGGCTTAAGCACTCCACATGAAACCATAGTGACAGAGCACTATATAAATTCGAATCGATCTGTCAATGAAGTTCGCGATATTTCCAGCGGTCCGGCGAGGCCAGATTGAGTGCCTGTACACCGCTTCGACTGTCTGACGGTGTAGATGTCTTCCCGATCGGTCCGAAAGGAAAAAACGGGGGAGATTCCTCATTGTTTTTGACTTTGAAGGCCCGTTTGTATAGAAAGGCCAAGTACGCGACGGTATCTGTTGTCGTCGGTTTTTTTATCCGTTCTATTTAATTGTCTACGGAGGGCATAATGGGATCTTTTCCAAAACTGTTTGTGGGTATCTGCGGTGCGGCGCTGTTGGCTTTTGCGGCGCAAAATGCCGCCGCCAAAACTTTGGTATACTGTTCGGAAGGAAGCCCGGAAGGGTTCACCCCCGCACTGTATACCGCCGGAACGACGTTCGATGCATCTTCCCGTCAGGTTTTCAACAAGTTGGTGGAATTTAAACGAGGAGCAACCAAGGTCGTCCCGGCTCTGGCCGAAAAGTGGGATGTTTCCGAAAACGGACTGGAATACACCTTTTATTTGAGAAAGGGAGTTCAGTTTCACTCCTCGAAGGACTTCCGTCCCACACGGAATTTCAATGCGGACGATGTGATTTTCAGTTTTATGCGGCAGTTGAACAAATACCATCCCTACCACACGGTTAGCGCCGGCACCTACGAATATCTGGAAGGGATGGATATGCCGGCTCTGATCAAAACCATCGTCAAATTGGACGACTACACAGTCAAATTCGTATTGAACCGGCCGGAAGCTCCAATGATTGCGAATCTGGCGATGGATTTCGCTTCGATTCATTCGGCGGAATATGCGGAAAAAATGTATGCCGCCGGAACTCCGGACCAGTTCGATCAAGTTCCTGTGGGGACCGGTCCCTTTCAGTTTTTGGCATACCAAAAGGATGCATTCATTCGCTTTAAGGCGCACCCGAACTATTGGACCGGAAAATCGCCTATCGACAGCCTCGTATTTGCCATCACGCCAGAGGCTTCCGTACGGTACCAGAAGTTGAAGGCGGGAGAATGCCATATAATGCCGTATCCGAATCCAGCCGATCTAGATGGCATGAGAAACGACAGCGAAATCAACCTGATGCAGCAGGAGGGGTTGAATGTCGGCTATTTGGCATACAATACGATGATGCCGCCCTTCGACAATCCGAAAGTTCGAAAGGCCCTCAATATGGCGATCAACAAGAAGGCGATCCTGCAGGCGGTATTTCAGGGATCTGGAAAGGCCGCCAAGAATCCGATTCCTCCTACGATTTGGTCCTACAACGATGCCGTTCAGGACGATCCCTACGATCCGGCAGCGGCCAAGAAAATGCTGGCAGCGGAAGGCATAAGCAACCTTAGCATGAAGGTTTGGGCCATGCCGGTGCAGCGGCCCTACAATCCCAATGCGCGTCGCATGGCTGAATTGATTCAGGCCGACTTCGCCAAGATTGGGGTGAAGGCAGAAATCGTTTCCTACGAATGGGTTGAATACCTGAAACGATCCAAGGACAAAAAACGCGACGGTGCCCTGCTACTTGGATGGACGGGCGACAACGGCGATCCCGACAATTTTCTGGCGGTACTGCTCGGTTGCAGCGCGGCGGGCGGAGCCAACCGTTCCAACTGGTGCCACAAGCCGTTTGAGGATTTAATCCAGCAGGCAAAGATCGTTTCCGATTACGACAAGCGCGTAGAGCTGTATAAAAAGGCGCAGGTTATCTTTAAAGAGCAGGCACCCTGGGCCACGATCGCGCACTCCATCGTTTACGAGCCTGTCCGCAAAGAGGTGGTGGATTATAAGATCGATCCGTTCGGCGGACATATCTTTTACGGAGTGGATTTGAAATAGTCCCGTTTCGTTTCTGCCGATCAACTGCGGGTTGATCGGCACTCCCCGCTTAGGCAAATTCCCGCTCGTATAGCGACCGGCTGAGAACTCCTTGTTTCCCGTCAAAGTCGGCATTGCCGCACTCGTACGTGCCGGACTCGGCAAATCTCCTCAAAAAGTAGACATGATTGGTTTTTTTATTCGGAAAATCGGAATCCTGATACCCACTTTCATCGGCATTACTCTGGTGACCTTCACGTTTATTCGCCTGATTCCCGGAGATCCGGTGCTGGTAATGGCAGGCGAGAGAGGAATGTCCGAAGAGAGACACGCCCAACTGATGAAAAAATTCGGATACGACCGTCCAATTTTGGAGCAGTATGCGAAGTATCTCAATAGAATGTTCCATGGAGACTTCGGCACTTCGATCATAACGAAAAAACCGGTTCTCAAGGAGTTTGGAGAGTTGTTCCCCGCCACTGTCGAGCTTTCCGTTTCGGCCATACTCCTTGCCATATTGATCGGGCTACCGGTCGGCATGATTGCGGCCGTACACAGAGGAACCGTTTTCGACCATACCGTAATGGCCGGAACGCTGACGGGATATTCGATGCCCATATTTTGGTGGGGTTTGCTGCTGATCATCCTTTTTTCCGGGATGTTGGGATGGACGCCGGTGTCGGGACGCATCTCCTTTATGTTCTTTTTCGAGTCCGTTACCGGTTTTATGATTGTCGACAGTATCCTGTCGGGGCAGGAGGGCGCGTTCCAGTCGGCTATCTCCCATTTGATTTTGCCTTCCGTTGTGCTGGGAACCATACCGATGGCCATCATTGCCAGGCAGACGCGTTCGGCAATGCTCGAAGTACTTGGCGAGGACTATGTCCGTACCGCAAAAGCAAAAGGTTTGAGCCCCTTTCGCGTTGTAGGAGTCCATGCGCTGCGAAATGCGCTAATTCCGGTCGTGACGGTCATTGGTTTGCAAGTGGGGGTGCTGTTTGCAGGAGCGATTCTGACCGAGACGATCTTCTCCTGGCCCGGGGTCGGCAAATGGATCGTCCACTCCATAGGAAGGCGCGACTACCCCTCCGTACAGGGGGGACTGCTGTTGATCGGATGCTTCATCATGATCGTCAATTTATTTGTCGATTTGGCCTATGGCCTGATTAATCCGCAAATAAGGCATACGGATTAGAGGATGAAAGAGAGTGCCGTTGTAGAGCCTTTTGACAACCGGCCATCGGGCCGCTTTTCGGCGGCTGTCGAATTCTGGTTCTGTTTTAGGGAAAATCGGGGTGCCGTTTTTGGATTGGTCTTTTTTGTTTGTATAGTGCTGGTGGCGATTTTTGCCCCCTGGGTAGCTCCCCATGCTCCCAACGAGCAGTACCGCGAAGCATTTCTGCAGCCGCCGTTTTGGCAGGAGGGCGGCAGTACCAAGTTTTTACTGGGAACCGATGCCGTCGGTCGGGATATGCTTTCGCGACTGATTCACGGAGCGCGGTTCAGCCTCTTTGTCGGTTGCGTGGTCGTCGTCCTAGCTTTGCTGGCGGGTGTCTTTATGGGCCTGGCTGCGGGGTATTTCGGCGGAAAAATCGATACGGCAATCGCAAGACTGATGGATATCATTCTTGCCTTTCCCAGTTTTCTGCTGGCATTGGTGCTGGTTGCCGTTTTGGGTCCCACTCTTACCAATGCGATGATCGCCATTGCCGTCGTTCAACTGCCCCACTACGTCCGGCTGACGAGAGCGACCGTATTGAGCGAGTTGACGAAAGACTACGTGACCGCCGCGAAGGTTGTGGGTGTCGGAACATTTCGGCTGATGTTTGTAACCATTCTTCCCAACTGTATGGCGCCGCTGATCGTGCAGGCCGCTCTCAGCTTCTCCACTGCGATTTTGGATGCGGCCGCTTTGGGTTTTCTCGGAATGGGCGCCCAACCGCCTGCATCGGAATGGGGAACTATGCTTGCCGAAGCGCGGGAGTTCATCCTGCGCGCTTGGTGGGTCGTCACCTTCCCCGGTTTGGCTATTCTATCGACCGTTTTGTCCATCAATTTGATGGGAGACGGACTTAGGGATGCGCTTGATCCCAAACTCAAACGGTCGTAGGAAACTATGCCGCTGCTCGAAATCGAAAATTTGACCGTCTCCTTTCAGACGGCAGGCGGCCCGTTCGTGGCGGTTGACGCCGTTTCGCTCCGACTCGACGCCGGCGACTTCGTGGCGATTGTCGGAGAATCCGGTTCGGGAAAATCGGTAGCGATGCTGGCACTGATGGGATTGCTGCCCTGGACGGCAAAAGTCGTGGCCGATCGCATGAGTTTCGACGGCAAAGATTTGCTGAGGATAAGCGGAAAAGAGAGACGCAGGATCATAGGCAAAGAGATGGCGATGATATTTCAGGAGCCGATGACGAGCCTGAATCCCTGTTTTACCGTCGGCTTCCAAATCAAAGAGGCCCTTAAAACGCATTTGAACGTCTCATCGAAGGCCTGCAAAAACAGAGCGGTCGAACTGCTGGACCTGGTCGGCATTCCCGAACCCCGAAAGAGGCTTAACGCATTTCCGCATCAACTTTCGGGTGGAATGAATCAGCGCGTCATGATTGCAATAGCGATCGCCTGTCGGCCGAGGTTTTTGATTGCGGACGAACCTACTACGGCCCTGGACGTAACGATACAGGCCCAAATTTTGGATTTGCTGACGCTGCTGCAAAAAGATACGGATATGGCTCTGGTGCTGATTACGCACGATATGGGAGTGGTGGCCGAAACCGCCAAACACGTGATCGTGCAGTATGCCGGTCGTCAGGTGGAGAGACAGGAGGTAAAAGGGCTGTTTTCCCATCCGCATCACCCCTATACGAGCGCGTTGCTCGCCTCGCTGCCCGAAAGGTCCAATTCTCGCCGTTTGCCTTCGATACCCGGTGTGGTTCCGGGACAGTTCGACAAACCGGACGGATGTCTTTTTGCGCCCCGCTGCCCGTTTGCAACGGCCAAATGCAGCCTGAAGCCGCCCGAAGCCGCATCGGAAGAACTCGGATCGGCTTTGTGCCACTATCCTCTGGGAAAGGAAGCTCCATTAAATCGGGATGCCGATACCACCGGAGCGGCCACATGAATGTGCGCATTTTGGACGCGAAAAATCTGAGTCGGCATTACCGCATCGATCGGGGTTTGCTGAAAAGGAGTGTCGTTCTAAAGGCGCTGGACAACGCTACGTTCCATTTGGACAGAGGAACAACGTTGGCGGTAGTGGGAGAGTCCGGTTGCGGCAAATCGACGCTGGCCCGATTGGTCACGCTGATCGAGTTGCCAACTTCGGGAAGTCTGACTGTGCACGGCGTGGATGTGGCGACGGCGAGCAAATCCCAAATTAGAGACCTCCACTCGCATGTTCAAATCGTCTTTCAGGATCCTTACGGTTCGCTGAATCCCCGCCAAAAGATCGGTCTCACCCTCGAAGAGCCTCTATTGGTGAATACCGATACGAGCAAGTCCAAAAGACGCGAAGCCGCCATGAAAATGATCGACGAGGTCGGCCTGCGACCCGAACACTACGGGCGCTACCCGCATATGTTTTCCGGCGGTCAGCGGCAGCGGATTTCAATAGCCAGGGCTTTGATGCTCAAGCCGGAAATTCTGGTACTGGACGAACCGGTGTCCGCCCTGGACGTTTCGATCCAGGCACAAATTCTGAATCTGATTACGGAATTGCAGGACCGCTTGAATCTGGCCTATCTGTTCGTCAGCCACGATCTTTCCGTAGTGAGGTTTATCGCCGATCGCGTTTTGGTGATGTATTTGGGAACGCCCGTGGAGTCTTCCAGTCGCGACGAACTGTTCTCCCATCCTCGGCATCCCTACACCCGATCTCTATTGTCGGCAACGCCGGTGGCCGATCCGTTCGCCGCAAGAAAGCGCATCATGTTGAAGGGGGAGCTGCCATCGCCAATCGACCCCCCGCCGGGATGCACTTTCCATCCTCGCTGTCCGGAAGCGATGGATATCTGCTCCCGCACATCCCCAAAACTGGAAAAAGTCGGGAAAACAATGGTATCCTGTCACGCCTGTGGGTAGATCGACTACCGGCTCTCGCAGCAGAATACCTCATCCTCCCGGAAAAAATAGGAAACGCCCTCTACCTTTCCAATCCAACTGCGTTCGCGCCGCTTCAATCGCGTCTGTAAATCTTCGCTTGAAAAATCCATCGCCTGTGCTTCGGTTTTCAGCCGATACGTTTCATCCAATGTGTTGCAATTGATGACACCACGATATCGGCTTCCCATCTTTCCGACAATTACGGGCATCGTTCCGCATTGACTGCAAATGATGAACTTTGCCGTCTTTGTACCGAATTCGTACGCAATGGTCCTGCTCCTGTCCCGAATGCAAACCGTCATCTCTCCATTCGGGTCCGAAATATAGCGCCCGCCATGCTTCACACAAAATGTACAGGAACATACACGCGCCGAGAACATTTGAGTTTGTATTTTCGTCTTCAAGGAGTATTGAATGTTACCGCAGTGGCAACATCCTTTCAGCAGATTGCTCTTTTCCAAAGTCTCCTCCATCGTTTTGCGTCCGTGTACAAGCGTCTCCACTTTAGTCGGGGCCATTCTTTCAGGTTAGAGTCTCTTTCGAATTCTGTCGACGATCCCGCAGATAGTCTCTTTCTGTTTTTCCATACTTCGGACCAGTAAAAACTGGACCAATGCTCTGTTCAAATTATGGTTCCGGTGCGCCGCTCCAAAATATCGGTCGCCCGAAAGATAGTCCGTAAAAAATCGCAGTCCCAGCTCGAATGCAATCAAGCGGAGACTATCGAACAGATAGCGATAGTCGTAGCGGGTAAAATGAGCCGAAACCTGTTCGAGATATCCCTCCATAAGTTTTTGAAACAGGAGCAAATCGAACCGAACCGAGTCGAAGTCGGTGGTATCCTCTCCAAGCGGATTGCAGCAGGATCTGGCGCAGTCCCCAATGTCGTACAAAACCGGACCGGGCTGTACCGTATCCAAATCGACTATACCTACGGGGATTTTCTTTTGAGCATGGAATAGAATGTTCGAGATTTTGGGATCGCCGTGAATTGTTCCGATCCGCAATCGGTTTTCAGCTTGGGCCCTTTCCAAAGTGTCGACATGCGGCCCCATAGCTTGGATGACTGTAAGGCAAAAATGGAATGTTCTTCGTCCTGTCGGTTTTTTGCGGTTTTTTGCCTGGATAGGAAGATTTTATAGTATCGAGACGTGACGTGAAATCCATCCGGCACACGGTGTAGCCTGGTTATATCGAGAGTGCTGGTCAGAAGATGGAACTGACCGAGAGAACGGCCTACATGATACACAATTTCGGGATCCGATGGGCAGACGTAGGTTTTCGAGTTGCCGATGTACTCCGTCGCCCGCCAAAAATCTCCCCGTCTGTCGACGATAAAGGCGTCCTGAGTATGTGTTTTGACGATTTGCGGAATTTTCCACGGCAGTCGGGAGTTGTCGATTGCTTTCCGGTTCCCTTTGAGGTGTTCCGAAAGAACCTGATGATTCTCGATAATTTTTTCCGGCGAAGGGAAAACCTTGCGATTGATTTTCTGAAGAATAAAACCCTTTTCTTCCGAACGACTTGTGGAAACGAAATAGGTGTCGTGGATATTGCCCGATGCCAATTTACCAATATCCCCTATCCTCCCGGAAATTTGAAAGTTTCCGGCTATTTCCGCAAGATGTTTCGAGTCGATAGTCTCCATTTTCGACGACCGTGTAGGCTGTCCGTTTGACGATCTCGGATGAAACGGGCTACTGTCATGTCGACTTTTATCGGCGAAAGCCTGGATGAGGGTTGATTCGAGCCTTATTCGGGCAAAAAAAAAGCGTAGATTGGTTGTCGATATGACATTACGGCAATGTAAGAGAGGAAAATTCGCCTGTCGACAAAGATCTGTCGAAAAATGTTGACGAGTCTGCGCTTTTTTGAAAGTTTGGTTAAATCGAACTTGAAAAAGCAAAGGAGTTCCTGCTACAAGAGGGAACAGATGAACGAGTTCGGCTTGAATGTCGTTTCATTATTTATGACGAAGCGGCAGAAATAATTCGTTGCAATTTTTCATTTTCGGTGCTTTGATTTATTCGGAAGGGAA
>CAZLTI010000036.1:0-1629 GCA_964562335.1 uncultured Pseudomonadota bacterium | reverse complement strand
GTTCCTGCTACAAGAGGGAACAGATGAACGAGTTCGGCTTGAATGTCGTTTCATCATAAATAATTCGTTGCAATTTTTCATTTTCGGTGCTTTGATTTATTCGGAAGGGAATTCTGGCGTATAAATTGAATATACTTCGGCGTTGGTTGGATTCTCCAAGTTCGTTTGTCCGATCCCAACCCAATCGATTTCAATAGTGGATCGGGCATGGAAGGCGACCTACCGAATTGGATTGGTAAAATCGGTTGACAAAGCGATTGTGTTCCATTAAAGTAACGAGAAACAGCTAGCGACAGAACCGAACGAAAGCCATACCGAATGGCGTGAATTGGAATTACCGCATGATACCGAATCGCTGCGGAGGTTTTTTTCAGATATTGTCAAGACATCTATAAAATAAACGCTCCGCAGCGATACCCCCTCCGCTCTTCTCCTCCGAAAGTCCGCAAAAAAAGATGAAAGGCTATGTCCATGTCTATACCGGCGACGGCAAAGGGAAAACTACGGCCGCGTTCGGCTTGGCCCTGCGTGCGGTAGGAGCCGGGTTTCAGGTGTTTATCGGCCAGTTTCTCAAAGGATCTTCCTGCAGTGAACTGGAATCGGTTGAAAGACTTTCCCCCTCCATCACTCTTCGGCAGTACGGCCGCAAAGGCTTCATTCGTGCGAAACCGTCAAAGGAGGATATTGATCGGGCTCGGAGCGGATTGGACGAAATAGCGCAGGTAGCTCAAGCCGGTCGGCACCGAATGGTAATTCTGGACGAGGCGAACGTCGCAATTCGCTTCGGGCTGTTTCCCATCGAAGATCTGCTGGATATAATCGACCGCAGGCACCCTTCGGTGGAGATGGTTCTCACGGGAAGGGATGCGGACCGGAAAATTATCGACCGAGCGGATCTGGTTACGGAAATGAGGGAGATCAAACACTACTACAAGAAGGGAGTCACAGCCAGGGTAGGTATTGAAAAATAACCACACTGTGATCAACTGTGCATCATAATTGCGGTTTGGCATGAGGTCGTTGGTTATAGCCGCACCCTCAAGCGGAAATGGAAAGACGACATTCGCGCTTGGCGTCTTGAGAGCATTAAAAAAGCGCGGAATGGATATCTGCGGTTTCAAGGCCGGGCCGGACTACATCGATAGAGCCTTTTTGGAAAAGGCGTCCGGTTTGCCCGCTGGCAATCTCGATATCCATCTTCAAAGCGAAAAAGGTCTGCAATACTCGTTGTCGCAAGCACCCGCGAAAAATTGCATCATTGAGGGAGTGATGGGATATTTCGACGGGATTCGCAACACCAGCCAAAATTCCACCCATCATCTGACGCGATTGCTCGGCCTTAAAGCCGTTCTGGTCTATACCCCCAAAGGAGAGGCATTTACGGCCATTCCAAAAATCAAGGGGTTGGTCGATTTTGGCAATTCGAGCATAGCGGGTATTGTTTTCAACAGGGTATCCTACGATTTTTATGCACTTCTGAAGGATGCCGCAGAAAAGCATATGGCCGTCAAAGTGCTGGGATATATGCCGAAACTACCGGAAATTGCTCTAAAGAGTCGCCATTTGGGATTGATCCAAAGCATTGAGATCGAAAATTTGGAACGGATAATCGAAACGGCCGCAAATGCG
>CAZLTI010000035.1:15248-19043 GCA_964562335.1 uncultured Pseudomonadota bacterium | reverse complement strand
AGCGGATTTGCGGGGAATCAACGAATGGAAGAGCGCCATGCCGTCGAAGCGGGGGTCCGTGGAATTGGACCGTATCATCGTAACGGGAGCGAAGGAGCACAACCTGAAAAACGTCGATGTGGAGCTCCCCAAAAAGAGGCTCATCGTATTTACGGGCGTTTCCGGTTCGGGCAAATCCAGCCTGGCGTTCGATACGATTTTTGCCGAAGGCCAGAGGCGCTACATAGAGTCTCTCTCCGCCTATGCCCGCCAGTTTATCGGACAGATGGAGAAACCGCGCTACGATACGATCAAAGGGCTGTCGCCCACCATATCCATCGAGCAGAAATCCGCCTCCAAAAATCCCAGGTCCACAGTCGGCACGATCACCGAAATCTACGACTATCTGCGCGTTCTGTTTGCGCGGGTGGGTGTGCAGTTTTGCCAAACCTGCGGCAAAAGAGTGGGTCGCGGAGACCCAACGAGCATGGTCGATCAGATCGTGCAGCTTCCGCAGAAGACCAAAATACTGCTTCTGGCGCCGATCGTCGAAAATCGGAAAGGGGAACACAAGGAGCGACTGGAGGAGTTGAAAAAAGAGGGGTATACGCGGGTTCGGGTGGATGGAGTCGTGCAAAGGATTGCGAACGTGCAGACCTTGTCCAAAAACAAAAAGCACAATATCGAAGTCGTGGTGGATCGCCTGTCCATTCAAAAAGGCGACGCCTTTCGTCTGCGTCTTGTCGATTCCGTCGAATCCGCGCTGAAGTCGGGAAGGGGGCAACTGATCGTCCATGTGCTGGATAGGGAGGACATCCGCATGAGCGAGGAGCGCTCCTGTTGCGGCATCGCCTATCCGGAACTCGATCCGCCGCTGTTTTCCTTCAACTCGCCGAAGGGGATGTGCCCGGAATGCAACGGGCTGGGAAATGTGCTTTCGATGGACGAGGATAAGATCGTGCCCGACAAAAGCCTGTCGATCCAGCAGGGGGCGATCGTTCCCCTGCGCAACTATTTCGTCAAGGGAGAGTCCAGGGAGGACTCCTGGGGTCTAAAGCAGTTGAGGGCCATCGAAAGGAAATGGAAGATGGATTTCGACCAACCCTGGGAAGCGCTTTCTCAAGAGCATCGCACTATTCTGCTGTACGGTTCCGGTAGGGAGGAGTTCGTCGTTCAGTGGAATTCCGACAAAATCCAGGGAGAGGCGAAAATCAGCTGGGAAGGGGTATTGAAGACGATGATGCGGCGCTATCTGCAGACGCGCTCCGAAAGCTCCAAAACCTGGTATGCGAAGTTTATGTCGGAAAGGGTCTGCCCGACCTGTCGCGGCGCTCGTGTACGGCCGGAGGTGCGGCATGTCCGCATCGAAGGGAAATCGATCGTGGATTTGACCTCCATGACGATCGGCGACGCGTTCGGTCTACTGCAAGGACTTGAGCTGGAGGCCGGCAGAAAACTGATCGCGGAGGAGCTGCTGAAGGAGATTACCAACAGACTCGGATTTCTGGTCAACGTCGGGCTCGGTTATCTTTCCCTCGACCGCAAGGGCCCCACTCTGTCCGGGGGGGAGGCGCAGCGCATCCGGCTGGCCTCGCAGATCGGATCG
Source organism: uncultured Pseudomonadota bacterium (assembly GCA_964562335.1). Taxonomy (GTDB): domain Bacteria; phylum SAR324; class SAR324; order XYD2-FULL-50-16; family XYD2-FULL-50-16; genus CAZJUM01. The sequence continues at coordinate 17,458 of CAZLTI010000035.1, read as the reverse complement.
GAACTGACCGGAGTTCTCTACATACTGGACGAACCCTCCATCGGACTGCACCAAAGAGACAACCGAAAACTTCTGAACAGCCTGAAACATCTGCGCGATATCGGCAATACGCTGATTGTCGTGGAGCACGACCGGGAGACCATCGAATCGTCCGACTGGATTCTGGACATCGGACCGGGGGCCGGACAGCTCGGCGGACAGATTGTCGCCGCCGGAACCTTGGAGGATCTCAAAAACAGCCCCGCGTCCCTCACCGGAAAATACCTGAGCGGAGAGGAGGGCATTCCCCTGCCCGCCGGAAGAAGAACGCCGACCGGCGTCGGGAACCGATGGATTTCGATAGAGGGCGTCACGGAAAACAACCTGGACGATCTCTCCGTCAAAATTCCCGTCGGACTGTTCGTAACGGTCACCGGCGTATCGGGAGCGGGCAAATCGACCCTGATCAACCAAATTCTCTATCCGGCCCTATCGCGGCTGCTGCACAATTCGACCGTGAAGGTGGGCCGGTACGAAAGAATAGAGGGCCTTTCCCATCTCGATAAGATCATCAACATCGATCAGAAGGCCATAGGCCGCACGCCGCGCAGCAATCCGGCGACCTATACGAAAGTGTTCGATTTCATCCGCGATCTGTACGCCGTTCTGCCGGAGGCCAAGGCGCGGGGATACAAAAAGGGCCGCTTCTCGTTTAACGTCAAGGGCGGTCGCTGCGAACACTGCAAAGGGGACGGCTACATCAAAGTGGAGATGCATTTTCTGGCCGACGTATTCGTTCCCTGCGAGGTGTGCCGCGGGAAGCGGTTCAACAAAAGCACGCTGGAGATACTCTACAGAGGGCTTTCCATCGACGACGTTTTGAATCTGTCGGTACGGCAGGCTTTGGAGCTGTTCGCCAACCAGCCGAAAATCAAATCCATTCTCGACACCCTGATGCAGGTGGGGCTCTCCTACATAAAACTGGGACAGCCCGCCACCACGCTTTCGGGCGGAGAGGCACAGCGCATCAAACTGGCCCGGGAGCTGGCCAAGCGCGATACCGGACGGACGCTCTACATATTGGACGAACCCACCACGGGCCTGCATTTCGACGATGTCAAGAAACTGCTGAAGGTGCTGCAGCATCTGGTGGATGCCGGGAATACCGTGATCGTCATCGAACACAATCTGGATGTGATCAAGTGCTCGGACTGGATCGTCGATCTCGGACCCGAAGGAGGCAAAAAGGGCGGAGAGATCGTCGCCCAGGGAGCGCCGGACGAAGTGGCGGCGGTGGACGGAAGCTATACGGGACACTTTCTAAAAAAGATACTGGCGGAACCGGTTGCGGTTTGAAACCGACCTTTCCTTTCCTCTTGATTTCAGCGGGAATTGTGGAAATAATTCGCAACCAACCCCCTCTTTGAATCGATGAAACTCTCTCGGATCGGAACATACCGGGCTGCCATAGCGATCGCGGCAGTCTCTGCGCTCTTTATCCTGATCGCCGTCTGGTTCGGCGGCCGGGAACGCTGGCGCTCCTTCGGCTTCGGCGGGGGAGCGGTGCCGTCCGAAGAGCGAATCGGAGTTTGGGAGAAGCGTCTGGAGGAGGAGCCGGAAGCGCTCGAACTCCGCTACAATCTGGGGTGCCACTACTACCGGAAGGAAAAATACGAAAAGGCGAAGGAGATGTTCCGCTACATCGTGGACTCGAACGGCGGAGGGGGTTGGCTCCAGAAGTCCACCTTTTACAATCTGGGCAATACAGCCTTCCGCATGGCGGAGAAGACGGAGGAGGCCGAACGGTCGCTCTCCCTCTACCGAAAAAGCCTGGAATACTACCGGGGCGGAATCGAAAGGGAGGAGCGGGAAAGAAAGTTTTCGGACAAAATCGCGGCAGAGGATCCGGACCTTCGCCACAACTATGCGTTGGCGCTGAAAAGAATTAAGATTCTGGCCGACCGGCTGCGGAAGCGACAGAAGGAGTCCGCCGACCGACAGGAGCTGTTCCGGTTGCTGAAGGAGATCAGGGAGCGGGAGGCCGAAATTCTCTCTCGATTGTCGCAACTGGCCAAGGAGGGGAGTTCCGAGAAGTCCGCTCGGATCCGGGAGGAGCTGCTCGAAAAACGAAACGAGAACATGGAAAGACTAAAAATCCTCAAAGATAGAATCTCTTCTCTTTTTCCCCAACCCGGCCCGGCCTTGCCGAAGGCGTCCGGCCCCTCCCCTTC
>CAZLTI010000035.1:0-15221 GCA_964562335.1 uncultured Pseudomonadota bacterium | reverse complement strand
GGCTCCTCTTTTTTGCGACTGTCTTTTTTTTCCAATTTCTTTTTTTCGCACTTGACAGTTTTGAATAAAAAGAGGATAAAGTTGCCCAATCCCTAATTAGACCAAAAAAAACGAAACCAATTTACCAATCAATTCATACAAAAGCGACCGATTGAAGAAACTGCGGAAAACTGGAGGTTTCCACTGCGTTCGACAGATCCGGAAGTATCGTTCCAACGAAGCTGAGCACCTGCATAACGTCGGGACAGCATATTAAAACTGGCGAGCGGATTTTTACGGACGGGATTTTTTGGTATGGCTCGTTTACAATCGATCCTTTCTCTTTTCGGAACCAAACCGGCGGTAGCCACCTGCGGCGCGCTTTGCATATTCGGATTCGCGCCCTTCCACCACTCCTGGCTACTCGCTGCTGCCTACCTGATTTTTGTCCATTACCTGTACTCTACGCCGAACATCGGATCGGCTATGACGGGTGGATTTCTATTCGGCCTGTCCCATTTTCTGATCGGCCTGCACTGGATCTTCAGCATAGGGGAGCAATTCGACTCTCAACATAAAGTCGTCATTTCGGTACTGCTGTTAGGCATTATTTTTGTGCTTGCGGCTCTCTTCTCTTTGACCGCTTTGGCCATCTACCTGGTAAAACCGGAGGGAAGACACAACTTTGTTTGGTGCTGTATCGTCGTCCCAACGGTTTTCTGCCTATTCGAGTGGTTGAGAACATGGCTTTTCACTGGTTTTCCCTGGTTCCAAGCCGGACAGGCCTTTATCGATATGGGGCTCGCCCCTTTACTCCCCGCAGTCGGCATATTGGGAGTCAGCTTCTATTTCTATCTTATCGTCGGCGCTATCTATTATCTGTCAAGGAACTTTCTCTATAAAGCCGCCTGGCTGCGGATTTTTGTTCTAGCCGTCTGCCTGGCGTCGACCATTGCGATAGCGGCCCGGACGAAATGGACACAGCCGAAACCGGATTTGTCGTTCACGGCCCAGTTGATACACGACGATACCAATCTCGGCGACAAAACCTCAAGATCGAAGACCATAGACCGCATCGTCTCCTATCAGAATCTCTCCCTGCTTGAACCGGTTCCCGATCTGACCGTCTGGCCCGAATCCACGGTGAGCCACGAATACCACTCGGTAAAAAAATATATTGCTGCGGGATTCGAAGATTTGTCGCAAAAGGGAGTGAAAGTGATCATGGGCGCCTATGTCGAGCGTCTGCATAATACCGTGAACGCAGTTTTGGACGGAATCGGAGGCAAAATTCTCTATACCAAGCAGCATCTTCTACCCTTCGGCGAATATATGCCCTCCTGGTTTGCCCCCTTGGGGACTCTTTTGCCCTCCCTTCGCATGGACAATCTGACCGCAGACAGAAGTAGAGCGTCCAACATTCGGTTCAAAGGGATCGAACTGGCACCCTCCATCTGCTTTGAAATTCTGTTCGGAGACGAATTGAGGCGGCAGGCGAATAAAGCCCACGTGCAGGTCCATTTCAGCGATCTGGGTTGGTTCGACAATAGTTGGGTCGCTCCCTATCTGCTGGAGGTCGCCAGGGTGCGCACCATGGAAACCCGAAAACCCATGATCTACGCCACTAACTACGGCCATTCGGCCTTTATCGACCACCAGGGAAAGGTCGTCCAGAGAAGGCATGGCAACGGGCCGGTCGTTCTATACGGAGCAGTGGTCCCCTACCAGGGTTCCACCTGGTATTCCAATCTCGGCTCCAGCCATGTGGTCGCTTTTTGTGCGACGCTCTTTCTTTTGGGATTTGGATATCTCTTTTTTCAATCCCGTTCCTTCGGCAAAAATCGAGAAACGAAATAGGAGAGCGAAAAATGAAAACAAAACTTTTGATTGGAGGCATCAGTCTATCGATTGTGATCGGCCTGACGGTCTTCGCCGTGATAGGTAGGGATTCGGGTCCCCCCCTTTCCAGCCATATCGACGACCAACCGGGGGTTTCTGCAGACAAAAAAAACCCTTCGAAAAGTAAAACCCCGCCCGGAAAACAGTCTCGGGCAGCACCAGCAGACGGGGAATATACCGCCAAAAAGGCGATCGGTCCGAATAAAAAGAAAGTAGTCGTCGATACAGAATCGCACGGCAGGGAAACGTTGGCGGAGGATGCCTTTTCGCCCGAAGCCGATTCCGGGACTTCGCTTTCGGCAACGGGGGGAGTCGATAGCGTGCCTCGGGAATCGATGCGAAATGAGGAGAACTTTCCGGGTACCGTCATCCCCGGAGCATTGCCGCCGGAACTGGAAGAGATTAACAGGGAACTAAAAAAGATGGCGCTAGATATCGAACGGACGAAAAACCGGTTGGACAAGGAGGCCAAGGCGATGATGGACAGCCAGCCCGACAACCCCGAAGAGACTATCGAAAGGGCGGATCTGCTGATCGAAAGGGTGAATGCACAGCACGGAATCGACTCGTCGGCGATCAAAAGTCGCCTCGAAGAGGAAATCAGAAAACCGCCCACCTCTCCGGAAGCGGTGGCGATAAGCAAAGAACTGGATCGGGTGGATGCCGACCTTTTGGATCTGGAACGCAGATTGGAACAGCTCGAACAATCAAGATAAAGTCGTCAAAGGAGGTTACCAATGAAAATGCAACTGTTTGGCAGTCGAAACGCATCTTTTTCAAAAATCTGGCTTGTCGTTTGGTTAAGTGCAGTAATAACGCTCGGTAGCGCAGTCGAAAAGATCGAAGCGGTCGTAGACGACGGGAAAAAACAATATCTGACCGGAAGCCTGGAGGGTGAGATTACGAACAAAAAAGGATCGGTGCACTATGATCTGCCTTTGAGTCTTCCGGGGGGCATCAGGGGTATGCGGCCAACATTGGGAATCGCCTACCGACAAGGCGGAGGAAACGGGCCGCTTGGTTTGGGGTTCCAGTTGACGGGGCTTTCGTCCATTTTCCGCTGCCCGGCTACGGAAAAGATCGACGGCTTTCATGGAGGTATTGCCTTTGACGACAAGGATCGGTTCTGTCTGGACGGGAAACGCCTGGTCGCCGCACCTTCGGAAGAGAGCGGAGCAGACTACTACAAAGTATGGGACGATCCGGGTTATAAGGTGGTCGCATACGGTAGCAAAGGGGCAGGGTACGGTAGTTGGGTCGTGTACACAAAGAGGGGAGATATCCTGGAATACGGCAGCCGCGGAACCTCAAAGGAGATATACGACGGCAATTCTACGCGGTGGTTTTTAACCTCCCGCAAGGATCGATTCGGCAATGAAATCGCCTATCACTACAGGGAAAGCGGAAACAATCTTCTGATAGATTCAGTTCTTTATTCCGACATAAAAATCAGCTTCGTCTATCAACCGAGAACGGATCGGAAATCGGCGTATAAATTCGGCAAGTTGCTCTCTTTGACGGAACGATTGGCTAAAGTTCGCATATACCGCCTGGATAGCCTCCTAGGGGAATACCGTCTGGAATACAATACAATCGATTCGGACAAAAGTTGGCAGAGATACAGCCGAATCGAAAAAGTCTCCTATTGCGACGGCCAGGGGAAGTGCATGGCGCCTCTGCTGTTTCACTTTCATGAAGAAACCTCCGACGATCTACCGGACGAACTTCTACAAACGACACTCGCCTCCTTAGACAGCTTTAAAGGATACGTCGTCGGCGATCTGAACAAGGATGGGCTAAACGATCTCTGCTACTACACCTCAGGTCTGTTCTGCATTCTAAACCGGGGGGAGGGCAATTTTTCTGCTCCGAGAAAATGGACGACTCATTTGGATGCTGCAGCCTGGAATAAAGCCGAAACGGTTGCGACGCTCTCCCTGCTGGACATCAATCACGATTCGTGGCCGGACTACTGCATCGTCGGCGAAAGCGGCCTTTTCTGCGGACTGAACGACAAAGGCGAAAGATTCGCCGACGACCGCTACTGGAGCACCGCTCTGAACTTGGAGCACGCCATTCGCTTTGTGGATATCAATCAAGACAACCGGCCCGACTTTTGCGCCTTTAAAAGCGACGGTGTCCACTGCTCCTTCAACGACGGCCAAACAATGGGAACGCCCTTCAAACTAGGCAGTTCGGAAATGGTCTGGCCACTGGAAAGAGAGTTTGAGTATGCAAGTCTTTTTGGAGTGGGAACGGCTTCCGTGAAAATGCCTCAGCCACAATGGCTGGATATCAACGGAGACGGCTATAGCGATATCTGCGGACTGAAGGAGGACAGCCAGTTTCACTGCGCTTTGGGCAATGGAATCGACGAGTCGGGGAAACCGCTTTTCAGAACCATAAGGGTTTGGGGAGAGAGATTTCCCCAAGGGGACAACAGTAAAATATACGGCAGAAAGCAGAACGAGGCGGAAAAGCAAAGCGAACGGCTCAACCGCACGATGAGACTGGCCGATATCAATGCCGACGGCTTGATCGACGTATGCTACCGCGAGGGTAGCGAATACCGATGCCGGTTGAATTCGGGTAGTCGATTTGAGCAAGTGAAAAGCTGGATATCGCTAACAGGCGAAGACTGGGCCGACGGCAATTGGCTGGCGCTCCATGAACACTCCATCGACCTGAATGACCGGGATGGAGACGGGCTGCCGGATTTCTGCTATGTAGCTGGAGACCGCCTGAAATGCGGCTACAACACCGGCGATGGTTTTTCCCAAATCGGCATAATAATGCCTATTTTTGCCGATTTAAAGAAAATCAACAAAAAGAAAAACGAATATACGCGCCCTATTAAAAGATGGTTCGGCCTCAAAACTAAAATTCATACCGTTGTCGTATCCAGCCTCTACGGGCCCTTCAAGCAGGTGGCCGATCTGAACCAGGATGGATTTCCCGACGACTGCTACCGCAGCATCCAGGGATTGACCTGCGCTTTTAGAGAATACCGTCCCCTGGGTTTATTAAGATCCGTTACCAACGGCTACGACCTGAAGACCGATATCGAATACGGCTGGCTATGGGATTTGGATCTGTTCGGCGTGGAATCCGACGCCCGACCTCCGCTGTACGATATCCATCCGCCTCTCCGGGTAGTCAAGTCCATCGAGACGGATAATGCGATCGGAAGCAGAAATAAGCTCGCCTTCCACTACCAAGGCTATAAAGTTCATGAAGAGAACGGAATCATCGGGTTTCGAAAAATAGAAAAGAGAAACTTGGTGGATGGAAAGACCACTACGACAGAGTATTTTCTCGACGAGGATCTGTACGGAATTCCACAACGGACGACCGTCCGACTGAACGATAAAAAGTTGCAGGAAACGGAACATAGCTACCAAGTGGTCCGCTCGAACCATTCGAAACGAGTGCACCCCCAGGAGATCCGGGAAAGATCCTACGATCTGGACGGCAACCTTCTCCGCTCCCGTAGAACCTCCTATTCTCGCTACGATGAGTTTAGTCAGGCAGGGAAGATCGAAGAGACCACCACGGGTGCGGACGGAAAGGCTTTTCAAAAGACGACCATATCCACCTATTGGAACGATCAGGAAAAGTGGCTGATTTCCAAACCGACGAGCGTGACCGTAACCCACTCCGCCTCCGGTTCCGCGCCGATCACTCGCTCCACCAGTTTCGGCTACGATCCCAAAACCGGAGCCCTTATCTCCGAAGTGCTGGAGCCGGAAAGCGCACTTGCTTTGACTAGTCTATTTTCCTACGACAGCCGGGGAAATCGCACCAAAACGGTTCTCCAAGCTAAAACAGGAGAGGAGAGGGAAAGCTTGGTTGAATACGATGAACTGGGCAGGGTGAAACGCAGAATCAACGGTCTGGGGCATGCGGAAAGCTACCGGTACGATTCTTTGTGTGGGTTGCCATCCAGTCGTACGGGGCCGAACGGTCTGGTCACCAGTTGGGAGTACGATACGCTTTGCCGCAAAAAGAAGGAAACGCAAGCGGATGGACAAACCAAGGAGTGGTTTTACCAATGGAGCGACGGAGCGGACTTGGGAGTTGACTATCAAGAGCTGGGGGTGCCTATGGGAGACCGCAGCCTTACCATGGCGACGGTTCGCAGCAATACCGGTGCCTGGAGCAAAACCTATTACGACGCTACAGGCCGGGGAGTACGGTCGGTACGTCTGGGAAGCAACAATAAAAAGGTGATAATCGATAAAGTCTATAATAAAAGAGGACAGCTCGTCGGGGCCACTATGCCCTACTTCGAGGGCCAATTTCCGGGAGACAATACCAATTGGGTAGTCAATCGCTACGATTCCTTGGGAAGGACTGTGCGACAAAGCAAGCCTTCCAAAGAGGGTCCTATCGTTACGGAATTTCAGTATAACGGATTGGAAGTACTGGAAAAGGGTCCCAATAACCATCAAAAGCGTACCCGCAAGGATGCCGCTGGTCGGGTGGTTTCCATCCGCGAAAATGATCAAAGCAGCATAAGCTATACCTACGATGCCATCGGCAAGCTTGTGGAAAGCGACAGCAACGGTTATGTGGTCCGTATGGGATACGACTCCATGGGAAACAAGATCTGGATGGAGGACCCCTCCATGGGACGTTGGACTTATCGCTACAACGCCTTTCAGGAGTTGATCGGGCAGACGGATGCCAAAGAGCAGGAGACAAGCTTGGAATACGACGGTCTCGGAAGGCTAAAGAAGCGCCAGCAGGTCGAGGGCACTGCGAAATTCGCATATGATACAGCGGACAACGGCATTGGGAAGTTAACAGGAGAGAAAAATAACGATGTTGACCGCACGTATCGATACGACAGCTTCGGCAGGCCGACTCAAATCAATGTCAAAATAGGGGGCAAGGAGTTCGTTACGCGGTACGGCTACGACCAGGCCGGGCGGATCGACCGCATCACCCATCCCGACGGCATTACGGTAAAAAGAAGCTATAGCGCGGACGGACGGCTAAAGACCGTCTCTGTACCCAAAAAGGATGTCTGGGACTACGACTATCTACAGCTGGAACGCTCCTTTCAGCAGGTTTTGGCAAGAATATCGGAACTGGATTGGCTAGCTAAGCAGCATGAGTATAAGGTGGAGAAATATACCGCAATAGCTGCTTACTATCGGAAGCTTACTGATATCTACCGCAAAAAAAGCGGTACTTTGGAAAACGAGGCTAAAAAGCTAGAAAAGAGTGCCGCCTCATTGGAAAGGTCGGCTAGAAGGTATAAACAAACTGCTGATTATTACCGTTCATACTCCCATTACTATTCGAGAGCGTTTGGCAATACAGTCCTAAAATACGTCAGAACTGTTAACGGTTATTATTATTACCGAAATACGAATTGTACCAGCAGAAACCGGAAGGGACACTGTAGAAGAAGAAACAACTATCATGCCTATATTCCCGCTTGGATGGTACAATGGACCATAAATTGTCGTTCTGGTGGAAAGTTCGGAATATGGTGTTGGTGGGGACCGCAGCGCTATATTCATGTCGGAAGGACCTACGCACGTTGGGCCAACTACTACGCAAACATAGCCGCTAATTATCAATGGCAGGCCAATGCGAAACACTATGAGGCAATGAAAAAGAGAAACGAAGCTCAGTATTATAGCAGGTGGGCTGGGAAATTTTCGGACTCTACGAAGAAATACTACAAGATGGCCCGTGAGCAAAGCAATCTGTGGAAGAAAATCATGGATGAGCTGGAAGATCAAAAGGAGGCCAGGAATGCAATAAACGAGGCCATCACTCAAAAACTGAACGACGAGACCGACGTTTTTCTCTGGCGCGCCACCAGCTACGACGCCATGGGACGGCTAAAGGGAGAGCTTTTCGGCAACGGCCTGCTGACAAGACGGGAATTCGATCCCTATACGGGACGGATCGAGCGTATGACGACGGGCAGCGGAGCCGACCTGATTCGCGATCTGCGCTATACCTACGACCAAAGGGACAATGTTCTGACCAGAAGTGACCGACTGACCGGCGAACGGGAAAGCTTTCGGTACGACGGGCGGGATCGCATTGTCGGCTGGACGCAAACGGACCAAGAGGAAAGACTGCTGGCCCAAAGAGGCTATACTTACGATCTACGGGGCAACATGACCTTCAAGTCGAACGCCGGGAGTATGGTCTACGATCAGGCCAACCGCCTGATCCAGCGGACGGACGGACAGGGCAGGGAATATTCCTATAGCTACGACGCCAATGGAAACCAGGTTTCGGGAGAGGGCCGCACCATGACCTGGACCTCGTTCAACAAGGCAGCCTCCATCCGCCAGGGAGACGAAACCGTCGCTCTTCTCTACGGACCGGGCAAAAGCAGGGCGCTGAAAACCTCAGTCGGACGGAAGGTCTACTACGTGAATCCCGAATACGAATATATCGAGGAGACCAACGACGACGGGAAACTGACGAAACGCATGCGCCATCACGTTTTCGTCGGCAACGAGGTTGTCGCCACCTACGAAAGAAGTCTCGTTGAGGAAATCGAAGAAGGCAAAACAGAGGAACGCAAACAGGCGGACCGTATCTCCTTTCTGCATCGGGATGCGTTGGGAAGCGTGGACACGGTGACGGACAGCCACGGCAACGTCGTTCTCAAACGCCGCTTTGCCCCCTACGGGGAGGATCTGGCCACGGAAACGGGCCGGGGCGAAGTATTCCGCAAGTCAGAGCTCCGGGGCTACACCGGCCACGAGCAGGTGGACGAACTGAAGCTGATCAATATGAACGCCCGTATCTACGATCCCCTCACGGCACGGTTTCTCAGTCCCGATACGCTAATCCCCGCACCGGACGAAACAATGGCCCACAATCGCTATATGTACGTGCTGGGGAATCCGACAAAATACACCGATCCCGACGGACACTGGGTGTTGTTCGCCGTTGGAGCGGCAATTTATGTGACGGCCCAGACCAGCGACGACGAAAATTTCTACCGCTACGGTTCGATAGTCGGCATGGCGATGATGGGGGGATCGGCCGCAGCAGGCGGCATGTTTACCGGAGGCGCAGGGGCCGCCATGGCCAACGGTGCTACCATCGGTTTTACCACCGCCTATATAGGCAGCGGCGGAGACTTCCACGAAGGTATGGAGGGCGGCATTACCGGTGCCGCTGGTGCCGGGATAGCCCATGGTATCGGCCACGGTTTTGGCAAAGACTGGGATTGGGGCTGGAAAGCCGTCGCCCACGGCACTTCTCAAGGAGCGATAGCGGAGCTGCGCGGAGGAAAGTTTCGAGACGGCTTTGTCGGCGGAGCGGCCGGCAAGGCTGGAGGCGTGGCCGCAGGCGAAATCGGCGGTTACTCGGCCAGCGCGGTAGCCGCCCGCACCGCTGTAGTCTCGACCTTTGCCGGACTCTCCGCCGAAGCCACCGGCGGCAGCTTCGAGGACGCCGCCCTCTCCGCCGCCATCGTCCATCTGTTCAACGAGGAGAGGAGAAAAACTAGTTTGTCTATTGGACGCGGCGCCGAATGGACCAACAGAGACAATACTATTGAGGGAGTAGGAGTTGAACTCACTATTAATCCTGACTCTAGTAAAGGAGGGGTATATACAGTCAAAGGAGGGGTATATACAGTCAATGGCAAAAACCAAGGTTTTGTTTCAAGAGCTTCCTTAGGATCCGGATTTTCCTATTGCAATAACTGCAATCAAACAGTCGTCAGAAAAGGCTTTGTATTCCTTTTTATCGATGTCTATAATATCTATAATTTAGATGGAACTTTAGTTGGAAGAGGTATTACGGGATCATATGGATTCGGCGAATACGAAATGACGCAAACAAGTCACTACTAGATAGTGTTGTCACGGGTTGTCCGATCCGTTACTTCGTGTCGTCGTTTCGGCAGAGAGTCAAAATCCATAAACATAAAACGGAGAGCATGGAGGCAGTCATGACGGTTTTGGCGTACAGGCGACACGATATCTCGGACCGGGCTTGGGAAAAAATCGAACCCCATCTTCCAGGCGGAAAAAGCAGTTGGGGCGGTATAACAAGAGACAACCGCCAGTTCGTCGACGCCGTGTTTTGGATCGTGCGCACCGGAGCCCCCTGGCGGGATATTCCCCCCGACTCGACTGCGGAGGATGGAGCAATGCCCATCGCCGCTTTATCCGTTGGCGCGACAAAGGGATATGGGAAAAACTCCTTGAAATGCTCGCCGACGATTCCGACTGCGAATGGCCGACGATCGATGCCAGTCACTGCAAGGCGCATCCGCATGCTGCCGGAACGGCAGAGCGAGGATAGGACACCGACGACATCCTATGGCAGGCACAGGAGTGGGGGGATGATTCCTGTTATACCGCCGAAGAGGAATCGCAAAGATCGGCACAAGTACGACAGCCATCTCTACAAAGCCCGACATCCGGTGAAAAACACCTTTCTCCACCTGAAACGCTGGCGCGGTATCGCAACTCGGTATGCGAAAAACGGCGCCTCGTTCCTTGCCGCCATCCATATTCGGTGCATTCTTCTATAGGCCTCAGTCTTGTGACTACATCACCTGGACGAAACACGAAGAGTTGTCAATGATTGACTATAGGATCGTTAAGCCTTGGAAGCTCTTTTCTTTGATTTTGGTTACGATGCTTTCATTCCTATTTGTGCTTGAGTTATTGTCGAAATATGTCGGAAAAGTAGTGTTCAGTTTCATTTCAGACAACGGGTCAATCGGCTATGAGCATGTATTTATGATATTGCTGACCACACTTGTCCTTGAAATACTATATAGAGCTCCAATAATTCATTGGCTCTGGTCCATAAGCCCGGATTTAGGTCACAGAAGCGGATGGGATGGGTTAAGACTATCAAAATTAATTAGAGCCCTTTCAGTTTTTTCGTTGTTTGAACCCGTGGGAAAAACGTTATTAATTCTTGTACTCTTGAAGTCAAACTACGTCCCGATGAAAACAGGTGTTCCGGTTTTTATAATACTTCTCGCTCTATATTTATCGAATTGTGTAGTTATTTTCTGTTTCCCGTACCTGATCTCAAAACTTTTAATATCAGCCGAAAAAAGAGCAAGATCCAAGCTTTTATTTGTCGTCACTTATTTTCAGTTTCTATTTTTCCCTATTGGAGTTTGGTGGTTCCAAAAAAGAATTCGGAACCTATTCACGGCATCCGAAACGGTTTAGTTTACTGTAATTAAGAGGTCGCCCATTAAAGAGTTTGTCAAAAAAAGAACACTCCTCCCGACAAAAAAGATTCCCCTTTTTCGTTCGACTTCCGAAGTTCGATTGCAGCAATGCAATTGTTTCGCAGCAATAGGTTCGCGTCCGTCGATTCCTTTGTCTCGGTTTTCGAATCGACCTTTCTTTGCGCTTCCGTTTTTCCGTTCGAACCCCCTAAAATCAGGCGCCGGCATACCTATTCCGCGTTCATGAAACCGGCGAGGGCGGATCAAATTCTTTAGAACGGTCCAATATTGCGGATATGGAGTTGCCGGCGTACCGTGGCATCTCCACCTTCACCGGGCTGTCCGCCGCCCTCGTCCATCTGTTCAACGAGGAGGCATCGCGCAGGAGCCGTGTCGACAGCTTATCGGGGGCCTTTCGGCATTATAATCACGGAAACGGCGAGCCGATGAGATTGGGGCCAAAAACGCAAAAACTGATCAAAAACGATAAAAAGATGAAGTATCACGAAAGAAGAATTCGCACGGGCAAGACCAGCAGTGCGGAAGGCATACTTGCTCTCGACTTGACGAATAAGGCAATATACATTGGAGATACCAACGTGTTCTATAAAACGACCTGCAACGAGGAGACATGCAGGACAGTCTTCGTGCATGGCGGGACATACAATGGGAAGGACCACAGAGACGGATTTTGGGACGTGAATTTCTTTACAAAGGGGGACGACCTCGGACCGAAAGGAGAATTCGAAGGCAGTACGCCATACAGGTACCAGAAGTTCATGTGGGAAATAACCTTTCCTAATCCCCATGCGCATTGATCGGTCCGGAGATGTCTCTATGATGAATCGCCAAAGCAGCCATGAAATGTATTAACAGATCGGTTATACTGCTGTTTCTGACGGTAGTTTCCGTTTTCCCTCTAGCAGTGCTTGAAAGAAAGGCATCCTATTGCGGAAGGGGGCTCTTCTGGACTCCGAGGCTGCCTTTCGGTATAGAACCCTTGTGGTTTGGGTCCAGGAAACTGGAGTTTTACGACGAACACGGTTTAGGAGTACTACTTACGGGAACGCCGCTGACATCGCCCCGGGGAGAGGTTAGGGTGAAAAGCGTATCAAATTACATTTTCCATGCGGACAGAATCCTGGTGTTTTTCAACTCCGAAAAGCAAGGAGAGTTCGTCGCTGTTTTGGACGAGCAGAACCAAATCTATGGGAATATTCCGGCCTTCCCTATGCCGGAATATCAAAAGACGCTCGACCCCGACCCGACCTATCTGGAGGGTAAAAGAAAATTTTGCACAGTCGGGGATTTCGGAAGATACTGGCTTGTCTATCGCCTTTTCCTGATCGTGCTGGCGGTTGTTTGCCCGCTTACTGAATTTTGGATTCGGCTGTGGACAAACTTCATAACCGGCGGCTCTTGGAAGTCTCGGTAGACCGGGTTCGGATTTGCGCACAGTCTTCGGGACCGTATTTCGTACATACATATTCCTTGCTGCGAATAGCCCCGAAATGCGTTCGGTTTTTTCCGAAAGCATCGGCAATACTAGAATTCGGGAGGCAAAACGATGCCGTCGGCCTTTTCATCGAATGCAAAATCGTGGCTTTTTTTCTCCTTGCGCTCGGTTTCTGCTTCCGCAATCTCTATTGCGACTCTCCCTACCCGGACTTCAGTTCGCCCGAAAGTGCTTTGGAGACCTACCACCGCGCTTGAGAGAGGGGAGACAAGCTCGTTTGCGGCAATTCGTTCCATCCCGCAGGCGAAATCGGCGGTTACTCGGCCAGCGCGGTAGCCGCCCGCACCGCTGTAGTCTCGACCTTTGCCGGACTCTCCGCCGAAGCCACCGGCGGCAGCTTCGAGGACGCCGCCCTCTCCGCCGCCATCGTTCATCTGTTCAACGAGGAGAACCGCTGGACCTACGGCGAAATTAGGGAGTGGGCCAACAAAAGCCCGAATGATTTTAGCCCTGCGGAAGGGTTGGCCGATGCGAAAGCAAGCATTGGAGCAGTATGCAGCAAGGGGAATCCCTGCGCAGATGTGGACGGATCCGACGCGATAGAGCCGGGAGACCAAGCTGCTTGGGAGAATATAACTAACGCAACGGGCGGACAAAACAAGACAGGGGGAGGAAACTATATGTGCGTCAAAACTCAAGAGTGCACGATAGTTCATGAGTGCACTGTCTGCAGCAATGGTAGCAGTGTAATTCAATCAAGAACCAACTATTTGGAGCCTACCGGAACCACCGAAGTAGGGAACGGCCAGGGACGAATTCTGTACTTCTACAGAGACAACCTGAAAGGCTGATGCACGGCTACCGACTATTATAATGGGTGTCAGCAAGAGCCGCGCGAGCAAATCTCCGGCCGCATAGTGCCGGCGGAGACCTTCGAAGATTCCAAAATTCGGATACTGATGCACGGAGAGAAAAATGAAATATTTTTTTATGGCGATCCTCGTCCTTTCGATACCGTTTCCCGGTTGTTTACATGCCGACGGTACGAATGCCAAAGACATCTATGGTGAAGTACTCCATTTTGTCGACAAAGTCCGGAATCCGAAAGTCAGCAAGGCCGATCCGGAAGAAACTTTCCGATCGAAGTCTCAATCCAAGCTATGGAAACAGCTTGAGAAGCGGACCTGTTGCGACATTTTAAGTAGATTGATGTTTTTAGGCAAAATAGAGATCAACAGGAATGGATGGAAGGGGAGGGAGGTAGATGCGGGTGCCGTCGGTAAGTTTATAATGCCAGATTTTGGCAAACTGTGGATATTCGGAACAAACGCGGTGCGAAAAGATGCAGTCGTCTTAATCATTTCTTCGATCGCTCCTTCAGAAGTTACTGTTCTCACAATCGATTCCCACTTCGACGCAACGGTTTTGTACAACACATTTGCCCGAAAGAACAGTAGACCAAATATACTTTGCTACTTGGGATCGGTCACCGAGAAGAGACCCGGTTATTTCGAACTCGTGGACCTGCCGACTATTCATTGTTCTCCGGACTCGGCAAAAAGAACTTTCTCGATGAAAATCTCCAAAGACGATTTGGAATTGAAGCTATTACAAAGGGATAAACTCTAAATCCGATGATTTAATCCGGAGACAGCATATCTATTTTACAAGAAACCGGCGGCAGCTTCAAGAATGCCACCCTAGTCCACCTGTTCAACGAGGAGGAGGACTCCCAGGATCGTCGTCGATAGCAATCGGCGATTTTGACGGTGTGTAGCGACGTGGACGTTCATAGCCAGATCGTATCCTGTAGAATGTTTTGAAACCAGGTATTGCCGGCTTTCATCCTTTCCGCTTCCTCCGAAGTATACACGAACAGGTCCGCTCCCACTGAAAGAGCGGAGGTATCGAACGAAAACGGTCGCATAAACCAGCGTTCTTCGGGAGAATGTGCGACAATCGCGAGCAGATCGATATCGCTTCCCGGAACATGGGTATTTTTGGCGTAGGAGCCGAACAGTCCGATTCTTACCGTCTCCGGATGACGTTTTTTCGTCTCTTTCGTCCAGCTTTTTAGCTCCTCCAGTACGCTACTCCGACTCGGCGCCGAGAATATCCTGACACCACTCGATGATTCTCTCCGCTCTTTCGACTGCATCTCCGGCTTGCTCCTTCGTATAGTAGTCCATCGGTGCCCCCGATTCGAAACCGTTCGGGTAGCGGGTCGGAATGTAGTATTGATCGATCAGCCTGGCATCGTCTATCAGCTCCTCCGCAGGAGGAATCGCAGAGTTCCGAAGTTCCAGCAGCAATTTCGACACGCGACGACCCCAAGCTTCCATATGCGACTTCTGAAACACGGCTTTGACGGCTTTTTCCGCTGCCTGTTGCGATTCGAAACAGGCGTGCTCAAAGTAACCGTCGGCCACATCTTTTTTTGCATGCTCCCAATCGCGCTCTGCCTGTGCCAGCCAGTCTCGGCTTCTGTCGCTCATCGGTTCCGTGCCCTGTCGGTCGTTACCGTTTTGAAAGGAATAATTCGATTGCTTCGGCTTGATCTTAATACTACGAACAATAAACCCGACCCGGATTTGAGATTTGCCGAGTGACACCGGTCGAATCTGCTAGCTATCCAGTATATACTATAAAATAATGGTAAAAATCATATTTTAAGAAAAATAAATAGGCAAATATTAT
>CAZLTI010000034.1:0-19080 GCA_964562335.1 uncultured Pseudomonadota bacterium | reverse complement strand
ACGTGCGGGAATGACGAAAGGACTCGTGCCTTCACGGGAATGACGATAGGATTCCCGTTCTTTGCTCAAAGTATCGCAAATTCAGTGCGGAGATGACGCCAACGAGCCAATTCTCATTCGGGCTGAAGGAGGAAAGAAAGCCTCAATGAATGGTCGATGCGACCTTACCGTCATGTCGATTAGTTGTTGACACGATGCTATTATTATTGTGAAGTTTGGTACAATGAAGATGTTGGCAAATATTCTTTGCCGCCATTCGGCAGTGGATTTATAGCTGCTTCGTTTTGAGGTAGAAAACCGAGATAGAACACCCGCACCTCCAGTCGTATGGGACAGTCGAATATGCGGTCGATAGCATTCGATTCGACTTTTCCGAGCCTCTAGCCAATATGAACCAATCGATAAAAAACCGTCTGATCGGAACGATTCGCGCGCTCAAGCCGCGAAAGATCATGATCGTCGGGGACATGATGCTGGACCAGTATACGTGGGGGGAGGTCGGCCGCATTTCGCCGGAGGCTCCCATCCCGATTCTGACGGTTCGTAAGGAGGAGTTTCGCTTGGGCGGAGCCGCCAATGTGGCAGCCAATATCGACGCGTTGGACTGCCGGGCCTATCCGGTGGGCGTCGTCGGCACAGGCAGTTCCGGTAGCAGACTGATCGGCATCCTGAAAAAGCTGAAAATTTCGTCGGAGGGAATGGTATTGCGCGACTCCTTTCGCACGATCGTCAAGAAGCGGGTTTTGACGGAGCAGCAGCAGTTGATTCGTATCGACTACGAAAACTCCGATATCGATCCCGACGGCTTTCTACCGGAACTGCGCCGCAAGATAGACCGACTGCTTCCCGGTATGGACGCCGTCGTCATTTCGGATTATGCCAAAGGCCTCTTCAACCGCGAATTGCTGCGGTCGATCATCGCAGAGGCCAACGCCCTGAAAATTCCGCTGATTTGCGATCCGGGCAGTGGTGCGGACTACACCCGGTATCGGGGCGTCACTACCATCAAGCCCAATCGTCACGAAGCCGAGCAGACCGCTGGCATGCGGTTGACCGACAAACAATCCATTTTGAAAGCCGCTGGAGTGCTGCAGGAGATGTGCCGCTCCCAGTTTATCGCCCTGAGCCTGGATAGGGACGGCATTTTGCTCTATCGCGGCCCCGAAGAGTATCAGTTCGTTGAGACGGACGCGCAGGAGGTATTCGACGTGACCGGAGCGGGAGATGCCGTTGTCGGCACTATGGCCGTACTGCTCGCCAACGGGGTCGATCCCGAAAGGAGCGTTCGGATTGCCAACGTTGCGGCGAAGCTGGAGCTGTCCTACAGGGGCGTAGTGGCCATTCCCTGGCCGAAGATTGTCGCGCATCTGACTACCGACGACTTGAGAGGGAAAATCGTGACGCTGGATTTTCTTGTGGAGGAGATCGAAAAGGATGAAGACTCGCCTATCGTTTTCACCAACGGATATTTCGATCGGCTTTCGGCAGGCCATATGCGGTTTCTGATCGAAGCCGCAAAGATTCCCGGAAAGCTGGTTGTCGCCATCAACAGCGACCGCTCCGTCATGAACCAAAAGGGCAGCAAACCGCTCTTGAACGAAAGGGATCGGGCCAGACTGCTGGCAAGTCTGGAAAGTGTCTACCGCGTAGTCGTCTTCGATGCGCCCGACGCATCGGAACTGATACGCAGAGTGAAACCCCGCACGGTCGCGAAGGGAGAGAGATTTCGCCAGGTGGTCATCCCGGAGCAGGAGGCGATAAAAGCCGTAGGCGCTTCCATCGAATATCTGCAGCACTTCGTTTTATGATCAGAATTTCCAGCGGCAGACTCAAAGGGCGGCGAATCCCGACCTTAAAGGGCCTCGATATCCGTCCTACGCTTTCCAAGACGCGAGACGCCATCTTCGATACATTAAGCAGCCGATATGCGCTGTCCGAGTTCGCAGCCTACGACCTTTTTGCGGGAAGCGGCGCAATGGGGTTCGAAGCGTATAGCAGGGGCGTCGAGCGTGTCGTTTTTGTCGATAGCAGCGGCAGAGCGGTCTCCCTTCTGCGCAAGAGCATCGCGCAATTGTCGATCCCGCACGCCTTCCAGACCTTCAACGAAGATGCCGTTCAATGGATGCGGAGCCGAAACTGGCGGGGATCGCGGGGGCTGTTTTTGATCGATCCTCCCTACCGATCCGACTTGGCCGCAAGAGTAGTGGATGCAGCGGAGAGGCAGTCCCAAAATTTGGAGGGCAGCCTACTGGTCATCGAGACGGAAAGAGACCACGACATCGCTCTGCCGAGTCGGTGGAAACTTTTCCGACAGAGACGCTTGGGAAAGAGCAGGCTGGATTTTATCGAAATTGTGCGGGCTATTTCGCGCACCTGAATCCGACGTCGGGCCAGGCGTAGGTGGTTTTGCTGCCGTCCCGGAACCATCCGAAGGCATAGGACTTGGGATAGCCAAACGAACCTCCGCGGATAGGCTTCAGACCGAATTTGGAGGTTCTGTACCGGTTGCCGCGGTAGGGAAGCAGCCGGGGATCCTTGGTCGTGCCGCTCACCCATTCCCGCACGTTGCCCGCCATGTGCATCACGCCGTATACGGAGATATCGTCGTTGGCCGTATCGACATCCAGCGGAAAGAGGCTTCCCGATTCAAGCGTCCGCGCATAGCTTTTGTGGAACTTCTCTCCACTCCAGGGATATCGGTTTCCGTTCTTTCCCCGAAAGGCCTTTTCCCATTCGGGTTCGGTGGGCAGCCTTTTTTTCTTGGTCAGACAGTACTGCCTGGCGTCCTCCCAAGTTACCTTGACGACGGGTTTGTTCTCTTGGCCGCGCGGAATTTGGCCGTTTGGCCAGGAGGGCGGCGGTTTGCGTTTCATGGTGTCGACAAATTGTTTGTACTGGATGTTGGAAACCTCCGTGCGGTCGATGCGGAAGGAGGGCAGATTGCGTCTCGTCTCCGGATAGAATAGCGTATTCTTCTCGTTGCGGCCCATAACGAAGGGGCCTGCCGGAATCGAAACCATCTCCTCCCGACTCTCTTTTTTTGCCCTGCCGGTCGAGGCCGGCTTGCGCGTCGAGGTGCCGCCGAAGCGGATCAAATCCGCCCATTCGATTACGCCGTTGTAGATGTTCAGCAACTTCAAAGAGGCGAAGTAGGCTCCCTGCTTTTTGGCTATCTTGCCGTATATGAACGCATCGATTCCATAAAGCTCGCCCATGCGCTTGGCCTTTTGCTCGTCGATGAAATTCTGCATGTTGAGCTTCTGCTCTTCCAGTATCAACGCGAGGTTTTCCCGATCCACGACCTGTAGGTTTCCGTCGTCCGTGATGACGACCGACATCAAATCGATCATAAGGTCGGAATCGAAGGGACTTTGGATATTCCAAAAACTGATCTGATTGATTTTATTGGCTTTCAATCGGGGGAAATCCTTCCGCAGGGAATTGATGGTCTTTTCCGACAGATCCTTTCCTGCCTGCGTCTGTGCGGAAATCCGGCTTCCGATCGAAAATGCGCTGCTCCAGACGATGGCCGAGCTTTCCACGTCGATCGCCTTCAGGACGATCGTATCCCGATAGGCCCGACCGTAGAGAAACATGTCCACACCCAGCAGCTTGCCCAACTCTTTGTAGGTATCGGTCGAAACCATTCCCGTCAGGTTGAACTTCTGTTCGTTGAGAATCAGTTGGATTTTGGAGCGGTCGATTACCTTGAATCCCCTCCCCTTGACGATGGCGACATTCGTGAAGTCGATCAGTTCGTTAACGGTCTCCTGGTTCAGATTTCCCTGGATGCGGGAAAAGGCGACGGTGCTGTATTTCTCCTTGTAGATGCGCTTCGCGGAGAGCAGCTCCTTGAGGGAGTCGGCGATCTTTCGCGACAGTTCTATCGTGTCGATACTTTCGTACGCCTCCGCGTCTCGGTACGTCCCGCCGAACGACAATAGGAGCGGCAGAGCGATCATAGCAACGATCCGCATGCCACTTGGGAATTTTCGATAGAGTCTCATGCCGTAGGCTGTTCGTTTGCGTTTGAAGGGCGGCAAGATGAAACTGCGCTTTTACGATTGTCGGACTGCCGACATCGTGACAGATTTGCGGACTATCTAAATCGTCCGCTTCCAAAAAGATGGAAAAATGCGAGATGTATCCCTAAATACTCGGAGAGTCTCTAGCCGAAATATGCGGGAAATATACCCTATCGTTCGGCGATAGGCAAGAATCAATCAGGTTCGCTCCGAAAACCGGGTTTTCGCCCCGTTCGTTTTTTTTCCTCTTTCCCTCTTCGCGGAGGTAAGGGAGGCAATATGTCTCTATCCGTCGTTTCCGTGCCGATCGGCCATCCGAAGGACATTACGCTGCGTGCCATCGAAACGCTGAAGGAGGTCGATTTTCTGATCTGCGAAGAGCTTAGGGAGGGGCGTAAGTTATTGAGAAGGCTCGATATTCAAAAAGAGCTGGTAAACATCAACGAGCATACCGAAGCCGGCGAAACCGATGAAATCGTGCGAAGGCTGGAAAAGGGGGAAAGAGGGGCTCTCTTTTCCGACTGCGGGACGCCCCTGTTTGCCGACCCGGGCGTCCGGTTGGTAGATCGATGCCATGCCGCCGGAATTCCGGTCAGGCCGGTTCCCGGAGCCTCCTCGCTGATGTCGGCGCTTTCCGTTGCCGGGGTCTCCCTGGAGCAGTTCTACTACGCCGGATTTTTGCCGCGCGGATCGCAGGAGCGCAGAAGGGAGATTCGGCGTCTTTTGCGCTTCGCCTGCGCGGTGGTGATCTACGATACGCCCTATCGGCTTGTCGCTTTGCTGGAGGATTTGAAAATCGAGATGGCGGACAGGCGATCCCTGATTCTCCTACTTTCGCTTACCAAAAGGGACGAGGAAATTCGGCGCGGAAGTCCCTCCGAAATCCTGGAGCGGATTGGGAAACGTCCGAAAAAAAGGGAGTTTGTTCTGATCGTCGAACCCGATCGCACTCCCTTGCCAAAAAGGGGGAAACCCGCTCGGACCGGAAAAAGAGGATAGGGTGGGCGGAGGCCGCCTTCGACAAGGGTTCGGCACCTATCCGGTTGCGCAGTTTTGAGTTGCAAGCCTTCGAGGTACTCGTTAGACTCGTGCCGATTCGGTTTTGAAACGCGGTACCCGACGGTTCCCGATCCGCTTGGTCCGAAACGGGATAGGCGGCCTGCCTGCCGGAACTGCAACGGACAGCCATCGAAAAGCTGGAAATGGAATCCAACATTGTAGACAGACTGCTCCGCTCGGCCATAGAAGAGGACCTTCCCTGGGGCGATGTCACCTCCGACAATTTGATCGATCCCCGTTCGGAAAGCGAGCTGGTCCTGACCGTTTACGAGGATGGAGTGATCGCCGGTCTGCCCGTAGCGGGCAAAGTGTTCAAAATGCTGGACGACAGGGCCGTTTGGACTCCTACGGTGCAGGATGGCGATACCGTTCGGGTCGACGACGTTGTTGCCAAAGCCAGAGGACGCACTCGGAATCTCCTCAAAGCCGAACGGACCGCGCTGAATTTTTTGCAGAGACTCAGCGGGATCGCATCTCTCACCAGGCAATTCGTCGAGTCGGCACGTTCGCAGTCCGACATCGTGCGGATTGTCGATACGAGGAGGACAACGCCGGGACTGCGCTATCTCGAAAAATACGCGGTTCGGGTCGGAGGCGGATACAACCACCGGTTCTGCCTGTCGGATGCGGTACTGATGAAAAGCGACCATCTTGCAAAGGTCTACGAAGAGGGAAAATCCATCAAAATGGCCGTAAGCGAGATAAAGGACCTGATCTCCCATACGGTGAATATCGAAGTGGAAATTAACTCCGTCGACCAGTTGAGCGACGCCCTGCTCTCGAAAGCGGAAGTGCTGCGACTGAAAAACATGAATATCGAGCAACTGAAGCAGGTGGTGAGACGTGTCAACGGCAGGAAGAAATTGGATGCTGCGGGCGGGGTGACGATCGAAAACGTTGCGGAAGTCGCCGCAACCGGCGTCGACTTCATCTCGGTGGACTCTTTGACCCAATCCGCCAAAGCGCTCGATGTTCGTTATCGCATTCTTCCCGTCCATCAGGAGAGATACGGCAGTCACCGACAGGACGAACCACTCTAATTAGAGAATTCCATCATGATACGAAACAGTAGGAGCGGATCCATCCGACTCGGCATCGTCTTTTTTCTCGCGCTGTTTGCGGTCCTGCCGCAGGCCGGTTTCGCCACGGATTTCTCCGATGTGCGGCGGTCGTTTCAAAAGGATTTGGCAAAGGTCTCCGGCCCGAAGGCGAACCATAGAATCGCCATCGTCTACAACGTCGCCGATCGGGATCGGATCAAGCATCAGATCGACCTGGTGAAGTTCAAAAGGGAGCTATCCGACGAACTGCTGAAATCCTTTGTGGTTGTGGATCCCTTTGTCGTTCAGGAGATTGTGGAGACCAACCAGATCGCCTTTCGTCAGCTGACGGAAGACTCCTTCGTGCGGTCGAGCTTTGCCGAACGGGCGGACTGCACACTGATTCTGCTGGTCGATTTGAGCAGCCTGAATGCGAGCCTGCTGGCGGATTTGAAACTGATCAACCCGGACAACGATACCCTTTCCCAGGTCGTTATGGACATCCCGCACGAATCCTCCGAGTCCGAAACGGTGGAGAGCGCACCCCCTACGGCTCCGCAGGAGGAGTCGGGTTTCGGCCGTTTCGTCGAAGGATACACTCCCCCCGTCTTCGACGATGCGCACAACGAATCGTGGCTGTTTTTTTCTCCCACCGCGTACATCAATCCGGAGATCAACTACCTTGAGTTCCTGACGTGGGTCGGAAATCTGGCGGAAGTCGATCTTGAGGTGGTCAGGGTACGCTACGACATCCGTCTGATGAAAAAGCTTCAGTTCGGCGTTCAGGCGAATACCATTCAGGAGAAGAAGCATGCCAGATCGGACAAAGCAAACACCGACAAAAGCAACGGGGTTCACTCCAGCTACATTTCGATACGATACCAGATGCTGGAGGAGGGCGATCTGCCGGTGGCGGTCCTGCTCGGTTTGAAGGGGCGGGTCTACTGGGACGACGACAATACGGACTTCCTGTCGGAGGACGAGGATCTGGACGACAAAAACGATACCTACAACAAGGCCACCCTGTTCGCCTCCGTCTCCGGAAAGGCGGAATCGGTCGGAGCTTTCTACAGTTTCTATCTGGACAACCAATCTTTCAGTCTGGGAACCAAGTTTCTCGTCACCTCGAATATCAAACTGTTCGCCGAAGGGATACTCTACCACTACAAGAAGCCGCAGGTTCCAAACGACTTTGCTACCGGAGTTCAAGCCTACAATTCCGAAGGGTTCGTGGCGACAGTCAGCTATCAGAGAGCAACCGACCAATTCCAGTTCGGCCTGTCGTTCAATTTCTGACGGAATACGGCAAACCGATAATACCTCTTCCCGGGTTTTGCCTTGAAGCATGTTTTAGTCGGTACGAGCGGTCATATCGATCACGGCAAGTCCGCGCTCGTCAAGGCGCTTACCGGTACGGATCCGGATCGGTTCGAGGAGGAAAAAAGCCGAGGAATAACGATCGACCTGGGTTTCGCGCACTACGTTTGGAACGATGAAATCGAAGTCTCCTTCGTCGACGTTCCCGGCCACGAACGGTTCGTCCACAACATGCTGGCCGGGGCGGGAGGCATTCAACTGCTGATTCTGGCCGTCGCTGCCGACGGAGGCGTCATGCCGCAGACGAGGGAGCACCTGCATATCTGCCATCTTTTGGGGATCGAGCGCGGCATTACCGTACTCACGCGCTGCGACCTGGCGGACGAAGAGATGGTCGAACTGGTGGAGGAGGAGGTTCGGGAGCTGATCGAACCGACCTTTCTTCGCAACGGCCCGATTCGAAAAACCTCCGCCATCGACGGTACGGGGATAGAGGAGCTGAAGGAGGAGATCGCCAGACAGGTGGAAGATCTGGAGGTCGGAAACGACGGCGGATATTTTAGGCTGCCGGTCGACCGCAGGTTCACGCTAAAGGGTTTCGGCACGATCGTTACCGGCACGGTGGTGTCGGGAAGCGCCGGTCCGAAGGACGGACTGGCTCTCTATCCCGGAAACAAAACGGTGAAGGTCAGGGGATTCCAAACCCACGGGAAGGAGGTGGAATCGATCGGAGTCGGACAGAGGTCGGCCATCAACATTTCCGGACTGCATAAAAACGAAATTTCGCGGGGCGATCAGATCGCGACTCCGGGCCGCTTGGTTACGACGAGAGTCGTCGACGTGGAATTGAACGTCCTGCCGGACAGGGTCGGCGTTTTGAAAAACCGTTTCAAAATTCGATTTTTCAGCAACGCACAAGAGGTTACCGGCCGCGTTTTTACCTTTGCCGGTTTCGACGCCGGCAGCTCGGACGCTCAATTTGTGCAGGTGCGGCTGGAAAAGCCCATCTGCTGCCACTACAACGACCGGTTTATCGTCAGAAACCTCTCTCCCATGGAAACGATAGCCGGAGGACGCATCATCGCGCCTTTGGGAAATCGGAGCCGCCGAAACAGGGAACGCCTGATCGATTCCCTATCGGGCCTCTCTTCCGGACGCGACGAGATCCGCATTCTCGAGACGATATTCCTGTCCGGAGTGACCGGAATGACGGTCGATCGGCTTCCGCCGCTGGTAATCTGCAGTTTGAAAACCATTCAGCGTTCCCTGCAGAAGCTTTCGAGTACGGGAGAGATCGTCTGCATCGATACGGATAGGAGGAAGTATCTGCATAAAAGCCACTGCCGCAGAATATCCCAGTTCTTTTCGCGGGTGCTGGCCCTGTTTCATCGGAAATATCCGGAAAAGGCGGGCGCTCCGGGAACGGATTTTTTGGGGAAGATGAAACGGATGTACAGCCTTCAGGAGATCTCCGCACTGCTGACTTGGACCGTAAAGCAGGGCACTCTGGAAAAACGGGATGGCCTTTTTCACCTGCCCGGATTTCAGGGCGGGCTGGACAGGCAGCAGAAAAGGCTGAAGGAGAGAGTCCTTGCTCTTTTGCGCAAGGAGCGGTTTTCTCCTCCCGGCTTCGTCAACATGTGCGAAGCGCTCGGTGCGGAAAGGAAGAGCCTGGAGAGACTGCTAAAAATCGGTTCGTCGGAAAAATGGATAGTCAAGGCAAAAGAGGATTTGTGGTATCTTCCCGAAACCGTCGAAAAGATAAAAGAGATACTGCTGGATTATTTTTCCAAACAGGATACAATCACGGTTCTTGAGTTTAAGGAGTTGCTGGGCTTTTCCAGGAAGCATGCCGTCGGTTTGCTGGAGTACTTCGACGGTCTGCACATTACGCGAAGAGTGGAGAATCATAGAATTCTGCGCATCGAACGCGACGGAACGCCCCGAAGGCAAGAAGCATAAGAAGAATTTGTATGTCCCTACACATCTACGTTTCGGCGAACAGCGTTCTAATCGAAAAGTACGGGCTGGAATTTCCTTTTCTCCCTCCGCCTGCGGAGATTGCCAAACCGGCGCTGGATGTCTACGAGCTGCTGCGCGGTTCCGCCTCCATGCAGGGCGAATTGAAAAGGGAGGAGAGACGGGAGGTCGTCGGCCGCCTTCAGCGCTACGGATTCGCTCTTTTCCGGTCCGTCGTTCCCAAGTCGTTCCGAGAGAAGGCGCGCCAGGAGGGGGGAATCTTCGTTTTCGGCATGGATGCCGAAGCTGCCGCCATTCCGTGGGAGCTGCTGTTCGACGGCACGGCGTTTTTGACGTTGACCCAGGGGGTGGTGAGAATCAACCGCTCCGGATTTCCCGATTTTGTCGGGAACGGCAAAAAGGAACAGAGCCGAATCCATCTGTCGCTCAACTCCTACAGTCCCCTGCCGACGGGCAACGATTCGGGCAGGGCGGAAGAGTGCGGTATCGGCAGCCGCTTTATCCTGCCGGTCGAAAACCTGACACGCGGAACGTTCTCGAAACTCTCCTACATCGTATCGGACGTATGCGGGAACGCATCCCGGAAGGTGATATTCGAAGAACTCGAAAAGGCGCCCGATCTGTTTCTCTTCTCCGGCTACGATCTTTCGCAGGGATGGCTGCTGAGCGATCGAAAACAGATCAACGCAAGACTTGGCTGGTTCGACCGCAATTTCCAGTCCAAACTGCTTGAAAGCATACGAAACGGCCTCCGTATCCTCTGCATTGCGACATCCGAACTGCTTGAGAATCCTGGGCGCTCCGCCTACGATCCTCTTTGCCGATACTTCGATATCGGGATTCCCTATGTTTTGGCCCTTCACGGGCGCGTCGACTTTCGACGGTTCCGCAAGTACTTCCAAAACTTCGTTTTGAGCCTTACGCGCTGCGAAAGCATCCTGAGGGCGCACCGGTTGGCACTGAACGGCATGCGCACGGAAATTCCGCTAAGCTGGGACTGGTCCTGGATACGGCTGCATGTCAACAAGGCGCTTCTGACGAAGCGGGATGCTCTGCCGCTGGCTCCCTTTTCCATTGTGGCCCAACGAGAGGAGGAAAAATCCGTCCCGCCGACCGGCCGGCACTTCCTCACGGTGCGGCGGCGCTTTTCCGGCAGGCGGGATACACTCTTGAGACTCGTTCGAAGCGTCAGCTCTTCAAAAGAGGGGCAATTTATCGGACTGATCTCCTCCGAGGGCAGTTCGGCCGAGCAGTACTTCTACGAAGCGGCAAGAAGACTTTGCGGGGAGCGAGCCGTTACCCTGTATTGCCTGTACTACATGCACTGGGGATTTCATGGATGCGAATCGAACGGCGTTCCCAAACCCACTGTGGAGCGCTTTCCCCTGATTTTTCGGGAAGAGGCCATCCATCGCTATTTTGACGAGTGCCTAATGGAGGCCGGAAAACCGGAATCCCGGGAGAGGCCGGCCCGCAAACTGCTGATAGTCCTCTATCCTCCCGATAGGGCCGACGCGATTTTCGATCGATGGCTGAGAACGAAACTGGAGGCGGGATGGACGATTGTGACGGTCGCCGATCATGCGAATTTCACCAGGCTGCCGTTTCTTTCCCTTCCCACCAATGAAGAGACGCTGCGGGAAATCGACGACAGATTCGAGGACAGCCTTCCCGAACAGTGGATAGATCGCCTCCTGAGAAAGAACGCTCCCCGCCGGATGATGAACGGCTCGCTGTTGGCCATGGTAAAGCACTTCGGCGACCCGCAACTGATCGAAGCGGTGGGCGACGAACAAAACGCGGATTTGCATTGGAAAGAGATATTCGAAAGGATCCTTCCCTCTTTGGCGAGTCAAAAAGTGCGGATCCTCTTCTATCTCTATCTTCTGCGCGTCAAGACCTCGAAAAGATATCTTATGTCGCTGCTTTCCGTGCGAAGGATCGAAAACGACCTGGAACATCTGATTCGACTCAATTTGATTGATTGCAATTTTGACGAAACGCACTTCTGGGTGCCGTTTCATATACGATCCCAATTGGCCCGGCAGGAGATGTTCTCTTCCCCTCGGCTGATCGAATTTGTCGACGAGGTGTTGGGGAAGCAAATTGCGGCGCTAAACAGGGAACGGTCGTCCGACAGGCGGTTGCCTGTCGTCGAAAAGATGATGGGGTTTCAGTTTTGTCTGACGGAACTGGCGGCACTGGGAGCGACAGAAAACGCACTACGGCGGAGCATCCAAATTTCCCGCAAGTTTGCGGGTTCCCATGCCGGGAGGAACGGCCTTTTTCTGCAAATCGTCCGCATAGGCCTTGAACTGGCACACCTATCGCGAAAAGAAATGCTGGTTCAAAAAACGGTTTTGACGGCGATCGAAACCGTCGGGTACCTGCTGTCTGCAGAAGATACAATCAACCTGTATCTTTGGCGGCTCAATGCGGAGGAGAAAAAACGCAATTGGCCCCTGGTAGCCAAAATTCAGGTCAAGTTGGCAAGGCTCTATACGGAGACCGACCAGAAACAGAAGGCGATCGGACTTGTCGCCTCCGCCATTCAATTGAACAACGACATCAAAAACTTCTCCTCGCGGACCCAAAACCTGACGACCATAGCGCTGCTGCTGCTGGATATGGAGGATTTCGAACAGCTCGGCTCCCTGCTGGACAACGCCCGGTTCGACTTCAATCTGCTAGGTGCGGAAAGCATTGCGAAACTGTGGCTGATCGACGGACATCTGCTGTTTCGCAGCAAGGACTACGACGAAGCCGCCTCGGCTCTGGCAAAAGTGCCCGAACTGCGGAATCTGAACCTGAGCGACAGCCTAATGGCAAAAACCTACGGCATTATGGCAAAAACTTACGATATTCTGGCGGAGATCAAAGAGCGTCAGGGAAAGACGGAAGAGAAAATCGAGTGCGTGCGGAACGCGGCGAAATACTACGGAAAGATCGGAGACGACGAAGCGTCCATAAAATATCACAAACAGCTGTGGAAACACTTTGCGGGCATCGGAGACGTAAAAAGTACCATTAGCCATTTGGAGCATCTCTATCGATTCTTGAAAAAGAGAAACGAAAAGAAGGATTTGCGGGAAATCGCGCATCAATTGGGAGTCATGTACTTCAAGAAGGGAGAAAAGGAGAAATCCACCAAGTACTACAAAATTGCCCAGGGAATATGATGTCGGCCCGCTCCTCTCGGAACGGGTGGAGGCGGCCGACGGGCTACGTCAAAGGATCAGCCGATGTATGGTTTTAAGCCGATAGAAGAGATCATGATCTCCCGAAAGTGCTCGGAGCATGAGATCGCTTTATTCAAGAACCTCTACGACCGCTTTTTTTTCCGAAAGGAACATACGATCGACTGGGCCGAAATATCCTCCCCTCCCAAGGGGTCGATAGTCGACTACGACCGGCTTGAAGTGCCCGACTACGCCGGATCGAAAGAGCTGCTGGAAAAACTCGCCGTCTGCAAACTGAACGGCGGGCTGGGAACCTCCATGGGATGCGTCGGTCCCAAATCCACCATCGAAGTGAAGGACGGGAAAAGCTTTCTGGATTTGATCGTCGCCCAGATTCAGGCCTTGAACGAGGAGTTTGACGTCAAGGTTCCGCTGATACTGATGAACAGTTTCAATACGGATCGGGACACCAAAAGAGTCGTTCGCAAGTATAGCGAAGATCTCGATATCCACACCTTTCGGCAGAACAAATTCCCAAGATTGCGAAGAGATTCGCTCCTTCCCGTCTCCACAGTTTCCGATAAAATCGAAACCAGCTATCCGCCCGGACACGGAGACCTTTTCTCCAGCATCGTGCAGTCCGGAATTCTCGATCGGCTCGTTCGGCAGGGCAAGCGCTATCTGTTCATCGCCAATGCGGACAATTTGGGCGCCTCCGTCGATCTGAGGATTCTGCACCTGCTTGCATCGTCCGGCGCCCCCTTCGTCATGGAGGTTACCGACAAAACCAGGGCGGACGTCAAGGGCGGAACTCTCGTCAGGACAAAGGACAGCTCGTTGAGGCTGCTGGAAATCGTGCAGGTTCCCGAAGAGTACCAGGAGGAGTTCAAAAGCGTCAAAAAATTCAAAATTTTCAACACCAACAACGTTTGGCTGGATCTGGTCGAACTCGAAAAGAAACTGCGGGACGGCACCCTGCGCCTGGACCTGATCGTCAACAAAAAAACCGTAGACCAAATCCCCGTGATCCAACTGGAGACGGCTATCGGCTCCGGCATTAACTCCTTCGACGACAGTTTGGCCGTCAAGGTCCCCAGAATTCGCTTTCTTCCGGTCAAGAAGACCAACGATCTGCTGTTGGTTCAATCCAATCTTTTTATCGAAAGAAACGGAATTTTGGAAAAGAACCCGGAAAGACAGTTCGATGGGCTTCCGCTGATTCGGCTGGGGAGATGTTTCGAGACGGTCGAAGAGTACCAAAAGCGGTTTCGCACGATACCCGACATACTGGAACTCGATCTTCTGACGGTCGTCGGCAACGTTTTTTTTGAAAGGCATACGACGCTCAAAGGCAACGTCATTTTGGTTTGCGACGGGGAGGAGCTGCATATTCCCGAAAATGCGGTGCTGGAAAACAGGGTGCTGACGGGTCGCATTCGAATCGGAGAGCTCTAATGAGGTCGCTATGTCGCGGGAGGCGTCCGGCGGGTGCGGTAAAAACGTTCCTTTTTCTGTTTTGTATCCATATTGCGTCCGGCGGGTTCTCGGTTCCCCTCTTTGCGGAGACGGAGGAGGGCAAGGAGATCTTCCAAAAAAAGCTATGCCACACCTGCCATGGCGTTGCCGGCATATCGCTTTACGACGACTATCCGAACCTGGCCGGCCACGATAGAGCCTATATCCTCCGGCAGTTCGGCGATATAAGAAGCCAGGCGCGAAAAAACGGCTTTACCATTATCATGCGTACATTCCCGACGGTGCAGACCGTGAGCGCCGAACAGATCGAGGCCATCGCCGACTATCTGTCGCAGCTGCGATAGCAGATCGTGCGCATGCGCAACCGACGGAGATGAATCCCGTTGCGGCTGGCAGACGGTTCGAGTAGAAAAACAGGAGGCCGGTCTATTCGTCTCTAAGCCAAGTCTGAGTCCTGTATAAAAAGCCGATATAGCCCCTGACCTTCAGATTGCCCTCTTCAAGCCACAGCTTGCATTTGTACGTTTTTCCGCCGGTGGGATCCAATATCGTACCGTCGACATATTCGTTTCCCTCCTTCACCAAATCTCGAATGATTACCATTCCTTTGATCGGTTGATCTTTTCTGGGATCGTCGTCTTTGCATTTGTCGCAGACGGGATTGGGGTTCTTGTCCGATTCGTCGAGCAGCTCTTCGATCCTGCCGAAGTATTTCCCCTCCTTCTCAAAAATCTCCACAATGGACATAGGCTTGTTGGTTTCGTCATCGATGGTTTTCCACCTGCCGATAACGGAAACATCCTGCGCAAAAGCGGAAGGAATGCACCACAAGGCAACAAGAGCAGAAAGAACGGACATTTTGAGCAGCTTTCTCATAATTTTTCTCCAATGGATTGGCATTCGGGAATCCTCTCCCGCTTGTTCCGGAAGCGTTGGAAAACCTCCAAAAAAGGTAGAAGGAACCGTACATAAAGTCAAACGCTTTCCGCCTTCGCGGAAACTGTGCGGAGTCTTCGACAGCGAGGGATTGAGGCGTTTCGTCCGGCCCGCCTCCGACGGGGCTGCGGATGGCATACAGGCGGAATATTTTTTGTTGACAGCTCTTGTTTATCCGATTAGCTTCCCCGATGTTGACAGTTGCTCAAGGGCCGGTAGCTCAGTTGGTAGAGCACCTGACTTTTAATCAGGTGGTCGTGGGTTCGACCCCCGCCCGGCTCACCATCACGAAGGCGTCCCCATCGTCTAGTCGGCCTAGGACACCGCCCTTTCACGGCGGCGACAGGGGTTCGAATCCCCTTGGGGATGCCAAGTCATCTCAGGCGTCTACGTAGCATAGCACACCTCGATTATCCCTTGCGATGAACTCATAGGTCGGAATCGGCCGTAGTTTCATCCGTTTCATCCGGCGACTTCGTATTCTCTAATTCCGTATTGGAAATCAGGTTGTATCGCTTGAATACAGCCATCTTCTCTCAAATCGGAACTTTCCGGTCGGATCTTGATAATTGATCCAGCAAGCCTTATTAGATGCCTTCTTTATTGAAACTCCACACCGATTACATTTTTTATTTTTAGTGCTATTGCGATAACGACAGCTAGAACACTCACACATTACAGCCATTTGTCCCCTTCTCTTGCCTTTGGATTCCCGAATAATATTCAGTTCTTCATCAGAATCGTACCTGCAACATGATAGATTTGATTGCCAGTACAATGCCAAAAGGAAGAGGGCATAAGGGGGGGAAAGGGGAGTTCTAGATCAATATCCACTAGGATTGATGTCGAAGATGAAATCCGGCTCATTCCAACATAACCCAGCTTTGTCATTTGTGCCGAAAGAAGATAGTCGTCGGTCACAAAGCTTGGGCTATAAAATGGAGTTGGTTTTATCTTCAGGTCTGAAGGCTTGAACACTCTAGGGAGATCAATTCGACATGATTTGATTATGGTGCAAGTATTGAGAACCTCTCCTGATCCGTCAAAACACCACGGTTTAGTAGCTCCTTATTTTTTCTGAAGAAACTTCTACTTATTTCTTGGAGGTCATTCCCAACTTTGTAAACAACTTGGAAGGAATTGTGGTCAAAGCTGTTTCTGTTAAAATTCAAACGTACGAACCTATTACTTGCCTTTCCATTTGACAGCAACAGATCAAATACTACATTTCCATTGTAGTTCATTGATCGTAGCTCTTCCTCAATTCTTGGCAATGCAGACAAAGGACTCTCATATGAAGTTCCAATCACTAAGGCGTATTCTTTTTTCTTGCCGATGATTTTAAAGGTATCCATATATATCCTTCTATCAACTAAAAGAGACATTTTTGTAAGTTCTATTAATCAACTTCAATGTTCCTTCAATCAAATTCAACGCTCGTGTTTTATCCTCAATAACGTAGCTGGCATCAGGAAAATCCGAGGTATGAAATAACTGGTGTCTCTGTTTATGGTAAAATGTATAACAATTTTCAAGTGCCGTAATTGTCTTTGAACAAGTAATCGAACTCTTTGTTTTTGGCTTAACACTGAAAGTCGAATTAGAATTACGTTTAAAATGACTGCCAATTTTGTGCCCGGCAGTAATCCTAAAATTAGTAAATAATTTTCTAATAGTTGCTTCCAAGACTCTTAAAGCAGGAAAGACCATCAATCCATAGTCAGGAAGGTCAATATTAAGGCTCCTCAACGCATAGCAAGATTTTAGCATGTTAATGAGCTTCTCATCAAGTTGGTGATAAGCGTCGGGAATATGCTCATTTAGTTCAGTCTCAATGTCATTGTAGTTGATCTTAATGGATTCCTCACTCATATCCTGTTTATATACTACAGAGCACAAGCCATTAAAATCTAAATCTTCAGCTAAAATATAGGCAGTTTGCCGATATGTATATAGGGGTTTACCCTGAAGCTGTAATTTATTTTTCGTATGATAATGGGTAATACTCAATGTATCACTATGATTATTGCTCCTAACTTTCAGTTTCGTGCAGTAGGAAACATTTGATACGTTTGTAACCTCAAATTCTTTGTTTTTCTGCTCATCCTCTGAGTTTTGTAGAAACTCGGTCAATGAATCGAATTTTTCCTTTGTAAAATTTTTAAGGAGAAGGTTAACAACATCCGGTTCGTGTGCATCAATCGAGCCTTTTAGAAAGACAGCAAGTTCCAAGCCAACTTCTTGGTTTTTCCCCATCTTGTAATGTGCTGTTGTAGATCCATCATTATTCAATAATAAATCAACAGTTGCAGGAATTTCCCCATCACTTCTGGTAAATACTATTCGATTTCTATCTGCAAGCTCATCGAATGAATCGAGACTGTAATCCTTCTCAGCACAAAACTGGTCGCACAAAGATTTCAGTTTTGTTCGGTCGAGAAGCATTTTTTTATAATCGTCACTCATTTGTCGGTTTTGACTGTTGTTTGGTAATTATGACGTTATTGCTGATCATATGGTCGGACATTTTTTGCTTTCCATGATGGACGGTTTTTCTTCTTGTCAAATGAAGGTATGGCATCAAACAAGACTGAGGTGCCGTTCTTTAAACCCTCCGGTAAATCTGACTGGTAGCAGATTGCCGATATATTCTCTTGTGTTTTGATAAAGCTAAACTGTTTATTGGCAGTAAAGCTCAACAGCCCTACTTGGTTCTTCTTTATTTGTCGTTTGTCAGAAGTTTTGCTCGTTAAATGCCTGTTCCAGAACTTGTGACATCTTTCTATTGCCTTATTTTTTGAGTATAGTCTAGATTTGTCCGGGATTTCCTGCTCAGTTTTTTGAAGTAAGACTTGAATATCTTCTGTTAACCTCCATTCCTTCTCTTCCTTGATAAATTTGACCAAAGCAAGATGAGCGTATGCTTCGACGTTCATTTTTTCTGCTAAGCATAGGTCGGCTATTTCCAGAACAAGGTTGACCATGGTTTCAAGTTTTTTGCATGAATTAGCAGCTTCACATAATATTGGCAATGCTTGATTAGGCTTTCCTTGAGCTTTAACGACTGAGCCATACTCAGCAATTATCCACCAGTCCGCTCTTTGAGTCGTATATAATTGATGGTAAATTTTCTCAGCACTTAAAAGATCACCGGCTTCTTTCAGGGACATAGCCATTAAACGATCAAAAAATCGTTTCTGGTAAGGAAATTTTTCCCCTGCGGTTTTAGCCCATCCCTCAACTTCATCATATTTTCTTTGATAGATCAGTGAATTGATCTTATTGTTATACCAAATCGCTTGTTCACTCCAGCTACTTTTCCTTTCAGATGCATTAATTGGTTCGGAACTGAGTTGATTAACATCGATTTTGTCTATCCATTCTGATACTAACTCCCAGTTTTTTACCTTTTTGGCTAAGCGAAGAACTTTCAAAACTGTTATTTTGCGAACCAGCTCATCTGGACTATGATTGAAGATAACCCTTGCAATGTCATGAACTCTATTTAGGGGTGTTTTTTCATCAAATTTTTGAATTCTTCCCTGAATCAAAGTCCAACATATTTCTCTGTCCAACCATTCATGATCAGCAAACTTTAATGAGAGGGTTTTAGCAAACGGTAAAGCTTTATCAAAATGTTTTAGTTTTCGATAGCAATGCAAAAGGCCAGAACCATCCAATACATCACCGGTTTCATCCCATAAAACTTCATACAGTTTAACTGCTTCGACAAATTGTCCATTTTGTCTTAATGAATTTGCATTTCTTTTCCTATCGGCAGTAGAAGTGTCCATAGTAATAATTAGGAATTATGCACCTTTGCATTCAACTAATATATTGGAATGGATATTCTATTGACACTGAATGACCCTCGACTTTAAGTCGAGGGTCATTCAGCTCGCTGGTTTTTTCTTTGGCTTCCTGTCGAACCGGTTCTTTTTCCTGAATGGATAAAAGTCGTTGATAGTAAAAACTGTTGATCTGTCGTTCCAGTGCTCTAGTGGACCAGTTTTCCTTGATGGCTTCTTCCATATACCAAAGTCGCGCTGGTTCATCTTCGACTTTTAT
>CAZLTI010000033.1:0-19142 GCA_964562335.1 uncultured Pseudomonadota bacterium | reverse complement strand
TGACTACAGATTCCCTCCTTTGCGGGAATGACAATCCGCGCAATTTTCGACCTTTTACCGCTTCGTTACCATTAAATATCCGAGGCAATGTAGACGGAAAAAGCCGATTTCGTCGACACAAAAGCCCGCCTTTCGACCCGATTTGACGATCCCGCATTGACGATCCCGCACAAAGAGGGCAGAATTTTCTGTTGATCGTTTGACACGACCGAACGCACCTTCAGCTTTTGATCATTCGTTGGGAAATCTTTGAAAAAAACGATATTTTGCCGTGCCGTAGCCAATTTGGAATCGCCATCTTCACGAAACTGCGTGCCGGCATCGAGTCGAAACAGAATTCCCAAATGGGCGAAGCGGATTCTTCGGCGCCTTTCGGAGGCTCCTTGAATACTCCTTTCGATCCAAATCCCTTTCCATTCTCCTCCATTACGTCGCAATGAAAAAGATATGTACCCTATTTCTATGCCTTATCGTTTCCGGGTTTGCGTTTAGCCAGGACAAACTCAAGATCGCATCGCTGAATATCAACAGCGTCATCAACCTTTCGAAAGAGGGGAAAAATTCGCAGGAATTGCTGTCGGCACAAAAAAAACAGTCCGACAGCTACCTTAAAATCAAGGTCGAGGAGCTGAAAAAGAAACAGGAGGAGCTCAAGAATTCGGTCATGCTTACGGAGAAGGCGAAGCAGGAGAGATTGGTAGAGTTGCAGAAGATGTATGTGGCCCTAAAGCGGGAGGAGGCGAAAGCTGCCCAAGACATTCGAGAAAACGAGAAGCGATATGCCGAAACCCTCTTCAGCCGCATCAAACCCGTTATCGAAGCGATCGCCAAAAGAGAGAAGTACGATTTGGTTCTGGACGACTCTCTGGTAAAGGGCATGTTCTACCACAACTTGCAGATCGTCGATATCACCAACCAGGTTATATCGGAATTCAACAATCTTCCATCCGGAAACTAGCCATGATCATGGACATTCTCGAAATAAAAAAACGATTGAAACATCGATATCCCTTCCTGATGATAGACCGCGTTTTGGAATTGGAGGAGGGCGTTACGTGCACCGCTTTGAAGAATGTCACGGCCAACGAAGGTTTTTTTAACGGCCATTTTCCGGAAAGCCCCGTCATGCCTGGCGTTCTGATCGTCGAAGCACTGGCTCAGACCGGCGGAATAGCAGGTTTCACCCTCCATAAAGATGCCGAAAGGGAGATAGCCTTTTTTGCCGGATTCGATAACGTAAAGTTCAAAAGGCCGGTAGTGCCGGGCGATCAGTTGATCCTGAAGTCGACGTTTGTCAAGCGCAAATTGAATATTTGGTTCCTGAAGGGGGAGGCCTTCGTCGACAACCGCCTGGTGGCAAACGCCGAGTTCAAGCTCGCCACCCTGACCGTACCGTAGCCGACCATGATTCACCAAACCGCCATTGTCCATGCAAAAGCGAAGATTCACGGCACCGCGCAGATCGGTGCCTACGCCGTAATCGGTCCCGATGTGGAGATTCTGGACGATTCGGAGATTCGACATCATGTCGTGATCGAGGGACCGACCAGAATCGGCAAAAAATGTCGAATTTTTCCCTTTGCGTCGATCGGACTGGAACCGCAGGACAAAAAGTATCGCGGCGAAAGATCCTCTCTTGAAATCGGCGACGACAATACCATCAGGGAATACGTCACGATCAACAGGGGAACGGAGGTAGGCGGAGGAACCACCAAAATAGGAAATCGCGGCTGGATCATGGCATGCTGCCATATCGCTCACGACTGCATACTCGGAGACGACATCACCATGTCCAACGGGGCGACGCTTGGCGGTCACGTGACGATCAGGGACCATGCCGTCATCGGAGGACTCACTGGAATTCATCAGTTCTGCAGCATCGGAGACTACGCCATTACCGGAGGTCAAAGTATGATTCCGCAGGATGTGGCTCCCTTCGCAATGGTTGCCGGCAATCGCGCACGGCTGTCGGGAGTCAACTATGTGGGACTCAAGCGAAACGGATTCACCCAGGAAGAGATCGACGACGTCAACAGGGCATTTTCCATTTTCTTCCGCAGCGGTCTGACCAAAAGAGATGCCATTCAAAAGCTCCGGGAAAATTTCCCGCACTCCCCCCATATCAAAATCTTCATCGATTTTGCCGACTCTTCGGAGAGGGGAGTGTGCCGCTGAACGCTTGGCTCCAGCGCAAAACATCATTCGACAAGAAAATCAAATGAATGTCGCCGTCATCGGATACGGATATTGGGGGCCCAACCTGGTTAGAAACTTCTCCTGGCAGGAGGGCACCACGGTAAAATATGTGTGCGATCTGGAGAAAAAACGATTGGATTTGGTGAAGAACCAATTCCCCAATATCGAAATCATCACTCAAGAATACCGCCGGATCCTCGCCGATCCGCAGGTGGACGCCGTGGCGATCGCAACGCCCGTACACACCCATTTCTCCATAGCCAAAGCCGCGTTGGAGGCCGACAAACATGTTCTGATCGAAAAACCGATGACCGACAACGCCAGGGACGCGCGTGCTATCGTCGCCTTGGCGAAAGAGCGCGACCGCATCGTAATGGTCGACCACACCTTCGTGTATACCGGTGCCGTCAAGAAAATCAAAGAGATGATCACCGAAGGTCAAATCGGAGATATTTACTACTTCGACTCCGTCCGGGTAAACTTGGGACTGTTCCAAAGCGATATCAACGTCGTCTGGGACCTTGCCCCCCACGATCTGTCGATCATGAGCTACGTGATCGACAAACGGCCCGTCGGCGTCGGGGCCCAGGGCGTTGCTCATACGGACAGCGCTTTGGAAAACATGGCCTACATGACGGTATACTACGAAGACTCGACTCTCGCCCATTTTCACGTCAACTGGCTCTCCCCCATTAAAGTGAGAAGGATTCTCATCGGCGGCTCCAAAAAAATGATCGTGTACGACGATATGGAAAATGCGGAAAAGGTGAAGGTCTACGATTCCGGCGTCCACATCCGGTCGGACGACAAGGAATCCATCTACGATACCCTCGTTCAATATCGCACCGGAGATATGTTCGCTCCCAAACTGGAGGGGACCGAAGCGTTGAATACCGAGTGCCGCCACTTCGTCGAATGCTGCAGGAAGAAAAAAAGGCCCATCAGCGACGGAGAGTTCGGCCTTGCCATCGTCAGGATGCTCGAAGCCGCGCAAAGATCGATCGAGCGGGGAGGGACCCGCATTCCGCTGGATTCGATATGATCGAGGCGCGGTGTGCCGCCCATCCTGCCATGTTTTCGGAAATCGCCAAAAGAGGAATCAAACGTTCCCTACCGAAATGAAAAGGGTCTATGGCTAAACTGCTCATCGTCGCCGGAGAGGCTTCGGGCGATCTTCACGGCGGGAAAGTCGTTGCGGAGCTGAAAAAAAAACGTCCGGACATCGAACTCGTCGGAACCGGCGGCAGAGTGTTGGAATCCGCAGGAACGCGGTTGTACTACCGCGTGGAGGAGATGGCCGTAATCGGCTTCTGGGAAGTTGCAAAGCGCTACGGATACTACAAGGGCATCTTCGATACCATCGTGCGGAAACTGGACGAGGAAAGGCCGGACGCCGTTTTTCTGGTGGACTATCCCGCCTTCAATCTCAAAGTTGCCAAGGAGGCAAAACTACGCGGCATAAGAGTCGTCTACTATATCGCACCGCAAGTTTGGGCCTGGAAGAAAAAGAGGGTCCGCAAAATCAAAGCCTTTGTGGACGAGCTTATCTGTCTTTTCCCCTTCGAAGTCGCTTTTTTTAAGAGGGAGGGAATGGATGCGCACTGCTTCGGGCATCCTCTCGTCGAAACCGCAGTTCCCACGCTGACAAAATCGGAAGTATGCACAAAATGGGGCTTGGACGGCAACAAGCGCCTGATCTCCCTACTGCCCGGCAGCAGGCGCAACGAAATACTGAAGCATCTACCGCTACTTTTGAAGGTTGCGGAGATACTCGGCGGAAAGTTCCCCGATCTTCAATTTGCCATTCCGCTTGCCCCGACGGTAAGGCGCGAGGAGTTGCGGGAAGGGTTGAGCCGTTCCTCCGTCGCCGTCCATCTTGTCGGCGACGATACCTACAACATCGTCGGACGCGCCGACTTCGCGTTGGTAGCATCCGGAACCGCCACATTGGAAACGGCCCTCCTTGGCACTCCCATGCTGATCTACTACAGAGTTTCGGCCGCCACCTACGCTATCGGAAAATACCTTCTAGGAATCGAAACGGTCGGACTTCCCAACATCGTCGCTGGCCGCGAGATCGTTCCGGAAATGATCCGGCATTTTACCTCTGCGGAGGATTTGGCAAATGTCGCCGAGCGCTACCTTGCGAATCCGGAAGAGTATCTGCGCGTCAAACGAAATTTGGCGGATCTGCGGGACAAACTCGGCGAAAAGGGTGGCTACCGCAAAACGGCCGAATTCCTGAACGCTCTTTTGTAGATAGCCGCCGCTTTCTGCGGACAAACGAAAATGCACTTGTGGTTGCCGGCCCGATACTCTAGCATCTCCGCTGGAAAGCGAAAGCGGCAGGAATCTTCGGACCTCCGCGATGCAAAAGAGCGCTCCCAAAAAAAGATCGATCTCCGCCATGAGAGAAGAAATTCGAACGAAGGATAAGCGCATCGTACTTGTCGGAACGGCCCACATCTCCCGAGAGAGCGCTATCGAAGTCGAACGGGTCATTCGCGACGAGCAACCCGATACCGTCTGCGTCGAGCTTTGCGACAACCGCTACAAAGCCATGAGGGACGGGGAAAATTGGCGCAATATGGATATCGTGAAAGTCATACGACAGGGGAAAGCGCCTCTCCTGCTGGCCAATCTGATAGTATCGGCATATCAAAAAAAAATGGGAGAGAAACTGGGCATCGCACCCGGCGCCGAAATGCTCAAAGCCATTCAGGTGGCGGAAGAGATCGGCTCCGAAACCCTGCTGGCGGACCGCGATGTCACGATCACACTAAAAAGAACCTGGGGGAAACTCTCGATTCTGGAAAAGTTCAAACTGTTCGGACAGCTTCTCTACGGCATCTTCGAGCCTCCCGATATTTCCGAGGAGGAAATAGAAAAATTGAAGGAGAAGGATATGCTGACGGAAGCGATCGAAAAGCTTTCCAAAACAATGCCAAGCGTAAAATCGGTCCTTATCGACGAGCGGGACCGCTACCTGGCCACAAAAATCGCGCAGGCGGAGGGGAGCAGCATTGTCGCCATCGTGGGTGCGGGGCATCTGTCCGGAATTCAGCATCATATCGAAAAGCCAGTCCGCCTGGCAGATCTGGAAGTGCTGCCCAAACCGGGGAATACAGGGAAAATCCTCAAGTGGGCGATTCCCTGCGTGATGCTTGCGATTATAGCCTACGGATTTTTGGGGATCGATCTCCAGGTGGGTCTGGAAATGGCGAAGTACTGGATTCTCATTAACGGCGTCCTTGCGGCACTAGGCGCCGCAATAGCCGGAGGTCATATCGTAACGGTCGTTTCCGCCTTTATTGCGGCACCTCTCACATCCCTAAATCCCACCATAGCCGCTGGATGGGTATCGGGCCTGACCGAAGCATGGGTCAGAAAACCGCGCGTGGAAGATTTTGAAAATCTGTCGCGAGACATCACAACCGTCAAAGGATTTCGCAAAAACGAAATCACCAAGATTCTGCTGGTGGTAATGCTCAGCAATATAGGAAGCATGATCGGAACCTTTATCGGAATCCCCGTTTTGACATCGATGCTTTAGGCAACCAATCTCCAAAGAGAACGGAACACAAACCGAATTCAACAGGCAAAACCATGGATAGGGAAAAAAAGAGCATTCTCAACGACTTTCTTCCGAAACTGAAAAACTTCATCAAATCCGAAACCGTCATCGGAGAGCCCTACACCGTGGGAGAGGTGACGCTGATTCCCATCAATTCGGTCAAGGTCGGCTTCGGCTACGGAGGTACCGACTTCAGCAAAAAGTCGGACACTTTGGGCGGCGGGGGAGGCGTCCTGCTCACTCCGGTTGCTTTTATCGTGGTCAAAGGCGACGACGTTTCCATCCAGAGCCTCAGCTCCGGCACTATCGAAAACGTCATGATCAAGGTACCGGAGGTTGTGGACAAATTCCTTTCCATCTTTCAAAAAACGAAAGGAAAAGAGCGGAAGACGGAGAAATGACTCTACTCGTCTGTCTGTTTTCCATCGCGACGCTGCTGTGTCTTGCCGCCAGCTTTCCGATTCGAATCGATTTTGAAAGCACCTCTGCGGTTCTGTATGTTCGCTGGCTTTTTCTCTCCTCGGCAATTCGGCTGTCCAAAGGCCCCGACCGCATCGCAACTGCCGTTTTCGGCAGATCGCTAGGGACCGGGAAAAAAGCAAAAAGACCGAACGACTCCTCACCGGACGAATTCCCTCCAAAAAAACGCAAACGAAAAACGTTGCGGAAAGTGACTCCCGGTCTGGCATGCGAACTGACGACCCATCCCGCCGTCTTAAAAGCTCTCGGAAAGCTTGTCCGCTTCCTCCTGCGGTCGCTCCAGGCGGTCGAGATCAAGAGAATCGAATGGGAGCTTGGTCTAAAGGACTACTTTCTGCAGGGCATCGTTCACGGTGCGACCGCCCATCTCGCGCAAAGCGGGAGG
The DNA here is from genome assembly GCA_964562335.1 of uncultured Pseudomonadota bacterium. Taxonomy (GTDB): domain Bacteria; phylum SAR324; class SAR324; order XYD2-FULL-50-16; family XYD2-FULL-50-16; genus CAZJUM01. The sequence continues at coordinate 12,507 of CAZLTI010000033.1, read as the reverse complement.
GTCCGCGTCCACTGCAACTACCGGGAACGCAACCGTTTCGAGCTGCGCCTGCATGTCTCCGTCTGGCGTCTGCTCCATGCCGCACTCCTCCTTCTTTGCGGTTTCCCCTACTGGAGAGTCTACCGCCTGTACAGATCGCTCCTGTCGGCCTATTGAGTCCCCGCTTTTCTTTTTTCCGCTTGAGGTGTATTCTTCCTTCCGACTTCGGTCTCTTCCGGCGCCTCGTCCGCGCCGATCCGACAGCGGAATGGATAAAACAGACACCCTCCTCCCCGACTTCGAATGGAAATAAAAACGGCAGGAATCAGACTTGTCCGTGCCTGCGGACCCCATATCGAACTCTACTTCGACTGGCAAAAGCTGCCCCCTCTGGATTTGACGCAGGAGTACTACCTGGTTGCGTTCACGCCCGACTCTCCTGTTGCGCCTGTCGAAATGGCAAGGCCGAACTCCGCCGGTCCGCTCTATTTTTGCCTTAAGGAAAACGTTCCCTATCGATTGGATCTGCTCAGAACGCCCCACCTCGAATTCGAAGTGGAGAGAGCGCCGGAACCCAGGCCGGAAATAACTCTTGTCGCCGAACACGAAAACCTGCACGCGCTGGTGTGGAGCAAAACAAACCCCGAAAGGGAAACGGACGGGGATCTGGTCGTCTTTGCGGACGGGCGATTTCACGGGACAGTGCCGGCCGAAGCCGATCCCAAGCTGGAAATCGGCAACCGCCCGCATACCATACGGGTAGAAACGGCAAACGGGTCGGAGTTGTTTGCCGTGACCACCAATCTGCAAAGAACCGAATCGGTCGAAACGCTGCGCTTCACGCTGGAAAAAGAGGAGATGGATCTCTTTCTTTCCCCGATCGTCAAACCCCAGCCGGGATGGAACCTGCGGATGGAATCGACACCCTACTTCCAAAATCATGCCGAATGGTGGAGTGCCTTCCAACGTCGCTTCCCGGGAACGGATTCCTCCCGCATCGTCGGTCTCTTCCGCCTTTTCCAGGACAGTGCCGAACCTACCGAAGTTCGCACATTCGGATTCGGGTGCAACGTCGAACACTCGTTTGTCGAGCAGATCCAAATCTCCGAATGGAAACTGGAAAACGCCCTGCCGGTAAAACGTTTCAAACTGCAACTCCAGATCACATCGGCACACCGAGAGCTGTACAAAACTCCCATTTTGGAAAAGACATACCCGGCACCGCTGGACAAACGGCATATCGGATTCGATGCCCGCGAGGTAGCCGACGCGCAGCGCAGACTGTTCGAAAGGGATCCGTCGGTCTCCTGGGAGCACAGCTTCATCGAGCTGGTCGTATGGTTCCGATGCGAAAAGCGCGACTGGCAGGAGTTTCAAAGGGAAACGGCCTACTGCTGCCGATGGGAGTTCGCCCCGGACGGTCGGACGCGGAGCTGCCATGCGGAATGGATACTGTCCGACTTGGAAAATCCCGAAAACCGAGTGACGATGCAGCAAACCGGCAGCGTTTCCAGAAGCTTCTGGCCAGCCGGAGTCTCGATCAAACCCTACCACGACAGAAAGCTCCTGGCTTGGTGGGATCTGGACCGGAACGGTGTCGAATCCTTCCTCCAAAAGGAGTGGGGCGTCACACTCGGAGAGGTGCGATTTTTCCTGAAGGTTCACGAGGAGCATCTGGGGGACAGGATACACCGTGCGGATCTGGACTGCCCTCTCGTCGAGCTGTTCTCCCGGCATCGAAGCGTCTATTTCGATGTCGACGACAACAGATGCTACGCGGCCGAGATCGTTGCACGGCACCAAAATCGGGAGCTGGCACTGACGCCCATCTCCGACCGGCTTGTGGTACCGCGTTCCGAGACCGCTCCCCCTCAAGAGGCGCAAAACAACCTGAGGTACGGTGCCCATTGGTTCCATCCCTCCCAAAGGGAGGTGCGGCATCGGCACGGCCATGACAGCGGCAATCTCGCCAAAGTACTGATTCATCTGCATATGCACTCGCCCAACCTGTTTCGGGCCGATCCCTTCCGCGAGGCTTTTCTCAAGGCGAAGACATGGCCGCTCAAAACGGCGGACGGCACCGAGGTGCACAATTTGCCCGGCGAGTGGATAATGAAAAACTGCCTGGATTCGTGGCTGCCTCTCCTGCGCGTATTTCGCACGCTGGTTCGGGACGGAGTCGACTTCCAGGTCAGCATCAATATCACTCCTCCGGTAGCATACGCACTGAACAGCCCCAAGTTCAAAGACTACATGAGCCGCTATCTGCTGCGTGTCCGCGCCCATACAAGGACCCAAATCGCACTGATGAAATCGATGCGGCATTCGCCCGACTACATATGGGCGGCCGAACGCTATCTGGAGGATGTCTGCGCTCTGGACAGCTTCTATAACGACGAAATCGCCAAAAATCCCATCGGCGCCTTTCGCGAACTCGAACTGGCCGGTTTTCTGGAGATCCAAACCTGCACCGCAACCCACGGCATGCCTGGGCTGATGGCCGGCACGCCGGATTCGTTGGATGCGCAGATGGCACTGGCCGCACGCTCCCACCATCGCCTGTTCGGCGATCGTCCAAAAGGAATCTGGCTAGCGGAAAACTCCTTTTTTCCCGGAATCGAAAGATATCTGCAAAAAGAGGGACTTCGCTACTTTTTCGTGGAGGCGGAAGCCGTTCTCAAGGGATCGTTCTGTCCGAAGGAGGAGGAATACAATCCGATCATTATCCCCGAAAGCGATGTGGTGGCCTTCGGCAGAAGCCGTTTGGGCAGAACGCAGGTATGGGACGCGGAGATCGGCTATGCGGGACACCCCGATTTCAAAGAGTATCACTTTCGCCATATGGGTCTGCCCATCAAACGCATTACCTCCAAAACCTCAAACGAAAAGCTGCCCTATCATCCGGATCGTGCGGAGAAAACGGCACGAATGCTGGCCTGCGATTTCCACCGGAAGCTTACGGAAAAGGCGTGGGAGCTATCGAAGACCCAATTTGCCGGCCCCCCTCTTGTCACCTGTACATACGATGCGGAGCTCTTCGGCCACCACTGGGCGGAGGGGCCGATTTTTGTGGAGGAGCTGTTTCGCGAGTTTTACCGGAAAGGAGACGAAATCGGACTGACGACCCCATCGCACTACCTAGCCCAAAAACCCAAGCTGCCCGTTTGCAACCCGAATCCCTCCACTTGGGGACATAAAACCTTTCACATGCGCTGGTCCGACCCGAAAGTGTCCTGGACCTTTCGCGAACTGGAGAGGGCGGACAAACTATTGAAACGCTATCTCGCCATCGCGTCGAAAGGGGACTTCAATCCGTTTCAGACAAGGGCTGTAACGCAAATGGGTGCGGAATTGGTACGGGCGTTCAGCTCCGATCTGACCTTCGTGATCATGGCGGGAGACTTCGAAGAGGACATGCAGAGGGAGATCCGGAAGTATCTCGACTATTTCTACAGACTGAAATATCTGATCGACAACGGTTTTGAAAACCGGACGTTTCTGCAATTCAGACAGTACGAAAACGATATGTTCCCGGAAATCGAGGAATACTACCGGACGAATTGAGCTCGAATCGCCAATCGCATCTTGACCTTCACTCCAAAAAAGAGGTAGTGCTAAAGAAAATAGAGGTGAAGATCGAATTTCGGTTCGTCCCGTATAGAGTCGCGCCATAGCATCGAAGCACATAGATTTAGTGCAGGCACCTTCCGTTGCGTTCGGGGGGGCACCTTAGAGAAAAAAAACCTTCGCAACACGGCTATTTCCCCTTTTCTTACGATTGGCGAACCGGTAAAAAGTGCGGGAATGACAGAAGTAAGACTTTTTACCGATCCATCACGATTCCGAATATAGAAGCAATGAAGAGAATCGTTCGGTTTTTTGCACTCCCGTTTACGGCTCTCTCTATCGGTTTTGGCGCATACGCTGGCGCTCAAACCTTCGAGGAGGGAGATTCGCCGGTTGCGGCAGAGAATTGGGAACAGCGGCACGCACTTTTTGCGGCCATCACCGAAAACGGACGGAAGGGTTTTATTCGTCGCTCCGTCGATGAAGGCGCGACCTGGGAAACGGTATGGGACGCAGGGCTGCACGCCAGAAGCAGGGAAAGCCGGCTGACGGATATCGTGTACGGAAAGGGCAGGGTGGTCGCCGTCGGCAATACGATTGTGGTCTCCGGGGACGGCGGCGCGACATGGAAGGAAATCCTATTTAAGACCTACGAAAAGGAGCAGACCTTCGTCTCCAACAGAGCGCTAAAGACAGTAGCCTTCGGAGGAGGATTGTTCGTAACGGCGGGACCGAAGCAGGTGCTCTACTCCTCCGACGGTCTCTTCTGGAGATATGTGAGAACTGCCAAGCTCTCGGCTGCGGAGAGACGAAGAAGGAAAGCCAAAATAAAGGGAGAGTACCCTCCCGATATCACCAAAAACCTTCTATTCCCTTTGGATATCGTCTATGCCGGGGGAAGCTTTTTCGTATCGGGCGGTAGCCGTGACGGAACGGTTGCCGTCTATTCGATAGCCGAGGAAAGACTCGTTCTCGACAAAAGGCGAAAACTGATCAAGGAGTACGGCGATGCCGCTAAGCTGCCGTCGGGAGGAATGAAGTCTATTGCCTACAATGGCCGGTCCGGCCTGCTTGCCATCTCCAACGGTAGGAAGTACATGTACTCGACAGATTTGGGAGCCACCTGGAGCTTTGCTCTCCTTCCGCAGCGGAAAACCGGAGCGGCCGTTTTGTTTGCGGAGGGAAAATGGATCGCGGCCGCCGGCGACGGCAGCGTCTATACTACCGAGGAGATCGGTGCGGGCTGGCAAAGGTCGAACCTTCGCGGCACCGAAAATCGAATCAACGATCTCTGCTATGGGAACGGCCTCCTTTTTATGGCGGGCAGTAACGGTACGGTGCTTCGCTCGCAGGACGGGATCAACTGGAAGCTTGTCTCCAGAGAAGCCAACGGGAGCCATATCACGGGGATGGCCTATGCCGATCCCGCTTCTTCCACTCCCTAAGAAACCTACGAAAAACGCCAAGGAGTCGTATGGAGGGAACGACGACAGTGGGAAGGATTCATGCCGGATAGCCAATTGAAAATAGGTGTCGTCACCGTGAGCGACCGAGCCTATCGGGGCGAATACGAGGATCGGGGAGGCCCCGCCATTCTCGAATGGCTGCAGACGGCCATCGTCTCCCCTACGGAGACCCTGTCCAAGGTCGTGCCGGACGAACAGCCGCAAATAGAGGAGGTTCTGATAGAGCTGGCCGACCGCCAGTCCTGCCATTTGATATTGACCACCGGAGGCACGGGACCGGCAATACGGGATGTCACGCCCGACGCCACCATAGCAGTCGCCGACAGGATACTAAACGGATTCGGGGAGAGAATGCGCTCTATCGGACTTCAGTACGTTCCCACCGCCATACTCTCCAGACAGGTCGGTGCGATTCGGGGAGAAAGTCTAATCGTGAACCTTCCCGGCAAACCAAAGGCCATCAAGGAGACCCTGGACGAGCTGTTCGCGGCAATTCCGGATTGCATCGATCTGCTGAACGGTCCCTCCATCGAGACCAAAACGGAAATCGTAACCGCATATCGTCCCCATTCCCACAGTCGCTCCTAAAACGAAATCTACCTTTTGCACACCCATTTTCAGGAGAGCGGATGATCAGCCTCGACAAAGCACTGCAGTTGGTTCTGGACAGTGCGACCGTTCTGGAAAAACGGACGGTTTCGATACACAAGGCCCTGGGTTGGACTCTAGCGCAGGATGTATTGGCAGACCGTCCTTTGCCGCCGTTCGACCGCGTGGCGATGGACGGCTATGCCGTACGATCGACCGATTTCACATCGAAGACCGTCAGGTTGAAGCATGCCGGGGAAATTGCCGCCGGCGACCCATTCGACGGGAGGGTGCGACCCGGAGAGGCCTACCGCATCATGACCGGCTCTCCCTGCCCGGAGGGTGCGGATGCGGTCGTAAAAATAGAGCATTGCAGACAGGAAGGAAAATGGATCGCCATGACGGAGGGGGGCATGCGGCCGGGTCTCAACATCGCCCAAAAGGGAGAGGATGCCTCAAAAGGGAAGCTTTTGATTGCAAAGGGGACTGTCCTCAATACCTCCGGAATTGCCATTTGCGCTTCCGTCGGCCTTACCGAAATCTCCGTCTACAGAAAGCCCGAAATCGGCGTAATGTCCACCGGAACGGAGATCATTCCGCCCGACCGGGATCCGCTTCCCCACCAAGTGCGCGACTGCAACTCCTTCTCCTCGCGTTCCCTTTCTAAAATGCTAGGAATAGAGGCTCGCTTTTTGGGAATCGGCGAAGACGACAAAGCCGTTCAAACAAAGATGATACGGGAGGGTTTGAACAACGACATCCTGATTCTTTCCGGCGGCGTCTCCATGGGCGACTTCGACCTGATTCCGGGACTGTTGGCGGAATGCGGCGTAGAGAAGATATTCCACGCCGTCAAAATGAAACCGGGAAAGCCGGTCTGGTTCGGCAAGTCCGACAAAAATACCTACGTATTCGGGCTTCCCGGCAATCCAGTATCGGTACAGATCTGCTACAAGCTGCTGGTGGAGACCCTAATCAGAAAAATCACCGGTTACGCCTCTCCGCAGCCGGAATTTCTGGTGCTGGAACTCCATCGCCCCATCGTGATCAAAACCGCCAGAGAGACCTTCGTTCCCGGCCGTTTCGAAATCGCGCATGGCAAGTCGGTGGTGACGCAGATACGGCTGCAAGGCAGCGGAGATTTCTCCAACGTGGCCACCAGCCATGGGCTGATCCGCTGCCCGCTTGGCGTCTCCAAAGTGGAATCGGGAACGCTGGTGCAGTTTCTGCCCTGGATTCGCTTCAACTAAGGCGTTGCCGTCTACTGCCCGGCCTGTAGCCTTTTTACCAGATCGATATACTCCCGCATGCTCTGCTCCTTACCCTTTCCCTCCTGCCTCTTCCAGGCATCGAATTTGGCGGCGCCCTTAAAATCCATTCCACCTGGGCGCTCGCCGGCGACATCGCCCTCCGTTCCCTGCTTGTAAAGAGCGTACAACTCCAAAAGATCGGTATTGGAGGGTCTTGAAGAAAGCCGCTTCACCTCGGTGGCGGCCTGTTCGAACTGCTCCTGTAGCGACATAAAAACCTCCCGTAAACATTAGAGTCGAGTTCAATCCAGAAGCCCTTTTGCCGTCGTTCCCCATTCTCTTTTTTATTCGGCGCTTCCAAATGGAGCCTAGCAAACCCCCCTATTTTGCGGTATCCTTTTGTCGAAGCAAAGTACAAGCTGCCCGAAAAACTTCGAGGAACTCTCTTGGAGCAGGAACATGAGCCATTGGTATCGCTGGGGAAGAGCCAATTTCGACTACCGACTGCCCTCAACCGCGATGGACTATCTGCGGCAGCGCGTGGGAGAGGGGCAGCCGACGAGGGAGGTTTCCCTGCCGGAATTCGCGCCGAAGATAGCCAAATCCCGCTTGAGCGGCCATACGCTTTATACGACCGACAGCGAAACGCGCATCCGGTTTAGCGCCGGCCACAGCTTTCCCGATTGGGTAGCGATGAAGAGCGGAACCGTCGAGAGCGTTCCCGACGCCGTGGCCTTCCCGGAAAATCGGGAGGAGGTCAGACAACTGCTCAAACTTTCGGCGGAAAATCGAATCAACCTGATTCCCTACGGAGGGGGAACCAGCGTGGTCGGCCATTTGACCGTTCCGATATCGGACCGGCCGACGATAACCGTGTCGATGGGCAAAATGGACAGACGTCTCAGCCTTGATCGAGAGTCCCGGATCGCCCTGTTTCAAGCCGGAATTTTGGGACCGAAGCTGGAGAAGTCCCTCAATCGGGACGGGTTTACGCTTGGGCACTATCCCCAGTCGTTCGAACTTTCCTCTCTTGGAGGATGGATCGCTTCGCGGTCCGCCGGCCAATTCTCTCTCGGCTACGGCAGAATCGAAAGACTGCTCGCCGGTGCCATTGTCGAGACTCCTACGGGTTCCGTCGAACTGCCCTTTTTTCCCGCTTCGGCTGCCGGTCCCGATATCAAGGAGATGATTCTGGGCTCGGAAGGACGACTCGGTTTTATTGTCGAATGCGCATTAAAGATCTCCAAACTGCCGGAAACGCAGCAGTTCAACGGCGCCTTTTTTCCCGATACGGACTCGGCCCTGTCGGCCGTGAAGGAGATCGCCCGCTGCGGGAATTCGTTGGCGATGATCCGGCTTAGCTTTGCCGAAGAGACCGAAACCATGCTCCGCCTGAATAGGGCCGACTGGAAAATCGATCTGTTCCAACGATATTTGACCTGCAAGGGCATCAGGCAGGGCAAAAGATGTATGATGTTGTATGGCTCCCTTGGTTCGAAAAAGGAGGTCGGGGCCAATATAAAAGCCGTGCGAAGCGTCGTAAAAAGGTGGAAAGGGGTCGACGCGGGAACCCGCCCCGGCAGCCAGTGGTATCGAAAGCGCTTTAAGCTCCCCTATTTGCGGAACACGCTTTGGAGTATAGGCTACGGCATCGATACGGTGGAAACGGCAACCGCCTGGAACCGCGTACCGGATATGGTTGCGGACCTGGAATCGGCCATCGGGGAGGCAATGCCCGCCAAGCACGAAAAGGTGCATGTATTTACGCATCTTTCCCACGTCTATCCCCAAGGCTCCAGCGTCTACACCACCTACCTCTTCCGCCTGGCGGATACGCCGCAGGAGACTTTGCGGAGATGGCGAGCGATGAAACGGGCCGCCAGCGAAACGATCGTCAGGCATCGGGGCACGATCAGCCATCAGCATGGCGTCGGCTTGGATCATAAACCCTATCTGCAAAGCGAAAAGAGCGAAAACGGACTCCGTTTAATGCAGTCCCTGTTTGAGACAATGGACCCACACCAAACCATGAATCCGGGGAAACTGGTCGACTTGCGGCAGGATCGCCGAAAACCCGATCCATAGGAAAACTGCATGCAGCGCGAAAACAGTTTGGATCGATTGGACCGACAATGGGATCTGATTGTGGTCGGTGGCGGTATCGTCGGAGCCGGTATCTTTCGGGAAGCAGCCGGGAAAGGCCTCTCCTGCCTGCTTGTGGAACGGCACGATTTTGCCTGGGGGACCTCCTCCCGCTCCGGCAAACTGGTTCACGGCGGATTGCGCTATCTCAGGCAGGGGCAGATTCGCACCACCTTTCATTCCGTGCGCGAACGACAAAAAATGCTGGAGGAGTATAGAAATCTGGTTCGGCCTTTGGATTTTTACCTGCCGATACGAAAGGGAGACCGCATCGGCTCCCTGCTTACGGCAGTCGGACTGACCGTCTACGACGCTATGGCCGGACGCCGCAATTGCCGAAAATTGAACCGCGACAGCTTGATCGGCCAAATCCCGGAACTGCATTCCGACAGAATTTCAGGCGGCTACCTCTATCGGGACGCCGTGACCGACGATGCCAGGCTGGTATTGCAGATCGTCAAAGAGGGAGTCCATTTGGGCGGCACGGCCTTGAACTATGCGACCGCCCAGGAGCTTCTGCGGCAACGAAACGGCAAAGTAGTTGGTATTGTCCTCCAGGACGGCATATCCCGTTCCGTTCATGAAATTCGATCGCGGGCAACGGTTAACGCAACCGGAGCCTGGACGGACAATCTCCGAAAGAAGATCGGACAAAACACGCCCATTAGGAAACTGCGGGGAAGCCACCTGATTCTGCCTCACGACAAGCTGCCCATCCGTGCGGCAGTGGCCATGACCCATCCAGCCGATAAACGAGCGCTCTACGCCTTTCCGTGGAAAGGACATACGCTAGTGGGAACCACGGATCTCGACCACCAAGAGCGCCAAAATCGGGAGCCGAGGATCACAAGGGAGGAGGGAGAGTATCTTTTCCAGGCTGTGCACCACTGGTTTTCGACGGCTAAGCCGGGTCCTTCGGACGTTGTCGCGACTTTTGCGGGAATACGTCCCGTACTGCATACCGGGAAGAAAGATCCGTCGAAGGAGTCGAGAGACCACGCCATCTGGTCGGACAACGGATTGATTACGGTAACGGGCGGAAAACTGACCACCTTCGCTCGAATTGCCCGGGACGTATTAAAGCAAGCCGCCGGATATCTTGAATATAGGGCGCACGCTCCCTCTCGAAAGGTGCCGCAGGATACGCTGTGGGAACCCTCCTGTCTGACCGACGACAATCTGGCGGCCGACAGGGAAAGGCCGCTGCGGGAGCTGTGCCGCTCCGCCAGAGAGGAGTGGGTGGTGCACCTGGAAGATCTACTGCTGCGACGCACCAGAATCGGACTGCTGACCCGCAACGGCGCCTTTTCCTTCCTCAACGAGATAAGGGAAGCGGTCGCGCCCTCTCTTCCGTGGGACGACATTCGATGGCAAAAGGAGATCGAATCCTACAAAACCAAATGGAGGCAGGCCTACAGCCCCGATCCGCTCAGATAGTCTTAGGGAGATCCGAAAAACATTCAAGGAGCCGTTCCGTCCATTTGCAAGTATGACTCCGGCTTTATGCCGTAACCCGACTTCGCACGAATCAAACCCCAAAAGGACAACAGTACGGCATATTTTTCGTTTTTCAAAGATTCCCGAAAGCTCGACAAACGATAGGAAAGATATGGACAGAAACACTCTACTGTCGCTGGATATCGGCACGCAAAGCGTTCGGGCGCTGGCTTTCGCGGCAGACGGCGAATTGATCGACTACTGCCGTACAGTGTACGCTCCCGCCTATCGCTCCCCCCATCCTGGCTGGGCGGAGCAGGACCCCGTATACTACTGGCAGGCGCTCTGCCAAACCTGTCGGAAGCTGTGGAAGAAGGGAAGAGTTCGCCCCGAGTCGATTGCCGGCGTTGCCCTGACCGCTCAGCGGGCGACGGTCGTAAATCTGGACCGCAGCGGAAAACCACTGCGACCCGCCATCTTGTGGCTGGATCAACGCAAAGCGGGCACGGTTCCCAGACTAGGGCCGCTTTGGCGCTGCCTTTTTCGCCTGGCCGGCATTGGAGGAACCATCTCCCACTTTCAAGCCGAGGCGAAAGCGAACTGGATCAAAGCGCATCAGCCGGAAATCTGGCAGCAAACGAACCACTTTTTGCTGCTGAGCGGATACATTCATTTTCGACTTACCGGCCTTTTCCGGGATTCCATTGCCTGCCAGGTCGGATACCTGCCCTTCAGCTACAAAAGGCAGCAATGGGAGCGAAAGGGGGACTGGAAGTGGGAAGCGCTGGCGATACGCCCCGAAACCTTGCCGGAACTGGTCCCCCCGGGAAAACAGCTGGGAGAAATTTCGGCCTATGCGGCTGCCGCCACCGGCATTCCCAGAGGGACGCCCGTGATCGCCGCAGCATCGGACAAAGCGTGCGAAATCGTCGGGTCGGGATGCATGCGTCCTTTTCAGGGCTGCATCGGTTACGGCACTACGGCTACGATCAGTGTGAATTCGGACAGATACTTCGAGCCGGTTGCCCTTGCTCCCGCGTTTCCCAGCGCCAAACCCGGCGCGTTCAACGCGGAGGTGCAGATTTTTCGCGGATTTTGGATGGTCACTTGGTTTAAGGAGCAGTTTGCCCACCTCGAACGGACTATCGCTTCCGAAACCGGCGTTGATCCCGAAACGGTTCTGGAGCAGCGTGCCGCCCGCGTTCCACCCGGATCGTTGGGACTTACCGTCCAACCCTATTGGACGCCGGGCTTGCGCTTTCCCGGACCGGAGGCCAAAGGCAGCATTATCGGTTTCGGCGCCGATCACAAAAGGGAGCATATGTTTCGGGCCATTCTCGAAGGTTTGGCCTACGGATTGCGGGAAGGGCGGGAGAAAATCGAAAAACGGGGCGGCAGGGATATGACCGAACTGCGTATTTGCGGCGGCGGCGCCAAAAGCGATCTGGCCATGCAGATCACGGCCGATGTATTCGGTATCCCGGCCATCCGTCCGCAGGTCACCGAAACTTCCGGCCTGGGTGCCGCCATTTTGGCATCGGTCGGATGCGGTATCCATCCCGATATCGACAAAGCGGTAGAGAATATGACCCGCACAGGGAGGGTATTCGAACCCAAACCCGAAACGACGGCCCTGTACGACTCTCTGTATAAAAACGTATATCGAAAGATGTACTCCAAGCTCAGACCCCTTTTCCGATCCATACGTACCATCACGGGATATCCCGGATTGCCGGGCGGGAAATGATCGTGCAATATCGCGAAAATCGCTGGCCTATTGGGTTTGTTTTCCGACAGGTGGAGGCGGGGGCTAATCGATTATCAAAAAGGGAGGATCACCTGACCCCTTTTTCTCGCTATAGTATTTGCAAAATCTTAATCAGGGCGGCAAGCGCACCCATTTGTGCCACAAGAAAGCCAGCCGTCCATTTTAGGATTTCGGACTTGGTTTCGGCCATTCTCACTTGGAGCCCCGTCATGGCTTTTTCCAGCGCCTTGATCTCCTTTCTAGTCGACTCCCGCAACTCCTCGATCTTTTGATCCAGCGCCTTGATCTCCTTTCTAGTCGACTCCCGCGA
>CAZLTI010000032.1:14268-19147 GCA_964562335.1 uncultured Pseudomonadota bacterium | reverse complement strand
CAGCATCAGCAGGGTGGATTCGGGAAGGTGAAAGTTGGTCAGCAGTAGATCCACTACCCGGAATCGATAGGGAGGATAGATAAACAGATCGGTCGAACGGTTTCCCGGCCGAATCCGACCCTCTTTCCACGAGGCTTCCAGCGCACGAGCGGAGGTGGTCCCGACGGCCACGATCTTTCTCTTTTGTTTTATGGCGTCGTCGATCGTTTCCGCGTTTTTTCTTGAGATGAGGTAGCGTTCGGAGTGCATTCGGTGTTGCTCGATATTGTCGGCTCGGATGGGCTCGAACGTTCCCAAACCCACATGCAGCGTAATTTCGACAATCCCGATGTTTTTATGGGCGATTCTATCGAGAACCTCTTCCGTGAAATGCAGACCGGCGGTAGGAGCCGCGATAGCTCCATACTGCTTGGCATAGATTGTCTGATATTGAGCCAAATCCCGTTTGCGCGGCACCTCTTCGGATCTTGTTCTGGCTATGTAGGGCGGGATCGGAGCGTAGCCCTGACTTTCCAACAGGCCGTAGAAGTCGTTTTCGTAGGAGAATTTTAGCGAACAGTCTCCGTCGTCCTTTTTTTCCAGCAGTTCGGCCTGTAGATTGCCGTCGCACAGCTTCAGACGTTCTCCGATTTTTATTTTGGAGGAGTTTTTTACCCTGCATTGCCACACCGAGGGAGCCTTTTCCCGTACCAGGAGAATCTCCAGTTTGGCTCCGGTTTGGCGCCTGCCGAACAGCCTTGCCGGAATCACCCTGGAGTTGTTGAGGACCAAGAGGGAATCTTGCTGCAGAACGTCGGGTAGGTGAACGAATTCGCTGTGTTCGATCGATTGCGTCCTGCAATCCAGGATCATCAAACGCGATCGATCTCTCGGTACGGTCGGTTGTCGAGCGATCAGCTCTTCCGGCAGGTCGAACGAATAGCTGGATTTTTGCATGGACATCGGGTGAAAAGATCAGAACTTTTCCGCGTATCCCAAATAGGAACTTGGGGTCAGCCTCTCCAGCTCTTCCACCGCCTCTTGCGGCAAATCGGTCGTTTGCAGAAACTCTATTAGGGTTTTTCGATCGATCTCTTTGCCTCGCGTTTGCGCTTTCAGTTTTTCGTACGAATCGGGAATTTTGTGTTTTCGCATGACGGTCTGCAATGCCTCTGCAAGGACGGACCACGAACCCCGCAAATCCTCCTCCATTTTTTCTCCGTCTGCAGAGAGTTTGCCGATTCCTCTCAGCGTAGACTTGTAGGCGAGAATGGAGTGTCCGAAAACCAGTCCCATATTTCGCAGTACGGTGCTGTCGCTAAGGTCTCGCTGCCACCTGGAGATGGGGAGTTTGGCGGCCAGATGTTCCAGCAGCGCATTGGCAATTCCCAAATTCCCTTCCGAATTTTCAAAATCGATCGGGTTGACTTTGTGGGGCATGGTAGAGCTGCCCACCTCCCTCTTGCGTACCTTTTGCCTGAAGACTCCCCATGCTATGTAGGACCAGATATCGCGGTCGAAATCCAATACAATGGTGTTCCAACGCGCAAATTGATGGAAAACTTCAGCCAGATAGTCGTGCGGCTCGATTTGCGTAGTTGCCGGATTCCAGTCAAGGCCAAGGGATAGCACGAACCTCCTGCCGAACTTTCTCCAATCGACATTGGGAAAGCCGACACAGTGCGCGTTGAAATTTCCGACGGCTCCGTTTATTTTCCCAAGAATCTTTTGCGATTCGATCTGGTCCAACTGCCGCTGCAGGCGTTCGGCAACGTTGAAAAACTCCTTTCCCAGGGTGGTCGGAGAGGCGGGTTGGCCGTGCGTTCGGGAGAGCATCGGTTGGTTGCGGTATTTTTCGGCGTTTTCCCGAATCGCGCTTTGCAGTTGTCGGCATACGGGAATTATCACATCTCGAAGCGCATCCCGGAGCATGAGGCCGTAGGCCAGGTTGTTGATGTCTTCGCTTGTGCAGGCGAAATGCACCATCGGGCAAACGTCGCCCATGCCCAAATCCTCCAACTTCCGGTCGATGTAGTATTCGACTGCCTTCACGTCATGATTTGTGATTTTTTCGATCCTTTTGACGGCGAGCGCATCCTTCGGTCCGAATTTTCGATACAGCTTCCTGAGCTGCGTCTTCCGTTTTTGGCCGAACGGCGATATGCTGCCGATTTTACGGCTGCCGGCCAATGCGATCAACCATTCGATCTCAACCTTCAGTCGGTATTTTATTAAGGCGTATTCGCTGAAATAGTCGGAAAGCTCTTTCACTTTCCCGTAGTATCGGCCATCGAGCGGCGATATATTCTGCACGCGGGACAAAGAGGTCATGTCGTTCCGTTGGTTTCGACGGTATCGGCGTTTGTCTTTTCGAGAACGGCACTCTCGAACTGGCTGCGGCACCGCAAAATATCGAGTTTTCGGAGGCTCCTTGCCTCCCCTTGCCAAAATGACAGGTAGGGAATACCAATTGGCACTGCCTGTGTCAATGTTCCTCCGCAGGATTCGCACCGCTTCGTGTTATGAAAAATCGCCTGCCTCTTGGAGAGCTGTATCGACTCTTGATGTCCCGGTATGGTCCCCAGGGATGGTGGCCTCTGTCTATCTCCGTAGAGGGAGTTTCGGGAGAGGCCGGATACCATCCGCAAGTGTATCGCTATCCCGAAAACGACCGTCAGCGGTTGGAGATTTGTATCGGTGCGATATTGACTCAAAACACGGCTTGGAAAAATGTGGTAAAGGTTCTGCCGCAAATCGAGCGGCACGATCTGCTGTCTTTGAAAAGATTGAACGCCGTTCCCCTATCCGAATTGGCCGATGTGGTACGGTCGGCGGGATACTGCAACCAAAAGGCGGGATACCTGAAAAACCTGAGCCGGTTCCTCCTCGATCATCCGTTTGAGGAGCTGATCGCACAGCCCACCGGCATTGTCCGCGCAGCGTTGCTGAAAATTAAGGGAGTCGGGCAGGAGACCGCCGATTGCATCCTTTTATACGCATTGCGGAAAAGCAGTTTTGTCGTGGATGCGTATACTGCGAGGATTTTATTGCGCCTGAAACTGATCGACGACAAGATGCGATACGAAGAGATCAAAAGTCTGTTGGAATCCGCCGTCGAACCCGATCCGATTCTATACCAGGAATACCATGCTCTCTTTGTAGCCCATGGAAAGCGCTACTACAAAAAAAGGCCCTACGGCCGCAATGACCCGATACTGTCCGAATAATGCCGGTTGGCGCTTTGTCCCCTATTCGGCCTTGTCTCTTTGGAGCATTGCGGATAGAGTTCGGGGCAATGACGAATCGCGCTTTCCGATTCGTTCCGGTGCTTGATCGTATCGGACCGGTTTGCTGATTTTAAGGTGAAAAGAGAAAAGGGGGAAATCTCGAATTTTTCGGGAATTGCATAACATGAGTGGGGATTCGTTTTGAGTTTGAATATGGAGCGCTTTGCGCGCTTAGGAGAAGAGACCATCTATACCGCACATAGAATTGTTGTGGATCGCTCCCAGCAGAGGATGGAGGCCGAACATCTGCTGCTGGCGCTCCTGCAGCAAAAGGACGGCGTGGTTCCCCTTGCGCTTCGGAAGGCGAACAGGGGGCTGAAGGAACTCGAGACGAATCTGGAAAGGCATCTGAGAGGAACGAGGCGGACCGCATCCGATTCGGAGGACGTGTATCTATCCTTCAACTGCGAGCAGGTTATCCGGAGGGCCGAGCAGGAGGCGGACCGGATGCGGGACGACTATTTAAATCCCGAACATCTGCTGCTGGGCATCGTATCGATCCCCGGTATCGAAGCCTCCCGGCAGCTGAAATTGGCGGGACTGGATAGAAAGACGCTGATAGCGGCCGTCGACAAAGCGCGGGAGGGGAACAGGATTACGAAAAGGGATAGCGCCGGAAGTCCGACGAAAATGTCTGAGTTTTGTCACGATTTGATTCAGCTGGCCAAGGACAACAAATTCGATCCGGTTATCGGAAGGGACGAAGAGGTGCGGCGCGTCATTCAGGTGCTTTCTCGAAGAACCAAGAACAATCCGGTTTTAATCGGGGAGCCGGGCGTCGGAAAAACAGCGATTATCGAAGGGTTGGCGCAGCGCATCAGAAATGGAGATGTCCCCGAAAGCCTGAAAAGGAACCGCCTGTTGTCTCTCGATTTGGCAGGTATGATTGCCGGGGCGAAATATAGAGGAGAGTTCGAAGACCGATTGAAAAACCTCCTGAAGGAGTTCGAATCCTCCGAAGGAAACAACATTCTATTTATCGACGAACTGCATACGTTGATAGGAGCCGGAGCTTCCGAGGGGGCTCTGGATGCGTCCAACATGTTGAAACCCTCGCTCGCCAGAGGAGTCCTGCGGTGCGTCGGCGCAACGACAATCAGCGAATTCAAGAAGCATATCGAAAAGGATCCCGCATTGGAACGGAGATTCCAGCAGGTATATATCAAAGAGCCCTCCGTGGAGGACTGCATCGGAATTTTGAGAGGACTGAAAAGAAAGTATGAAGTGTATCACGGCGTGCACATTAAGGATGCCGCGATTATTGCCGCCGCGAAACTGGCGCATCGCTACATCCCGGATCGGTTTCTGCCGGACAAGGCGATCGATTTGGTCGACGAGGCCGCTTCGCTGATCCGAATCGAGATCGACTCCATGCCGACCGTAATCGACCAAAAAAATCGACGGATTCTCCAACTGGAAATTGAAAGAAAAGGGCTGAAAAAGGAGGAGGATAGCGTATCTTTGGAGAGAATCGAGGCGTTGGACAAGGAGATAGCCAAACTCAGAGCCGAATCCGATGAACTCAAATCCCAGTGGCAGGAGGAGCGCGATGCCATTCAACTGGTACGCGACATAAAAAATAGAATCGAAGTCGCCACGCAGCAGGAACTGGA
>CAZLTI010000032.1:0-14258 GCA_964562335.1 uncultured Pseudomonadota bacterium | reverse complement strand
GAAGCGCAGCGGGCCGGGAATCTGGAACTGGCCGCCAAACTGAAATATGGAACGTTGGACGATCTGCAAAGAGAACTGAAGAGGGTAAATCAGCCGAACGAGGAGAACAAGAGAAGGCTATTGAAGGAGGAGGTCGACGAGGACGACGTAGCCTCCGTCGTCTCCAAATGGACCGGAATCCCCGTATCGAAAATGATGCTGGTGGAGCAGGAAAGGCTACTGCATATGGAAAGGAGCATGTCGGAACACCTGGTCGGTCAGAATCAGGCGTTGATTTCCGTTTCCAACTCCATCAGGCGTGCCAGAACCGGCATTCAGGATCCCAACCGGCCTTTGGGATCGTTCATATTCATGGGTCCGACCGGCGTGGGAAAAACCGAGTTGGCAAAGACGCTGGCACTGTTCCTTTTTGACGACGGCAAGGCCATGATCCGATTGGACATGTCGGAATATCTGGAAAAGCATACGGTCTCCCGATTGTTGGGAGCGCCTCCGGGCTACACCGGGTACGAAGAGGGTGGGATATTGACCGATGCCGTGCGCAGAAAGCCCTACTCCGTCGTTTTGTTGGACGAAATAGAGAAGGGACATCCGGAGATCTTTAACATTCTGTTGCAGATTCTGGACGATGGAGTCCTAACGGATTCCAGGGGAATCAAGATCGATTTTAGGAATACGATCGTAATTCTAACGACGAATCTAGGCAGCGAAGTCGTGTTGAAACACTATGCCGAAAACAAAAAGATGGGCAATTCGGCTGTTAGAAAGATTCTTTTGAGCAAATTCAGACCGGAGCTGCTGAACCGAGTCGACGAAATCATAGTCTTCAATCCTCTCAATATCGAACATATCGAGCAGCTTGTGAAAATCCAGGTGAGGCAGCTGGTCGAACGGCTGGAGGAGAGCAATACCTGCCTGCGGATCAATCAGGACGCTCAGAAATTTCTAGCGTACAACGGTTTCGATCCCGAATTTGGAGCCAGACCTCTGAAGCGAGTCATTCAAAGAGAGCTGGAGGATGTGTTGGCTTTTAAGATTCTGGACGGTACGATCAAACCCGGCGATCATATCGAAGTCCGGGTCCAGGACAAACAGCTTACGTTCCATCGCATCAAAACCGGCGCCTAGCGGATCATGGAACCTTAGAATGCGGCGCGCGGGAAGTGGCGACTACCGGGATCTTGCCAGATGCATATAGGCCTCCAATACGCCTCCGCCCACCGCCCTGGCCTTGTCCGATATCGCGTAGCAGCTTTCGGCCCGGCCTCTCGGATCGACATCTCCGATTTTCATACCCTTCGCAACCGTCGTGCCGGGTTGGATCATTCCCCGCAGTATGCCTGAAATTGGCGCCGTCACTTCGCTGTCTCCGATTCGGGCTACTACGGTACCCTTTTCGACGCTGTCGCCTATATCGATCAGCTGCTCCGTCACGCCGTCGCGGTCGGCCCTGATCAGCCGTTCGGTCGTATAACCGTCGACGGCTTCGGGCGAGTCGGTATTCGGTTCCGCCCCACCCCGGAAAATTGCTCTGCCCAGATCGTGTCCCCGTTTTGTCTCGATAACGGCATCGACATCCCTTCCCGTTTCAAATCCGGGACCCAGCCCGATAACGATAGGTGCCATTTTTCGGTCGGTACCCAGATTTTTTTTTGCCATCGTGGCATCGATAACGGCCCGAGGTTTCAGTTGCGAGATCGAACTGCCCGTTTCATCGACGACAACCGGTATCTCCCCGCTTCGCATAACGTGCCAAACGTCGCCGGGCTCCTCCACTCTGCGGGCCGTAATGCCCTCCACCGTGGTTTCTCCGTCGTAGACCGCCTGGGCAAACGAGACGGTACGCCGAATCACCGTTGGTCGGGGGACCTCCAGAATAACCGTCTGAAAACCGCAACGGACGAGTTTGTGTGCGACTCCCGTCGCCAAATCGCCGCCGCCGCGAATAACGAAAATATCTCTCGCTTTTTCGGCAAAGGAGGTACCGTCCCTTCCCGCTTTGATTTTCATCATCTCGGAAAGAATGCTGATTGCCAGCTCTTCCGGCGTTTCGGCACCCAGATCCAATCCGATGGGAGCGAATACCGAATCCAGCTCGTTTTGCGGGAAACCCTCCTTTTTTAAATTCTCCAGAATAATTGCCGCTTTTCTGCCGCTGCCCATCATGCCTATATAGGCGTGGCTACGCGGCAGCAGATTGCGGAGGGCCAGCTCGTCGTTGCTGCCGGTCAGCAAAACGATATAGGTGCGTTCGTCCACCTCCAGTCGGTTCAGGGCCTCGTTCAGATCCCGATCGCAAACGATGGTATCGGCGAAGGGAAATCTTTCGGTTGTGGCAAACTCCTCCCGGTTTTCGACTATGGTGATGTTCAGACCGATAAAGTCGGCCGCCTTGGCAACGGCCAGACCGACATGGCCGCCTCCGACCACCACCAGCTTGGGGTTCGAATCTATATATTCGATAAAAACGGACATCTTCCCCCCGCAATCCATCTCCAGACCGTCCTTTGCGTCGCGATTGAGCACGTACTCCGCAAATCGGGATTTTTTTTCCCGGATCGCCTTGACGGCCTCTTCGATGACGTAGGCCTCGGAGAGCCCGCCCCCTATCGTCCCGACGATGCTTCCATCCGACTTGACGATCATCTTGGCCACGTTTCTGGGAGTGGAACCTTTCGCTTTCGTTATGGTCGTCATGGCGAAAGGTATGTTTTGATCCAATAGTGCTGCGGCTTCCTGAAAGATGTTCATTCTGGGGTGCTCCTTGTCTAGTTGGTTCGACTGCTTGCGGACTCGCAATGCGAACCCTGCGGTCGGTATGCGGACTCGGTTTCGTTTCCGCATAGCAGAACTCTATCGGGGCTTTTGCTGCGTTTCAGCACGTACTCCACAACGGCTTTCGCCTTTTTTCTTTTCGTCGAATCGTCCACCTGATTGACGATCCAAACCTTCATGCAGTTCTTTGGAGCGTTTTTAAACAGCCCCTCCGGGGAGTCGACCAGTCGCAAAACGGCCTGGGAATCCACGCGATCTCCCACTCGTTTGTTTGTCAGGGAGGCGAACCGTTCAAACCGGTGGACATGATGCCGGTCGATACGACTGCCAAAGGAGTCGTATCCAACCACGCCGATCACATGGGTGGTTTTCGGCCAGATCACGGGCTCGTGACCTGCCGGAGCTTTGATCGGTTTCTGCGCCGCTCCATCCGATTCGATTAAAATGGTGTCGAAACCGGACTCCAATTTTTCCAATTGATGGAATTCCAGCCCCTTCAGCTTCTTCCCCATGTGGGTTTTTCGACTTCCTACGACCGTTACGCCCTTCAGTTCGGTCCCGTCGGGAGGCAGGCTGTCGTACAGAAAGCGGAAGTCGCACTGACCTGCGGTCGGATAGAAAATATGGGTGGTTGTGGTTGCCAGAATCCTCCGCCGTTGGAGCTTGAATTCGCGGGCAAATCGAAACAGTAAAGTGCTTTTTCCCCCTGCTCCCACAAAGGAGAAAACGTGACGCGCCTGCGGATCCAAATTGAGCGCCTGGACGATACTCAAGCGCCTGCATCGGTTTTTTCCCGACACTCCAAATAGAATCATTCTCCCCGTAGAATGGCACAACACTCTTCTGCGTTACGGCGTCACGTTGCCGGTACGGTTCTTGAGCGGCCGCGAAGGAACGGCCAGCACGGTTGCAAATTTATATCGACCGACCCGTTTCGATAACTCTTCGGAGAAATCCATTGCCCCGACTTGCGTACAGATGGCCGAAGTGACACCCTATTCGATAAGTGGAGTGTAGCCCCATACAGGATATTTTGGAACCGTCATTTTTCCCTCCGACTCTGCCCTGTTCGGTACTGCGCGGAAAAAAAAAGACCGCTGCGGGAGAGAAATTCCAGGTGGTGGAAGAGCGGTCGGGAGTGAAGGAACGATTTTCGGTGGAGGGACAGTCTATCGGGTCTCCTTTTTTATCCCCAGCTCTTCCCGACAGAATCGGATGCTGCGTTCGACGGCTTCGATTTCCATACGAAGAGCGGTATCCCTATCGGTCAGGGGAATGTCGATATCGGTCTCGATATTGATGCGATTCATGGAGGAGCTGTTTTTGATGATTTCGTAGACTCCTTTCATATCCATATCCCCCTCCCCGACAGCCGTGCCGGTAAGTTTGAATCCATACCTTTTGAATTCGATCCGATCGTCGCGAAAGTGGTTGGTGTACGCTCGCGGGGCCAGATTCCGCACGGCCGCCATCGGATCTTCCGTCACGTGAAACGCGTTGACGGTGTCGATGCAGGCTCCCACCTGCGGAGAATCCACCTCGTCCAAGAGCCACAGCAGCTCTTCCGAAAAACAGTCGCAATGGTTTTCCACCGCAATGCGGATACCCGCATCTTTGGCGGAGGGTGCCGCCGAGCGTAGGATTTTCGCCACATCCTTCACCTGAGCCATCACATCGGGATGGAATCGACTCGCCGCAACCGGTTTCGGTCTGACCATATCCATACTCATTTTTACTATGTCGGACCCCATTGCGCGGGAAATGGCGATGGCCTCCTCCAGATCGTGCTGCACGCCCAGACCCCTGCCTCCCAAATCCAGTGTGAAGTTGTATTCCAGATACAGGCCCCGCTCTTTGGCCGCTGCGCCCACTTCCCGTAAAAAGGAGGGTTCGAAGCTTTCCAATACGCCGTCGTCCAGATGCACTCCGTCCAAATCCAAATCGACGATCCTGTCGAACAGCTGAAAAGTGCTGATTTGTCTGGGCCACGGCAGATGGAAGTCCGGATCCCAGGCCTGTCCGATTCCGTGCAGGTTGAAACTGTAGGTGTGAAGTCCGAGTAGCATTGTCCCCCTCTTTCGGATGGTCGTTGCGAAATGTCGATCTCTATCCCTTCCGGCTTTTCGCCAAAATCTCCTTCTCTCCCTCTTTTCGCAGACGCTCCAGTTCGCTGATCGTTTTGTCGTCGAGCGGCGGGGCCTTGTGCGTCTCTACGATTTTTCTCACCTCTTCCTTCACTCGCTCCTCCATGCTTTTTCCGCCAGCCTTTTTCCAGGGTCCTATCGCCTGCTGATCGAGAAGTTTCGTGCGCCACAACTCGTTTTTGAAATGGGTCAGGGTGTGCTTTTGCTGCAGGAAGTGCCCTCTGGGTCCGACCGATTCGATTACCTCTCTGGCCAGCGTATCGCGGTTTACGGTAATGCCTTGGATAAACCGTTTGGCCATTCCTACGGTTTCGTTCCCCATGACCAGCTGTTCCAGCGAGCAGGCCATTCCCGCCGCCATGTATCCGACGTCGTGAATCAAATTGAGACCGCTCAGTCCCTGTGCCAGCACGGAAAAGGAGGCCTCCAGTCCGGCTTGCGCATCCAGGCATTTGGAATCCGTTGCACCGGCCAATCCCCAGGTGGGAAGGCCGAACGACTGGGCAACTTCCGCCTGCGCGCAAAGACCCAGGCTGTTTTCGGGGAGACCCAGCGCCAGCAGCGCCGTCGACATGTTCAGTATTCCCACGTTTCCGCTCATTGCCACCGGACATCCGGTCCTGCGCAATTGGGCGAGAGTGATGTGAATCAGGGCTTCCGCCGTCATTTGTACCACCATTCCCGCCAGGGTGACGGGTCCGGTAGCTCCCGCCTGTACGGTCGATCCCGGTAGCTGCGGCAAAAAACGATCCGCCGAAACGAAAATTCGGTCGACCACTGCATCGGGAAAATAGAGCGGGGCTATCGCTTCGGGATAGGCGATCACAAACGGCTTCAGCCTTAACCGATCCATACCCCCCGCAACGACCGCCGCCATTTCATACACATATTCGCACCCCAAAGGGGTATAGCCGATAAACACCATAGGCTTCGTTGTATTGGTCGCTACAACCGGAAATTCGTTTACGTCGGCGGTATTGTGGGGAACGTCCAGGGAGGATCCCATCGGCATGACAAAGTCGATATGTTCGCAGGCGTCCGCCACTTTGGCTCCCATGGCGATGTCTTCCAGCTTCGTCTCCCTGAACTCTCCCGTAAACGCATCCTTGACGCTTGGGCTCGCCGTCGAAGTGCCGTAGTGGCTTTTTCGCCCCTCCACCTCCATGGCGCGGGACCCTTGACGGTCGTAAATCGTCCAACCCTTTGGTGAGGTGGCCACGCAGCCCTCCGCAATGTGACGCGGTATTCCGATTCTGTCCTCTTTGACGGATGCGCCGGCTGCCGCGAGCATTTTTTTGGCTTCCGGATGCGAGCATTTGAAACCCACCTTTTCGATCACGTCATACGCTGCCTGAACGATTTCCCAAATTTGATCGTCCGACAAAATCCGCATGTCGACGGATCGTTTTTGGGTTTGAGCCGACTGTAACATAGCGTTCTCCAAGTTTTTCGTTAACCGCTTCCGCACCCCGGTCGCATGCTTTACGTCTCCTATTTTTCCGAAGAAAAAATAGGGATAGCGTGCCGGTGCTGTCAATTAAATAATGAAGATGAACCGGTAAAAAGTCCCAAAACCGTCATTCCCGCGACGGCGGGAATCTGTAGTCAACTGGTTTTATTGGATTCCCGTTCTTTGCTCAAAGGTTCGCAAATTCAGTGCGGGAAAAACAATCCGCGCTTTTTCGACTTTTTACCGGTTCATCAATGAAAGAACTGCCGAAAAACTCCAAAGAAAACGTTTCGGTTCCGAATTTTTCTCCCTGGTTCCATCTCCTTGATGGCTCCGTAAGAGCTGTTGGCAAAAGGGAAAGAAAATGGACGGACGAACGCCCGCAACGGCAAGCAGCGGACCCTGCGCCAGCGATTCATTTTGCAAAAAATGATTGACGAAGTACGAATCCTGAATTTAGCGTGGCACTTTGGCAGGCGGAAGCATTGGGCCGTGGCCAAGTGGTAAGGCAACGGGTTTTGATCCCGTCATTCCCAGGTTCGAATCCTGGCGGCCCAGCCATCCGAAAAGGCAAAAAGAGCGGGAGTAGCTCAGTTGGCTAGAGCATCAGCCTTCCAAGCTGAGGGTCGCGGGTTCGAGCCCCGTTTCCCGCTCCAATCTAGGCAGGAAAAAAGCCAGTATTTAAAAGGACTTACAAGTATTTTTTGGATACTGGCCAAATTCTTTCGGAGGTGAAAACCTGTAAAAATTTCTTCTTAGTAACAGAATAGTAACAGCAAACCCCAAAAAAGTCCTAATTTCCTTCCAGCCCATCATTGAAAAACAACAAGCCCATTTTCGCCCTGATCTGACTAAATGACACCGGCGTGTAGTGAAGGTTATTGACTTCTTCGCTATTGCCAATGTATATGCCGGCTTCCTTTGAGCTAAAACCAAATTTGCTTTTCAATGTATGGTTGAAGTATGTTCGCAAGTCTTTGACTTGCAAATCATGAACATCGGCCCTTTGTTTCAGGCTGGCCCACGATCTTTTAATGGAATCAAGGCGAGTGTAGGCAATTTCCTTTGAACCGTCCGGCAACTTCTTGGTTTCTTTTTTTGGGAAGACGAAATTAGCAGGATAAGTTTTGGTTTCGATTATCTTACCTTTTTCATCCCTAACAGAAACCTTGCCGTTTGATTTGACTCTAGGCAATGATTTAAGAATGTCTAAAGCCTCTTGAAATAAAATCACATCTCGTTTTTTCTTCCATTTCGGACTCCAACCCAACTCGTGTTTGGTCGGACAGCGGGGCTTGATTCCGATATGCCAAATTCCGTTCTCAAGGTCGAAGTCCGGCCACTCGGCATGCAAGACTTCGGACAGCCTGGCTCCGGTGTAGACCAGAAAACCGACGATCTCTTTGATCGGCGATAGGGAAGAGCTATGCCCGACTTTTGGCTTTTCGGCTTTCAATATCGACCGGATTTCTTCGTCGCTGGCCAGCCTGTCGCGGACAAGTCCGTTTTTTCTGGGAAGTTTCACTTTGGCCGGAACCGGATTTTTGCCGGAGTACACTTGCACGTCTTCAATCAAACAGTTGAAGACCTTTCTGACCATGGTTACCGCGTTTTTGATCGTGCTTTCGGCTTTTCCGCTTTTATCCAAGGAGCGAATAAGCATTTGCACGTCGAAGGCGGTTATTTCATCGAGATAGGCTCTTTCCAAGTCAAGGAAAAAGGAGAAGTATCTCTTGATAGCCGACAAGTCGTTATAATAGGTGTTGGCCGTTTTTCTCGACTCGGTCGCTTTGAAATACATATCCAATGCTTCCCCAATGGAAAGGCGCCCGGCCTCTTTTTCTTCGGCAAAAAGACCATTGAGCTTCTTTAAATCTTTGGAATCGAAATTGCCTTGCAGCAATTGCAGTTCCTTCAGCCTCAAAAGCGTTTTGGCCTCTTTTAGGCTCTTGCTGGCCGGTCTTTGCACCCGCTTCCTATTGGGCAGGTAGTATGAAACATACCACATCACGTTACCGCTGGTTTGTTCGCGCTTGTAGAGCGAACCTTTCGGGTCGTACCCCAAAAGCAAATTTGAACGATTCATGGTAAAATCTCCCGATCATGAACACAGGGTGTCAGTCGATTTTCCAGAAACTCCTTCAAATCTTCGTCTACTATACGCACTTCTCGCCCGACTTTCAAGTAGCGAAGGTCTTTTATTTCAAATAAATGGTGGCGGACTGTCCTTTCTTTGCATTTGAGTATTTTGGCGACATCGGCGATGGTGTATACTTGGAATGGCGGTTTGTTTAGCAGCGACAGAGTTTCAAGTATTTTTTGGCCGATTGCCCGGAGGTCGTTTGAAGACACCAGGTTTTTAGTATCCATAGTCCACCCTAAAATCCGTTTTCCTATTCTTCAATCGGATTGCGCCAAACGGTTTTATGCGTCGGAATGGTGTCGGCGGTCTTGAACGTAAAACCCGAATTAACTAAGTCCGATCCGATTGAGTGGGGAAGATAGTAAAGTTCCCGGAGTCGTGTTTGGCGATCCGGAACTTGGCGGTGGGTGTTTCGTGGATATTCGTGGAATATCTTTGGGGAATGCTTGGAGCAAAGCCCTATGGGATAAGGCCTGATGCAAACATATTAAAAATCAAGAAGGTCTGTAAAGGATTTTTTCGTTTCTCTGAGTTTTAGTCGATTCTTGTGTTTCGGAATGACACGATATGCTCCAGTCTCTTTTGATCCTATGTCTAATTCAACAGCGACTGTAGCCGTTCGTTGAAATGATTTCTTGGGCTTTTCAAATTATGGTGAGCAATGTTTTCCCGGAGAGTTTGGATTCTATGTTTTTTATAAATTCATTAAGTTCGACTTTTGCTTCTGTTTGCAATCCAAGACAAATGGTCATACCTTCGGAGTCGGTACTTAAACGTCTATCTAATTCTATCTTGTATGTAAAGTTTTGGTTTTTTATCAGATACGAGTGAAAATGCAATGAATCTCCGATTTTACTTGGTTCGGAAAGATGATCGAAATTAAATTCTTGCTGCATGTAATCAAACAAATAATTTTGAACGACAAGAACCAAGTTTTTGCTAAGATATTCAAATGTTTCAATTTTATGGTGAAGTTGAACAAGGATAGTTTTTGCGGTCATTTTCCAATTCATACCAAAGGACTTCTTTGAGTCAATTGCATTCCGATCCCCTGTGACACCATGCTCATCAAGTAATCTTTGATGCTCAGGCCATATTGTGCCAGTAGTATCCAAAGTCTGGAACTCTATTCCAATAAAGTCTTTTAGTTTATCATTTTTTGCAGAAACGAGAACGTAATCAACGCTTCCACCAGGAACGTCAACTTCAGGTACAACATGTAATTCGTTTCCTGGTTCATGTTTGGACAGTAGATGCATACAATCGATAAAAACTTGCCTTTTTTGAAGCATACGATTGGGACAAATTATTATGTTTTTGCTCTCCGCTCCATAATTCACCAAACAAGTTCCAATTGATATATCAGGCTCGCTTTTTCTTATCTTGAAACAACGTTTTTGGGTGAATGGACAATTTTGCGTTTGCAATTTTTCTTTTAATCTTGCTGTTGATATTTTTTGTGTGGATTCCCCAAAAAATTCTTTAATTTTATTCATATTTCATAACTCTTTATTTTATTTACACCGATGTTTTGCCAAATTGATATATTCCTCAGAAAGTTCCAATCCTACTGACTTTAATCCTAATTGTTTTGCAACTAGCATGGTGGTGCCAGTTCCAGCGAAAGGATCAAGAACAATACCGTCTTTCGGGCAGGTGACTAATAGCGGTATCTTACATAAGTCCTCTGGATAAGCTGCATAATGTTTGGTTCTTTTTTGAGTGTCTTCCGGAATAATATCCCATACGTCTCGCGGTTTGCTCCCTTTGGGATTGTATTTCAGAAAGTAAAATCCTTTGCTGAAAAGTTCCTTTGCTCTTCCCGATATTTTTTTAGAATCCGAATGAGTAGTGCGTTGCTGACCTCTAATTATCATTCTAAAATCTGATAATTTTCCATTTTTGACATCATCAAGCATTAAATTTAATGCTTCCAAAGCATTCTTTTTTTCTCTAGTAGTTAGTTCGGTCGATAATTCAATTTGTCGTCTATAACGAACACCACTCACGCCAGTGGCAGAAACTATGGCTCCATTAACGACTTTCGATTTTGAAGGTTTTGATCGAATTGCGTCACAATCATAAAAATAATCTTTTGTCTTTTTCACAAAATGAAATAATTGTTCATGAACATTGCCAAGTTTATCTTTAGAATTATCAAGTCCTCCTTTAACTTTGTTCCAAACTACCTCATTCCTGAGTGTCCATCCTTGATTATCAGTCATTTCAATTGCTATTCTCCAAGGCAAACCTAAAAGATTCTTATTTTTATATGTATCACCAATGTTTAACCAAAAGGAACCGGTATCTTTAAGGACTCTTTTTAATTGATAAAACACAGCACAAATATTTTTGATATAAGTTTGATAATCTTTTTCCATGCCGATCCCTTTATCCGCATATTGGCGCTTACTCCAATAAGGTGGAGAAGTCATGGCACAACTTATGGATTTATCCGGCAAACTTGAAAGAATCTCTAGCGAGTCACCTTTTAGAAAAATGGGATGAATACTATTTGATTCGATGTATTCTTCAAATAGACGAGAAACGTCTATTTTTTGATTTATTGCCAGATTGCTAGTCAAATTACTACCTTTATAGGTTTAGGTTTTTTAAAATTTTAGTCGCCCTCCGACACTAAGATCGGCTGGTTCAATCGGAGGGCAGGCACAGGGTGAATTGGCTTGAATGTGATTGATAGTCCGCTCTGGCTGCCATCCTCGTTCTGCATCGCCCGACCGACCAGTTCCAGCCTCTCCTGTTCCGTTGATTTCTGGCCGGAAGTTCGGAAAAGGTGTCGGGTATGTTTACGGTTGTTTCCATGCTGTCATAAGAAAAGCGGTGAAATACAATTGACTGGAACAGTATACAAAAATGGATGTAAATCCGCAACCGGCAGTATAGGGACAGAAGTGCGGTACGCTGGGTCGATGCGTTGGGTTTTCCTATTCTTCTGAAATCTCCGGTCTCTTCTCAAAAAAACTCCCGAAAGCTCTCCATAGAAACAGGCGTGTACCTCTCCGTATTCCGAATGTCCCGATGTCCCAGATACTCCTGGATATCCCTCAAGTTTTTTCCAAGCACGTTCTTGAGATGATTCGAGCAGGAGTGCCGAAGCATGTGCGGGTGGATATTCGGGATTTCAAAGTTCGCCTCTTTGGCCAGCTTCCGCAGAATTTTCCAAAAGTTCGATTCCGTCATTTTTCCGGCTTTTTCCTTTCTCTCCGAAACGAACACGTACTTTCCCGAAGGATACAGCTTTTTTATTTTTGCTATGGCCGTCCGCTCCGACTTCCAAAACGGATGGTAGTTGCTTCGGCCGTTTTTCCTTCTCAACACGTGCACGGATTTTTGTCCGAAGTCCAGCTGGCTGTATTTTAGGTTCACCAGTTCGGCGACCCGCAGTCCGTGCTGGAAGGCGAACAAAATCATGGTGGCGTTTCTCAGTCCGTGCCTTCCCTGCTTTTTCGCCGTTTTCATCAGGCGGTCGATTTCCTCCTTGACCAGCCACTCCCTCGGTCTGGCGTCGTCGTTTCTGGGCTTTCTGGCTCTCGGCGGTCTCATCTTCAATCCCAACAGAACTTTCCAGTTATCATGTATTTTCTGGAAAGACGAAATCAAAACACTTTTTGACAAGATTGAGAAATGCTCCATTTTCTAAAACGAATATCGAAACTCTTCGGAAGCAATTCTAGCAGCAATACCGAAACAGGCAACGGAAACGTTTCCTCCGTTTCGGGTTCTCTGGCAAACGAACCGCTGCTGCCCAAGTATCTCAAGCAGTATGGGAGTGTCGTTTTCGTCGCTTTGATGTTGGGCTTTCATCTTTCGGACGTTCCGAGGCTTTTTGCGGACGGCTATCAGCGGAAGACAAAAATTGATAAATCTCAATTTATCGCAAATGCGCAGGAAGCCGAAAGAAAAATCGCAGAAGCCGAAAGAGAAATTGCCGATGCCGACAAAATGATTCAAGAGGGAATACAGGGAGTGATGGCACTGCGAAGCAAATGGCGTGGCATACTTGAAAAGAAAGGCTACACCGATCCAGTAATAACTCGTTGGCTCGATAGGCATTTTCCCATACCCGATGTCAAATAAGTTTTAAACTTCTTAAATGTCCGATTTTGAAACCAGCAAATCGCCCGAATATATTGATCCAAGCCAAGAGGTTCAGTTGGAAAGTGCTGAATTGATGGCTTTTTCCGCAGATAAAAAAGAGAAGTCCAACGAAATAGGAAAAATATTCAAAGGCAAAAAAGAAAAAAACACAGGAAGGCTGAAACTTGCCAATGCAGCAAATGAAAACCTCAGCAATAGAAAAGGTTTGCAACTGGCTGAAAAAATCGAAAGCGGACAGGCTACGGAACAGGAACTCAAGGATTTTTTGGATATCTGCAAAGAAAGCCGAATAAAGCCAAGCGAAATTGCAAAGATCGTCGAAATCGAAAACGGACAGGTTGCCGAACTTTCGAGGTTTTCCAAAACCGACTCCACGCAAGGAAGGTTTATGACGACCAAGGAGACGAAGGAAGAAGACAGGCGGTCTGCAATCTGGGACAAAACTTTTCAGTCGGGAGAAAGAATCGCAAGCCTAATGCCTCTTGCCGAGCTGGAGCGTTTTGCGGAACTTGTGGAAATCCATTTCGGCGAAGGAGAATTCCATCTGCGCAAATGTATCGAAGAGATTGCGAAGGCCGACGGCTCGTCCGCCTTTGCCGGACTTCTGGGAAGTGGTATACTCAGCGACAGCAACTGCAAGCTGGCCTCCAACGAGCGGATCTTCGAGTGGATTTTCGAGCACGAAAACTCGATAAAGGGGATCGAAACCGGAAAGGAGTCCGCCAAGGCCAAGGCAGCCTGAAGCCTTTAGAACATTGCGTTTGAATAAAGTCGTATCAATTTCGTCTTTCCAGAAAATACATGTTTTCTGGAAAGACACCTTTTGGAAAATTTCAAATTATTATACCCCCGAATCGAATTTCGCGCAAGATCGCGAAATCCAAACATTAAATTTTCATTAAATCCTCCACCGCCTTTTTGTTGCTTCTTCGCTTGCGCCGGTTGAAGGCGACTGCTCGCTGCCATCGGACGTGGATTTGAAGAAGTTTTTTCAAACAAACTTCTTGCCGAAGCAAACCCAATTTTGTAAGTTTCGGGTAAGGTCTTTCCCAAAGACCTCTTTTATTCTTAATCGTTTTATTATGGCTAACGAAAATTTTGTCGGCCAATTCTCCGACTTGGTGTCGAAGGCATCGGGCGAAAGACTCAAGCTCGAAGTTTTTAGAAGCTTGTGGAGCTTCGCCAAAATGCTGGCGATCCTGTTGGTAGTTTTGGTGCTGGTTGGTTTCTACCAGCTGATGTCTCTGGCCATGAAGATGGCCAATCTTTTATGGACATCGCCACAGACAATAGGCCAGGGACTCTCCGAGTACCCCTATCTTGTTGTCGGAACTTTGCTGATCGCCGCAGTCTGGTGGCTATCGGGCAAAGCCCAAAAAACGATTAAGCCCTAATCGTTTTCGCCTCATCGACCCAAACAGTCTTTGAGGTTTTTTTCGCTCTCGTTCCGGCTGGCGTGGGAGTCCCGTCAAATTCGATCCAATCGCTGCTCAAGCTAAATTGTAAGATACCCGACCCTGTTGATCTGCCCTGTTGATTACTTGGTAAATACCCGGCAGCGCAATGCGGTTGATCTATCTGGTGCCTTCGTACCGGTTCGTATTTCAAAGCCTCAAATACGTCAAGC
>CAZLTI010000031.1:14975-19177 GCA_964562335.1 uncultured Pseudomonadota bacterium | reverse complement strand
TGGGGATGGGATGACGTCACATTTCCACTTGACACAATGTAGTTTGGTGGGTCCTTATTTCCATGTTTGCAGCCATAGCGAAAACCATCATTCGGCGGTAAGGGATAGGGATGACATCGATCGTTATTGTAGAATCTCCCACAAAAGCGCGAACCATCAAAGACTTTCTGCCCAAGGAGTATCGGGTGGTAGCCTCCATGGGTCATATTCGGGATTTGCCTCAGTCCGCTGCCGAGATTCCCGAGAAGCTGAAAAAGGAACCCTGGGCTCAGCTTGGAGTAAATACCGAGAAGGACTTCAAACCTCTCTACGTTATTCCCAAAGATAAGGCAAAGGTCGTCAAGGAGTTGAAAGGACACCTGAAAGAGGCGCGGGAGCTGATACTTGCGACCGACGAGGACCGCGAAGGGGAAAGCATCTGCTGGCATCTGCTCGATGTGCTGAAACCGAAGGTTCCGGTGAAGCGCATGGTGTTCCACGAAATCACCAAGAGTGCCATCCGAAAGGCGTTGGAAAGCTGCCGGGAGATCGATTTCTCTCTCGTGAGAGCGCAGGAGACGAGACGCATTTTGGATCGTCTGGTGGGGTATATGCTGTCGCCGCTGCTTTGGAAGAAGGTGGCCGTCGGATTGTCGGCGGGCCGGGTTCAATCGGTCTCCGTCCGGTTGATCGTTCGGAAGGAGAGGGAACGCCGAGCCTTTCGCAGGGGTTCCTATTGGGATTTGAGGGCCGAACTCAGCAAGGATCGTATCCGTTTCAAATCGAGACTCTCCTCGTTAAACGGCAGGAAAATTGCGACGGGAGACGATTTCGACAGAAATACCGGCAAAATCGCAAAGGGAAAAGACGTTTTGCAGCTTTGCGAGAAGGAGGCCAGGGTTCTGCAGAATCGGCTGTTTGGAAAAAAATGGCGCGTGGTCGACGTAGAGGAGAGGAGTTCCGTGCGGAAGCCCTCCCCGCCCTTTATCACTTCCACCCTGCAGCAGGAGGCCAATCGAAAGCTTAGGCTGAGTCCGCGGCAGACGATGCGCACAGCCCAAAGACTGTACGAGCGCGGATTCATCACCTACATGAGAACCGATTCCGTGCAGCTGTCGGAGCAGGCGGTCAAGTCCGCCCGCAAATGCGTAGCGAGCATGTACGGGAAGGAGTATCTCGTTCCGAAGGTCCGTACGTTTCAATCCACCTCCAAGACCGCCCAGGAGTCCCACGAGGCGATCAGGCCGGCGGGAAGCTCCTTCGTGGCGCCGCAGAAAAGCGGTCTGTCGAAGGACGAGCTGGCCCTGTACGAATTGATCTGGAAGAGAACGGTCGCCACGCAGATGGTCGATGCCAGACTGACCCACTGCAAGGCGCTGTTCGAGGTCGAGGACGCCCTGTTTCAGGCCACCGGAAGAAGAATCGACTTTCCGGGATACTTTCGCGCCTATGTAGAGGGTTCGGACGATCCCGATGCGACGCTGGAAAACAAAGAGGTGCATCTGCCCGATTTGAAACCGGGAGATTCGGTCTCCTGTCTGGATCTTGCCGCCAAAGATCACGAAACCCAGCCGCCTGCCAGATATACGGAGGCTTCGCTCGTAAAGAAACTGGAAGTCGAGGGCATAGGACGCCCCAGTACCTACGCCACCATTATCGACACGATCATGAACCGCGGTTATGTCAGAATTGTCAATCATACGTTGGTTCCCAGCTTTACGGCGTTTGCCATTATCAATCTGTTGGAGGTCCATTTTCCGGATCTGGTCGATTTGGGCTTTACAGCCAAAATGGAGCGGGTATTGGACGAAATAGCAAGCAACGAGACGGAGTGGCTCCCCTATATGAAGAGGTTTTTTTTGGGCAGGGAGGGCCTGGAGAGCAGAGTGGTCGGAAAGACGGAACAGATCGAGCCGTCCCAATTCAGAACCGTCTCGTTCGACGATATCTCCGCCAGGATCCATATCGGCCGATACGGTCCCTACTTCGAGGTGGAAACGGAAGGGAAGAAAACCACCGCTTCCATTCCCCAGGAAATAGCTCCGGGAGAGTTCGATCAGGAGATGGTGGATTTGTTGCTTCTCCAGCAGTCGAAAAGCACCGAGGAACTCGGCATTCATCCGGGGAGCGGGAAGCCTGTATATTTGCTGCACGGCGCATACGGTCCGTACATTCAGTTGGGCGATGTGTCGGAAGACAAAGTCAAACCGAAGCGAGTCACGCTGCCGAAGGAGATGAAGGATTCGGAAGTGGATATGGATACCGCCCTGGCTCTGCTCTCCCTACCCCGCCTCGTCGGCGTCCACCCGGAAACGGGCGGAAATATTGTCGCGGGAATCAGCCGCTACGGCCCCTATCTTGTTCATGACGATCCGAATTCGGGTAAGGACTATCGCTCCATTCCCAAAAGCGACAGCGTAATCGCAATCGATCTTTCCCGCGCTCTCGAGATCTATGCCACGAAAAAACGCACCCGCAGAAAGGCGGCGGAACCGATCCTGGAGATAGGGCACCACCCCGACAGCGGAGAATCGATCTGCGTCTTCAAGGGACCCTACGGCCCCTATGTCAAGTACCGGAAAACCAATGCGGCTCTCCCCAAAAACACCAAACCGGAGAGTGTCACTCTCGACCAGGCGCTCGATCTGATCGAGAGCAAAATGAAAAACAGAAGGCCCATGCGCCGCATGAAACGCTGACGAAACCGGCAGCTTCCGATCCATTTGTTTTCCAATCGAAGCCAAAATGGCGCAAAAAGGCGGGACGCCGTACAAAGCGCTGATTAAGTCTCTTTCAAATGGCTCTTCACCTCCACGACGAAGGCTTCGTTGCCTTGGGAATTGGCATAGGCGAACGCGTCCAGCTCCATCGTTCGGCCGTTTTTTCTTTTTACGACCCGGGGAGAGACGAATTCCATGCCGAACCGCTCTCTCAGCACCCTCTTCATCGAAGGGAAGGCCATCCCTTCGGTGAAACTGCCGAACTTCTCCCCCAGTCCTCCGATCTGCTTTCCCAATTCCTTGATCTGCCTGTCCGTCTCTTTCTGGGAGGCCCGCAGTTCCTTGATTTCTCCGCCGGTTTCCTTCAGTTGGCGGTCTATCTCCGCTCGGGATTCCGCCTCCTTTCTGGCCAACTCCGCCAGCAGTTCTCTATACTCTCTGTCGGTCATGCGAGTCCGTTTTTCTTAGGCAGTGTCCAATAGCCGGATTCAACGTAGCGTTCGCTTTACAATGGCATGATGATCGGCACTCCCTCAAGCGGAAAGAGAACAGAAGCAAACAGGAGGAAGCAAAGGCCGACAAAATGTCGCCGGCTGGATCCCAATCGCACCACTACCAATCGCCAGTCCTTGATCTTTGTACAGTCCATAATTCATTCGATGCCGATTATTACTGTAATAGCGGATACAATCGGTCTCTTCCGTCCGCTTTTGCCTGTCCGGATACTTCAAAATTTCTTTCACCTTCCCTGCCGATAAAAACTCAAATAGTCCATCCTTGTCTTTTTTGCCGGTTCGAACAAGAGAAGAAAAGTGGATGGGAATCCGCAATGAAATTCCTCGACACAGTCCCATATCCATGTTGCTCCGTCTGCAACAGCCACCGATTTTTCATAGCGCTCAAAACGGAAACGATGGGCTTCTGCGGTGCTTCTTCTCTCGAACGCTTCCAGCGAGTTCCTATGACGATCGAAAACACTGAAGCAGGTCTTTTCCCGAATCCAATTGTGGTGCTTGTCGACAGCGATACTGTCTTTTTCCGAATACGGAATTCCATTGCGGATTCCCATCCACTTTTCTTCTCTTGTTCGAACCGGCATGCCGTCCATTTGGAGACAGGCCGTCCCTTTTATTCCGTTGTTGCTTTCCAACTCGCCTTTTACGAATCCCTCCCTGTCCAACGTGTTTCCTACCATGTGTAGATCTTCCTCATGAACGGCTTTACCCACGGACTCGACAGGAGCGAGGACGCTTTGCTCGCTCGAACCCGCAGCAGTCTATTCGGACAGTCGCTCGCTTCTCGGAAGGGGATTCGCTGTCCCAAAAGAAGCGTCGCCTTACGAATCTCCAGGCTAAATCGGCCGGATAGGTTTGGAATTTTATCTAGAGGGCGAGTATACCCATCGCAATCCGGACAATAAAAGGAATGGCGTTTGATTTCGTATCGGGACAGCCCAATAACAAGCCGAGATAAATTTTCCTTAAGCCGTGTCTTGTTTCCACA
>CAZLTI010000031.1:0-14965 GCA_964562335.1 uncultured Pseudomonadota bacterium | reverse complement strand
AATACTGTTTCGTCGTCTTTTTTCGTATGTTGTCAAGAATTGGGGTAAGGGCATTTTCCAACGAGTCCGGAACGTGGCCTTTTCCATCTTTCTCCAAAATAGATAGAACCATACTTGAGATATCTTCTATCGACGACTCGTTTTCCCTTCCCATTTCCTTTGAGTTATTACATTCTTTTTCTTGCATGGCCGATAGCTCCCCAATCGAATTGACAGTAGCGTTTTTTTTCGATTTTTAAGAGTTATCAGCTTTGTCAAGCCTTTATTGTCGGAAAGTTGCTGCCTGTCCTATTTATATTGTTGTTGTTTTACTCCCCGTTGCCATCTCCGATTCCCCTGGATATCTCAAACAATTTCTACCCGAATGTTTTTGGTGCACCCGTTCGAGTTGGCATCTTGACAATTTCAGCGGGCACGGCTACGAAAGGCGGTTAAACATCCCCCGCATGAGGGAAATTTTTTGCCAAGATACTCTTGCCATACAGAAACTGGAGACGGTCATGATCGACTGGGATTGGGTGCGTGCGGAATGCGACAGACTGAAAAAACACCGGACACTAGAGGAGTTGTTCGCACATTTGGAATCTTTCGCCGATAAGTTAGAGTTTTTTCAATTGGCGTACACGTTATTGCCGTCCTTCTACCAACCTGGAGCGAATAGACATCCTCCTATAAATCACACCACCTACGACGGCAGTTGGATGGAGCATTACACCGACAATCGCTACGACCTGGAAGACAGCGCGCTCAAACACTGCCAGAGCGGAAGCGATGCACCATACGTCTGGCCCCATTTCTGTGATTTCGACCAGCTTTCCCCCAAAGAGAGGAGGGTCTTTTTGGAAGCTTGGGAGGTGGGCATCCGTCACGGGTTTACCCTGCCGATGCGGAGTAGCGGCGACGGAATCGGTATCCTGAGCCTTTCCTTCGACGGTAGCGAGCGGGAATTCGAGAACTTCTACGCCAGCCGCAGGAAAGCCGCCGAAACCTTCGCCTACAGCTTCAACGAGGCAGTCAACAGCCATTTTGCCAAGCACTTCGGTAAGCCGCACCTTCCCCGTTTGACGCATCGGGAGAAGGAGACGATCCGCTGGCTGGCCGCAGGCTGTACCTACGGGAAGACTGCGGAAAAGATGAAAGTGTGCGTCGGCACCGTACAAAAGCATGTCTCCGCCGCGATCAGAAAGCTGAAAGCCCGCAATAGCACCCACGCCTGCGCGCTGGCCGTCCGGTGGGGCATGATAGAGTAGCGGTCGGTTCCGCGTCATTCGTCTGTTTCGCCATTTCCGGGTGGATGCAGATGAAAAGTTAGGTTTTCATTAACCAGTCTCCATATGGTTGAATCAAACCATGAAGAGATATTTATTTTTTTTGTTTTACTTTGGGAAGAAAAACGGCATACAATTCCCGCGATTTCCCCACAAGTTCGATAAGGAAGCGGGCGGCAGCAACGGGTTGTTATTTTGAGATATCCCGCCACGCGGCATCAAGATGTCATGCAAAGGGAAAAAGAGTTTCGTCTGCCCCGTTTTTAGAGGTTCCATAATATCTACAGGAGAGGCATGAACCGATTCGGGCTATTGGCAGTTGCCTGCTGTTTAGTTTCCGTTTTCCCGATCACTTCGACGCAGTCTATGGCGTTGGAGATCGACTACAAGACGCTGTACAAAAAGGCATCGCCGGCGGTTGTGCTCATCTATGCCGTCGACGGCAAAAAGGCCTTCCGGGGTGCCGGTTCGATCATCGACGGAGAGGGATTGGTGCTGACCAATACCCATGTCGTCGCGGAGAAGGGAAAAGTCAGGGAGAAGCTGTAGGTCGTCCTAAGGCCGAAGCGACCTACGGGAGAACCTAAAACCGATTTGAGCAAGCGACTTCCTGCGCAAGCGGTGGCCTTGAATGCTACCTACGACCTGGCGCTGCTCAGAATCGTCGATCCCCCGGCTGGCCTGGCCTATTTGCCGCTCAGCGATTTGCGGAACGTGACCGTCGGGGAGTCGACCGTGGCCATCGGGCATCCCGGCGGAGGGGCTCCCTGGAGTCTCACCACCGGCAGGTTGAGCGCATCCTTTCAAAACTACGGGGAAAAACAGGGCTGGAATCTCTTCCAGACGGAAACCCCCCTCAATCCGGGAAATTCGGGAGGCCCGTTGTTGGACGGTTCCGGATCGGTCATCGGAGTAAATACCTTTATCGTAAGGAGAGGAGAGGGGGGTCTGGCGCTTACGGGATTGAATTTTGCGGTGAAGTCGACCGTCGCCAGGCGGTGGATTCTGAAAACATTGGGAAAGCTGCCGATCGACTCTTCCGGCGGACAGGCTTCTATCGACGACCGCCAAAAAGCGGCGACGGAACCCAAGGAGAAAAAACTGTCAGCTCGCCAGTCGACGGTCCGCAAACAAGCTCCCGTCCCGGATAACGACGGTCCAGCCGAAGCAAAGGTTCGGAAAGAGACCGGCGAGAGGAAACCGGCAATCCTGCCCGCCCCGCCGCCCCGCAGCAAGGAGAGGTATGTCAGCCGCATCAAACCCGGCCGGGTTTTCGGCGGAAGAAAGCAGCTGAACGACCTCTTCCGCAAGGCGGAACAGGCTTTCGACCAGTTGGACGATGCCATGAAGGTATTCGATTAGAATCTTTCGGGTCGGCCTTCCGTTCTTTGTCTGCCATCGGCTCTCGCCACGACGGCAGACCGATGGAGAATTTTTTGCCGCCGGCAGTTCCGGCAGCAAGCTATCCGAAGATTCGAGAGAGTCTTCGCCGTCTCAACATTATGATATGGAGAGCGCAATGAAACGCTTTGAATCAGCAGTTGGTATGACGTTCGCCCTTTTGGCAGCCGTCCTATTGTGGGTAAGCGGATGCTCGAGCAAACCGGCTGCGCCCGATGGAGTCGTCGCCGCGCAAGCCCAGTCGGCTATCGAATGCCCCTACCCGGATGCTCCCAACGTAGCCGCTCCTACCTGGATCTGTGATGAACCCATTTTCGGATGGCAGGTAACTGCCGTAGGTTCTGCAGCCAAATCGAACGCGGGTCACAGCGCGGCCAAGGACTTGGCGACGTCCGATGCCCGGATCGAACTGGCAAGATCGATGCGGACCCATGTTCGCAGTATGATCAAGAGATTTGTCAGGAAAACGGGCATTGGAGAAGGGGGAACCGTCGATGCGGTCGACGAGGTGGTAAGCCGTCAAGTGACCAAAGAAACGCTGTTCGGAGTGAGAATCATCAAGTCGAGGACCAGTGTTACCGGGACCGTATATGTCGCCGTCGGACTTGATACGCGGAGGGTGGTGGAGAATACGAAAGAGGCCATCAAAAAAGCCAAAAGCAGCATGAAGGATTCAGAGGCCCAGTATCAGACGCTGGAAGCCAACAAAGCGATGGAGGAGCTGGACAAACGCGTCGAGGAGCTGAACGAGGAAATGCCTCCCACCACGAAAGGGGAGGAGTAGGATAGGGCCATGAAAATGAAGACGAATTTTGTACTGCTCCTGAGCCTTGTCTTTTTTTTCCATACGGGTTGCTCGAAATCGGCATCGACCGTCTGCGGGAGGTATTCGGAATCGGCACTGAACGATCCCCAAGCGGACGGCAAGCCGGCTTGGATAGGCGCTCCGGGAACCAACTGCGCGGTCGGCTATGCCGACTGGGGGAACAGCAACAAGGAGAAGGCGTTGTTTGCGGCCCATGCCATGGCGAAGGAAAATCTGGTCAGGGAGATCGCCTCCGAGACGGTGCAGGTCGAATCGGAATTGAGCATACAGAAGCGGAAGACGAACGAAAAGGTGACGGTTACGGCTCAGGGCAGCTCCCATCTGAAGTCGAAGGGAGAGAAGGTTCGTCTCAAGACGAAAAGGCGGGCTGTCTGGTATCGCGACTACAAGGTGTGGGTGCTGGTGGAGCGGATTCCGTGACGTTTCAGCCGTTTTAATTCGAAATATTTCAGTAATCCCCCGAAAATCCGGCTTGCGGAGAGCCAAACGGCTCCCCGTGGGGCCATGGCTTCGCCGAGACGGAACCTGTTTCCACGATACTTGGCTGAGAAAAGAATGGATTTTTCGGGAGGGGGCAAAGATATGTCCATCCTAATTTTCAAGGGGACGGCGCAATGGCACTGAAAATCCTGTATTTTGCCGCGTTGCTCGCGATTTGGACCGTTCCGGAGCTGACCGCTGCTGGCTGCTGGTCTTCGGTAGAGTTGTCGGAAATCTCCGATAGGGAATTGGACGGAGTCGTCGTCATCTCCTTTAAGGATGCCGTCCGCTGCCAGCCCGTTCGGAACGTGCGCATCCAATTGTCGGGGCGATACTTTGAGACGGACGGCAGGGGGATGGTCGAGATGGAGGGGGAAGATTTCGTAGCGGAAGATGACCGGGATCTTCCCCTGATGGCACAGAAGGAGGGTTTCATACCGCTGAAAACTGCACTTGAGATTCGAGCGGGTGGCGTTGTCAACAATCTGTTTCTTATGTCGAAGGAACTGCCGCTGCATCATCTCCGGTTTGTCCTGCAATGGGGGAAGAGGCCACCCGATCTCGATTTGCATCTGCAAAGCGAAGACTTCCATGTCTCTTTCAGAAAAATGAGGAACGTAGCCAATCAGGCGAAACTGGACCGAGATTCGCTTCATGGGCATGGCCCGGAGACGATCACTCTGAAACGGATTGCCCCGAACAGGAAATATCATCTTTTCGTGCACCGCTACTCCTCCACGGGAGCGATCGACGGCTTGGGTAGCGTAGCCGTCTATCGAGACAATCGTCTGGATCGAATCGTCAAACTGCCCGATACCGGCAAACGCCACGTTTCGATCCTGGTAATCGAAAACCGGAGCATTCGCTATATCGTCCGACCGTTCGATTGACATCGATATCTCTTTTCCTTCGGCACTATCCAAGGAACGACCAATGAAACAGGGGAAATTGGCAGGAGCAATCGTACTGTTGCTGATAGTCGCCTGCAGCGGCAATCGGCAGACGACCACTACGCTTCCACTTTCGGACGCCGAAACAAAACCGGCCGGCGGGGGCGGATTCGGTCGACCGCAGTGCTGGATGGAAACGGATGTCTGTCAGGACGATGATACGGAAAACTATGTCTATTTTTCGGGTTCAGGGGAAGCGGAGTCGAAGCGCACTGCGCGAAAACTGGCCAAAATCCGGGCCAGAGCCGCTTTGTCCGCCTTTTTGGTCGTCAAGATCGAGTCGGAAATCCAATCCGTTGTCCGCTGTGAAAAAAAAGGGCAGGAGGAGAGATGTTCCAGACGCTTTTCCCGAACAATTCTCAATAGGTCTATGTCCGTTTTGTTACCAAGCCAATTGATCGACGACGACGAGCACTACGACCCATCGGCCAAGACATACTATTACAGACTGAAGATCGGGAAAGCCGACGTCGGGGAGATTCTGCGGTTCGCCAAGGAACTCGTCGCTATGGAAAGCTGGTAGAAAACGATTCTTGCGGGTTGTGAAGCAAAACTATGAAACGGCAAACACTACCGCACAGTCTGGTGCTGGGCATTCGGATCGCTTTGGTACTCCTTTTTTGCCTCGCGGTCTCGAACGCTGCAAATGCGCAGGATGGATCTCCCGACGTGAGCGCAACCCAAAACTCCCATGCAGTCCAAAACTCCCACGTCGTCGACGTCTCCAAGAGCGCCCACCTAGAGATAGAGATCGAACTGGTCAAAATTCGGCTGGAAGGGCTGCGGAAGGAGAAAACGCTGCTTCGGCAGATGTTGGGAGCTGCGGAAAGCGATAGAGCAAAGGAGGAGCTAAAACAAAAAATCAAGAATTTGCTATTCGATATCGAACAGCTGGAGGAAAAACTGCAGGCGCATGTCGCCGAGTGGAAAAAGCTCGCCGAAGCGAGCGAAACGGAAAGTGACTCCCAACCGCCATCCCCCCCGCTGGATAGAAAAACGGAGGTGTGCGAAAAACTGTCGCTGGACGTTGAGGAAGATATCAAGCGGCTGACCGCAGAGAAAAAGATTGAAATTGCCAGCACCAAGCTCTGTTCGGGGGATTTGGCAAAAGGAAAGAACTGCGTGCATCATATCCTCGATGCGGTAAGGAGGGAGGCCGTTGAAAGGGGGGGGGTCATCATTATGGAGACCAGCCAGATCGTAAAGGACGGGAAATTGTCGGAAGACTCCGTCGAGCAGGTCTTTAAGGCCAAAGTTCTCAACCTGGAGCCTATGACGGTACGATACGGCGACAATGCAGGAACGGGAACCCTAGCGATCGAAACGGACGACGGTTTCAGTTTGAAATACCGATACCTAGTCCAAATCGAGGGGGTGCTCAATAAAGTCTCCTACAGGGAGAAAGTCTTGATTGCCAATAGGTGTTTGGAGGTGCCCAAGTTCGAGGTAGTCACCGTGTCTCCAGCCGACGGGGAGCAGAATGTGCCGGTGGATGCGACCATCGAGATCGAACTGAACCATGTGCCGACCGAAAACAAAAGTCTACTGCGCCGTTCCGTCCATCTAAAAACGGAAGGATGGCGTATTCCAGTCGATTACCGTATGGAGGGCAGACGGATTATTCTGGTCCCCAAAAAGCGATTGAAGGAGTTGAGCGTCTACACTCTTACGCTCAAAAAGCAATTGCGCAACAGGAACGGGAAAAGGCTGGATCGGCTC
This sequence comes from uncultured Pseudomonadota bacterium, assembly GCA_964562335.1. GTDB lineage: Bacteria > SAR324 > SAR324 > XYD2-FULL-50-16 > XYD2-FULL-50-16 > CAZJUM01. The sequence goes on along the minus strand of CAZLTI010000031.1, from coordinate 8,321 downwards.
TTCAGCTACCAGTTTAAGACCCGGAGCAGTTTCCGCTACGTCAAAATCAACGACATCGAATTCGCCTTTGTGAAGGGAGGCAGCGTTACAATGGGGTCGGCGGCCAAAGATGCCTGGATAGATGAAAAACCGGTACATATCCTGAAACTACACGGCTTTTACATGTCCAAGTATGAAATTTCGCGGGAGCAGTGGCATAGAATCCTGGGGAGTACGGACAACCCTCCTTCCCACCCAAACCTGCCGGTGACAAACATCGATATCGATCAGATCGCCCGCTTTATCGAAGCGTTCGAGAACCGGCTCCCGGAAGACACCTTGGTTTCTTTCGTATCGCTTCCCTCCGAGGCGCAGTGGGAGCACGCTTGCAAGGGCGGAGCGGGAAACGACTCTCGTTACGGCATACCGAACGACAACTATATGAAAACCACTAATCACGGCCATGAAGACGGTGGAGAGGACGAACGGGATGGGTATAAAACCGCCGCTCCGATAGACTCTTTCGGTCCGAACGTTTTGGGCATCTACAATTTGTCGGGAAATGTGGCGGAATGGACGGAAGACCCCTACTGCAAGAATATCTACCGGGAGCGTGCAAAAAACCAGAAAAAGGGAATGGAGGTGTTCGATGCCTACAATCCCGAAGGGAGCGCTACGGACTGCAATACGGCGCTCGACAGAGTCGTCCGCGGGGGAAGCTGGTTCACGGGGGAGCACTGGCTGAGATGTTCGGCCAGGGATTTTCTGAGCGAGAAGAAAAAAGCCGACGATATAGGGTTTCGATTAGTGATCGTCAAAGAGGAAGAGGAAAATTTCGTTCCTGCGGAATAGACCGATTCGAACTGGATTATTTATCGGACGGGGAAGATGATACGAAACAATAATTTGAAAATCTTAACGATTATAGCTGTACTGTCGATACTGAAACCGGGTTTCGCCACAGGTGAAACGATGAATCACTCGCAGCGGAACTTTCGATTCGAGGAGGGATGGTCCCTGCTGTTCTCGGACGGCAGTTCCGTTTTGTTGCAGGCTCGGGATGCAAAAAAGATCTCCTTTCGAATCGAGCGCGGATCGTTGGCGACCCTTTATGGCGGGCAGTCGGCAGCACTGATTCCCAGAGGGTTTGCCGAATACGACCAAACTCCCTTTTCCACCCACTTCGACCGGCTCTACCAAAAGAGGTTGGAGGCGTTCGCCAAAAGAAAGTCGGAGTGGGAACGCAAAGAACAGCTTCGGTTCCAAACGGAATCGAAAAAGTGGAATTCCGAAAGGAACCTCTTTGAAACAAGGCAGAAGGAGAATTTCCAAAAGGCGCTAACCCGTTGGACCGCAAAAAAGCAAACCTTCGAGAAAAAGGAGGAGGAAAGATTTCGGAAGGCTAAGGAAAAATGGCAGAAGAAACAGGAGAAGGAGGATATAGAATTTCAGGAAGATCATGCCGAGTGGGTGAAAGAGAAACAGGAACACGAACAGGACGAGAGGGAAAGGGTCAAGGAGGAGATCGACGAGTTGAAAGAGGACCTGAAGGACGATGAAGAGGATATATTCGAGGATGCCAAAAAGGATCGGCAATTTTGGGCAATACGGAAAACCGCCGAAACCAAAACGAAGGAATGCTCCAGCGGCAAGACGCGGGAGAGCTGCAGAAGGCGGATCGCAATATGGCAAAAGGGAATTCAAAACGACAACTATAAAAAACTGAGAAGAGTCAGGGCGGAATATCGAAAGAAAATAAGAGCCGTGAAGGCCGAGCCGTTCGACGAAAAGGAGCCGAACAAACAGGAATATGTTGTCGAAAAGCCGAAAAGGAAACGGTTCCTCGATTTAAAGCCCCGCAAACCCACCATCCGCTATCGTGACCAAGTGGCTCCTCCGCTGCTGCAAAAACCCTACCTAGAGAAAAGGCCGGTAAAAGAAAAAACCATCGGATACAGTGTACTGGGGCTGTTTTTTCGGATGAGCGGCAACGGCTGTCGAGCCGAGGAGTTCAAGCTCCGCATGAAGGGCGACTTTTTCTACGCCAAAAGCAAACCAGGCGGCTTAGCCGAGACGATTTCCTGGCCGGAAGAGGTGCCTCTCGAATCGTGTGCGATAGTGGGTAGAAACCGATCGCAAGGAAGGACCTTTTTCCGTCTGCTCTACGCGAGAAATAGACCGTTTGCTTTCGACCTGGGGAAAACCCCCATTCGTCTGGAAAAAATAGGCTCGCCGGCTTTGAAAAAACTGGATGGAGAACTGGCAAAAAGAGATCTGTATGTAAAAGATCTGCTCTCTTTCCGATCATCCGTAAAGGGAGAGCCCGTTTTCGCCGTTTATGAAACGGCGATCGATCGGGGAAAACAGTTTGTGACCGTGGAATATAGCGTCAGCAAGGGGCGAGTCAAATTGCTGATGGAGAGCCTTCCCCATTTTCTGCTCGACGCTTCCATAAAAAACCGCAAACGAAAAATCGATCGGGTATCCTACTTGAAGGAGGCGGAATTTCAGGGAACAAGCTATCCGTTGTTGCGAACCCATTATTGGTATGACGAGGGGAAAACATCCAAGGAGTGGCAATACCTGGCGCGCTACAAGTACGGTTTGCTGAGTCAAAATCGACTGGGAACCCGGATCGACCGCAACGAAAAAAAGGTCGATGGCGAAATTCGCCAGCAGAGTGTGAGTATTACGGGCTTGGTGGGCGATTTCACCTCCCTCTGGTATGTTCTGCCCTGGTGGAATGCCAAGGGCCGGAAAACGCTGGAGATCGGATTCTACGACGACAAAATCTACCAGGGTTTGACCTTAGATAAAAACGATACGGAATCCCGGAGCGCGATCAACTTCGCCGATTTCGAGGGACATCAAAGAAGGGTCCCGCTGCAAAAATGGTCCCTGAAAAACAGCCAAACGCAAAAGAGCGTTTTTGCCGTCTCGATAGGAAAGAGGGACAACATTGTCTATCGGCTCGATTACGAAGGCATATCGTTCTCCCTGGTGAAAATAAAAAGCAAATCGATCAGCGACAATATCGATTGGTATTTGAACTTTCTACAAACTGCCGACATCGTGCGACTGAAATAGGCGACAGAAACCCGACAAACGCACAAAAGAAAAAATGCGAAAATTCAAGAGGAACATAACCGTATTACTCCTGATGGGTTGGTTGGCGGCATTTTCCCTTCCCGGCCAATATCCTCTCTTTGCCGACAGTTGCCCGTTGTGTCTGTGCAATCCAGATCAATGTTCGCAGAAAAAAGAGGAGGATAAATCGTGCGTATTTCCGGACCGGCGTTTCAATCGGGTGGAAGGAAGGCGGATAAAACTGGAAAAGGAGCGGTTGAAGGGGGAGAACCGTGCGGTGCCGGTGGACTATATGCCCAACGGGAAGGAAAAAGTCCGCTATCGGGTACAGAAATTTATGCACAGTATCCGAAAAGATGGTGCCCCCTTGACCGAAGCGCTGATCAATCTGGCCAATGAGGTCTGTCAAAAAAACATGTCCGGTTGGCAGATAGCGCATCTGTACGCCTTCGAGATGGCATTGCGGACGGGCGCGATCAGGGGCGACCCGGACGTCAATTTCGAACTGATCCGCATACCCACTGATGCTAACATCATCCGAAAACAAGACAGAGCGTTTTTTCCCTTCGAGGGTGCGGCTACCAAAATTTTGGTATTCGATTGGAGAAGAGGAATATACCTCCAAAAGGACAATGCGTATTCCGGGTCGAATACCGGATTCCGTTGCATAGAGGAGATTACCGAGCAGTAGATACATCGTAGCGGAGTATAGAGTGAAACTTTCATTTTGGATTGCCACCATGCTTTTGTTGGCCGTTTCGACACTTTGTTTCGGTCAGGACAAGAAGAACCCGATTCATATATTCACCACCAATCCGGTTTCGCTGGATGGCACGGGAGTCGTGGTCGCCTACAAGGACAACAGGATTTGCAGGCATATGTTAAAGAAGATGCGCAATATGCCGTCCGAAACGCTACGGGAAAAAAAGCGGCAAAACGAATACTACACCAACAAATTCCGAAGGGTATGCTTGGAAAAAAATGCCGCCTCCATCGTCAAAGGATTTAAGTCCTTAAAAAGCAGCATCCGCAACAAGCTGCGGAAAAAAAAAATCAAGGCCAAAATCGACGAGTACCAGACCGTCGATCAGTTGGATTATAACGACAGTCCATATGCAAACAAATTGATGGAGATTCTGGAAACACAGAAAAGCATTATCAAGAATGTGAAGGAGATAGATTTTAGGAAGAAGATGAAGGGAAACGAAGGAGGTTCCGGCTTGCCGCAGGCTTCCCTGGACCCCGATAGCGATCTCGATCCCGATGCCGACTCGGACGATTCCGGCGCCGGTGGCGTTAGAATTGTAGAAAATTTGGAGATCAATACTGAGGATAGTCTGAGAAGCAACTTCGAGGTGCTGCATGGGCAGATCACCCATGAAAGCGACGGAAACGAGGGCCGCCTGGTGCGGTTTGCGGAAAAAGGGAAGAACAAAGAGGCGGAACTGATCGCACCCGGTCCCAGGATTTCCAATATTTTCAGCCACTACTATCAAATTCAACCTCCGCAAAAGGGGACGAACAGCGAAACGATCTACTTTCGGCTGTTTATGTACGATCTCGCGCAGGTGGACAGCAACGGCAGGCATCCTCTGTATTTTAAAAAGACCCCTGTTGGCTATTGGGAGCCCAGTGCCGCTGGGTATTTGCAAGTGATGCAGAAGGAGTTCTCCTATATTATCGATCAGTTTACGGTGCAATAGGGGAAGGCCGACCGTCTGTTGCCCGCGACCTGCCGGAACCGAAAGACAAAAGGAAAACGACAATGAAAAATAGATTCGCTCTCTATTGGACTCTGCTGCCGGTTCTGTTTTGTTTCCTGGCGGCGAATAGGGTCTATCCGCAAACCTTTACTTGGCTGTCGGGCGCAGACAGCGAGAAATATATCGTTTCGATCGTCGGTCCCATTGTCGACCCGGATCGGGAGGAGATGACGGAAAGGCAGCGCAGACATTTGCAGGCTTTGGAAAGGGCTATCGACGATATGATCAAACAACCCAATCGGCATTTGCCCGAGAGCTATTTGGAAACCATTCGGAAACTGCAAAAGCAAAGGTGGAATCCGGATGTCGAAGAGGCGGAGATTACGGCGGACGAGGAGGAGCAGCTCAATGCCTGGCTGATGATCGTGGGGGATGGAACGAAAGAGAATCCCGGTGCGGTCGTCTACCGGGGAACCGCATTCGACGCCGACAATACGGAGATCGCCGAAATTTTGGTGAACTCCTATTCCCATATCGAGGGAAAGCCGAGCGGACAGGAGTTGGCCTATCGCCTGAACCTCGATAAAAGCGACTTTGTCAATCGGATTGTGATCGACGGGTACCGTTTTGTGTACGATCAGGAGGGAAGGGGGTATGCGGAGTGGTTTTCGCTCCCGATAGAGGTGGCGGGATTCGATGAGGAACGGATGCAAAAGGTAGCCGCCAGTGCCGTGAAAAATCTGCTGCTGCTTCCCTTCCACTACGAAAATGCCATGGTGTTCCGTCCGTCGGCAGAAACGAGAATCAAATTTTGGAAGACCCCCTCCCTGCCCGGTGAAATCTGGACGGAATCGGAACCGTTCGAATTGGAAAAGACCCCCATCACGGAAAAGTACTACGAACAGTGCCGCGAGACGGGATGGTGCGAAAAGGCCGACGACGACGACGGATTCGTGCTGGTAAGCAACGGACAAGAAGCGAGACAGTACTGCTCGGCAAGGCAGAAGCATCTGCTGCGGAGCGCCTCGATTCCCTTCCTCTATTTGCAATACAAGGAGATTCTCGAGGACAAGCATATTTGGGTCGAAGACAACGCCCGCCCGATCAAAGTGGCCTTCGGCGATTTCGACTACACGCAGCTCGAAGAGGGGGAAAGCGACGAAGAGGCTCTGGTTTGGTGCCGACAACAGAAATCCTCCTTCCTCTACCAGTTCGAGGAGCAGCAGAAAGATATTATATTGGGAAGAAGTTTTGGCGTCGTGCGCTGGTACAACCCAGAGATGGCGGACCGGGAAGACCACCTGTTTCAGAGCAACGAAAACCATCTGGAAATTCTCGAGCCGGATTCGGACCGCAAAACGCTCGTCCGAGGCAATATCCTGTTCGAAAAGAACGATAAGCTGGACGTCGGTAATGTTATCAACTACGACACCCTGGAGGACGACTACAGCGCCGTGGCCGTTATGACCCATGGTTTAGTTGCGCAGCTTGTGTCCAAAAAAGCGGAAATAGAGCACGATTTCAGACTAGTAAAAGGCACATACATTTCCGGAAAGCTCTATTCCGGCTACACGTGGTCCTTTGGTATCGCTCAGTTGGGGAACTCCTTTTCCGGGGAATCGAAGAGCGGGGACAAGGTCTCCGTGAAAGTCGAACCCGGTGGCCTGTCTCCTACCTTGGAAGTCGGGAGGGAACGTCCGCTGTATGTGATCTCGGACATGCGGTGGGGGATCTATCTCGGTGCGGATTATATCGCAGTCAAGCAGAAAACGGACTCTACGGAAGCGGCGCGTGGCAATGACAGCAAATCGGTTTCGATGCTTATTCCAAATGCCTCTTTGAGGATCAGCTACGGTCTGGGCGGGTTCGTGCTCTATCTCGGCCAGACCTACACGGTTCCGGTTTCGGGAGATTTTGGAAGCGATTTCTATTTTGAAAAGATCGAAATAGGAGGAAGTGCCACTTTGACGGCGGGGATCGCCTACCTGTTCGACTAAAGGCTCGGTTGCCGACCGGTAGAGGATGGGAATACGGGGAGGGAACATGAAACTGCGGATAGCGGTCGCGGCTGTTTGGTTGGCGACGGGGCTGACAAGTGTTTTGGCCCAAGATCCGGCCCAATGCCGCCACAGCGCCGTCGCGCTGGCCGGGGGATCGATCCGGCCCGGAATGCAGGAGAGCAGGTTCGGCGACGACCGGCAGGCAGCGGAGGTTCGGGTGGCATCTTTTCGTATCGCCCGATTCGAAACGACCAACCAGGAGTTCCACGATTGGCTTCAGGAAAACGAGATCCCCTTTCCCTACCTGCCGGAATTGAAGGAAAAAGCGGAGAGAGAGCCTTGCTATCCGGTGGAGAATGTCAGTTGGACCTTGGCAGAGAGATACTGTCGTTTTCGGGGCGGCAGGTTGCCTTCCGAATTGCAATGGGAATATGCCGCCACCGTGGATACGGAAAACGACTTTCGCCAATATCCCTGGAGTTCGGGTTTGGACTACCCGCCAGTAGAAGAGTTGTCGAATAGCCCGGTCGGAATATCCGACGATGTCGACAGTGTGGATATGGACAATATCGAGACAGACCATCTCACGGAGGAGGAATTGGAGGCCTTGATCGACCGAATGCTGGCGGGTGCCGGAAAGACTTCCCAAACGCTGTCGTCGGAGATCAGTACAGTTCAAAGCAGCTTTCCCGGGCTGAACGGTCTGCATGGCATGCTCGGCAACCTTTGGGAGTGGACCGCTTCGGACTATACCGAGGTTCGCAGCGACGACTCGAAGCGAAGCGGAAAAGGTCTATGGAAGGTCGTCAAAGGGGGGAGTTATCAAAATGTCCATCAGCCAACCCTGATGCGTCCAACACTGAGAAACAAGGCAAAAACGACCGAAGCCCACTCGCACATCGGCTTTCGCTGCGTGTGGTATTGACGGCGGAAAAATAATGTCATGCTGGAAACCGTTCTAAAACTCTTTCGCTACTCTCCCCTGTTCCAAACCGTTATCGGCTACGTCTGCTTTGGCATCGTGAGCACGCTGGTGGTGTCTCTCCAAGTGTACTCGCACGGGTTGAGCTCCTCTTTTGCCGAGACCGTACCCCACATCGTCGTGGATTTGACCGACCAAGGCGCCGAGCGGAGCGGGAGGCTAGCCGAAATCCTTTCCGCCACCGGAGGCGTCAAAGTCGTCTCCCCCTACTGTCGTGCGACAGACACCTTCCCGGTCGAGAGCGTGGAGATCTATTCCAGCGGCAAAAATACGCAGACCAGCTATCTGGAAGTGATTGGCACGGATCTCTCCCAATTCCCCTTCGTGATACCTTTCGAGAATGTCAAAGGACTGCAAAAACAAAATTATGCCAATGGCTACACCAGCAAGGAACTGGCTTTCCAACTGATGGAAAACGAAAAGGCCGTCGTAGTCAACAATGCCATGAACAGCCTCTTTTCGACCCCGAACCGCGAGATCGAAGACGAATACCTGCTGTTCCCCACTAGCCGGGACATGCCGCCGGTAGAAATCAAAATTGTCGGGATGATGAAGGATCTGCAGGACAGT
>CAZLTI010000030.1:16685-19343 GCA_964562335.1 uncultured Pseudomonadota bacterium | reverse complement strand
CTTTTGCCGTCATGCTAAAATCTCCCGCTAACGCCTGTTGTCATGTCAGCCGATTGTTGACACGACGCGAGAGCAGTAGTCAATCTCGATGCGCAGGCCGCAGTTTTTTTAATTGCTAGAGTTGCAAAACTTTCCTATGCTCCCGGAGTTACAATTCGTTGTAAATCCAACTTGTAAAAAGCTCCCCGCCAAACCGGAAGATTATCGGGGCAGGAACGCCGCCGATCTCCCGTCCGTTTTTCGGGAAAACCCCTGCCGACGGAGGAGGGATCGGCAGTGCCGGAAGCCAAGCGGAACGTCGCGGCGAGCTGAAAGCAGGGGAAGTCGTTTTCGAACTGTAGGAGTACCGTGCATCGGTCGGCTACTCCCTCTTCGCCAACAAAAGTTCAGCAAGGAGAAACATGTCAAAGATCATCGCTACCGCAGCAATCAGGGGAGCCCACAAAATCGTGGCCCAGGCAGAGGCGGCCTTGGCGAACGCCATACAGGAAAAGGGAAAGGAGGCCCCCGTCGCCTATCCGAATACGGCCTACTATTTGCCGATCATTCTGCTCTTCCTCGGCCGGAAGGTTACGAAACTGGGGGATCTGGAAGAGTCCCTGCAGGAGGCCAAAAAACTGTTGGGGGCGGTTCCTTCCGACGAGCTATGGCTCCCCTACCTGGGGGAAACTCTGGATTCCGGCGTGGCGACGCTGATTGCGGAGGAGATTATCGAGTCCCTTAAATATGTGATGGGTCCGGCCCCCGAAAACGGCATTTGGCTCGGATTCACCGGGGACAATATTCTTCGGCTGCAGGGCATCAAGCTGGTCGACGGCAGAATGCCGGGATTCGCCGCCGTTGTCGGATGCACCGATACCAACGAAGAGGCCGTAAAACTGGTTCGGGACCTGCAGGAGAAGAGCATCCTGGTCTTTATCGCCGGAAATACGAACGGCCGCTCCGTCGCCGAACAGCTGCACGAGGAGGGGATCGAGATGAACTGGGATACCTACGTCGTCCCCTACGGAAAGGAGATAACGGCGGCGGTCTACGCGCTGAACTTTGCGGCCAGATCGGCAATGACGTTTGGCGGCGTCGAACCGGGCGACTTCAAGGCGGCCCGCGAGATCCTGATGTACAACAAGGAGCGGGTATTTGCCTTCGTGATGGCGTTGGGCGCCGACAGCGGCGTGAAGGGACCCCAGCTGATCGACGACGAAAAATACGCCACTGCCGCAGGCGCCATCAATTTCGGCTTCCCGGTTATCGCCGACGTTGGCATACCGGAGATCAAACCGACCGGTATCTGCACCTACGAGCATGTCATTTCCGGCGTGAAAATAGAGGAGATCGTCAGTCGTGCCATCGAGCTTCGCGGCCTTACCATCAAGCTGGAGAAGATTCCGATTCCGGTCGCTTTCGGCGCCGGGTTCGAGGGCGAGCGCGTCAGGAAGGAGAACATGCAGGTTCAGTTCGGCGGCAAATATACGGACGGATTCGAGCTGCTGCGCATGAAACCGATGGAGGAGGTCGAGGACGGAAAGATCGAAGTGATCGGACCCGAAATCGATGAAATGGAAGAGGGGGGAGCCTACCCCCTGGGAATCTGCGTCGAGGTGGCGGGCCGCGAATTCCAGGAGGATTTCGAAAGCGTTCTGGAGCGGAGAATTCACGAGTTTATCTCCTGCGCGAACGGCATTTTCCATATGGGACAGCGGTCGATCATCTGGGTGAGAATCAGCAAGGAGGCACACAAAAAGGGATTCAAGGTGAAGGACTTCGGCGAAATTTTGGTCGCCAAAATTCACGACGAATTCAGCCGCATAGCAGACCGCGTGCAGGTGAAGCTCTATACGGACAAAAAGGCGGCTGCGGAACTGCTGGAAACCGCCAGGAGCATCTACGCCTTCCGGGACGACAAGATCGGCGGCATGACGGACGAAGATGTCGACCAGTTTTTCTCCTGTACGCTTTGCCAGTCCTACGCTCCGAACCATATCTGCATCGTGACGCCCCAGCGGCTCGGACTCTGCGGCGCCTATACCTGGCTGGACTGCAAGGCCTCCCATCAGATCAACAAGCACGGGCCGAACGAACCCGTAGACAAGGGAACGTGCCTGGATGCGGACAAGGGTCAGTGGAAGAACATCAACGACTATGTCGGCATCAAATCCAACGGAACTCTGCAGAAGTTCAACGCCTACTCGATTATGGAGGAGCCTATGACCTCCTGCGGATGTTTCGAATGCATCGCGGCGATCGTGCCGGAAGCCAACGGAATCATGATCGTCGATCGGGACTTCCTGGGCATGACGCCCATCGGCATGACCTTCTCCACTCTGGCCGGACAGGTCGGAGGCGGCCTTCAGGTCCCCGGATTTACGGGCATCGGCAAGCTCTATATCAGCAGTCCGAAGTTCATTTCGGCCGAGGGGGGCCAGCCCCGTATCGTTTGGATGAACAAACGGCTGAAGGAGGAGGTGTCCGACAGACTGAAACCTCTATTGGATGGAATGGGACACGCGGATCTGTTCGACAAGATCGCGACGGAGGAGAATGCGGAAGAGCCGGACAAGCTGGTGGAATTCCTGGCGGAAGTGGAACACCCCGCCCTGGAGATGGAGTCGCTGTTTTAAACCGGATTCCCGTTCTTTGCTCGGATTCCCGTTCTTTGCT
>CAZLTI010000030.1:0-16585 GCA_964562335.1 uncultured Pseudomonadota bacterium | reverse complement strand
GCGGGAATGACGAAACGTGCGGGAATGACTTGGCCTTCGGCTCGCTCGCGGAAATGACCCGCACTTCGGATTGATCGCGTGCGGAACAAAAAGCTACGGAGATAGATATGGCATTAACAGGTATGCAGATATACAAGAACCTTCCGAAAACGAACTGCAAGGAGTGCGGCTTCCCCACCTGCATGGCCTTCGCCATGCAGGTGGCAGCCGGGCAAAAGGCGCTGGCGGACTGTCCGGAAATTTCCGACGACGCCATGTCCTCTTTGTCCGAGGCATCCGCACCTCCGATGAAACTGGTCAAAATAGGAGCGGGGGATGCAGCCTTTGCCATTGGCCAGGAAACGGTTCTGTTTCGGCACGACGAAAAATTCCATCGTCCCTGCGGCATTGCCGTGCGGATTCCGGCCGATTTGCCGGACAGCGCCGCCGCCGACAGGATCGACATGGTGAACAAAACGGGTTTCACGCGTGTCGGAGCCAGGCTGGAACCCAAACTGATCGCCCTGGAGGTCGGCGACAACGCTGCGGATCGAGCCAAATTGGCCGCAGACAGGAGCGACAAGCCGATCGTCCTGCTGACGGACGACGCCACCAAACTGGCGGAGGCCGCCGAGGCCATCAAGGACAAAAAACCGCTGCTATATTGCACCGGAGCATCCGATGTCACAGAGGTCGCCAAAACGGCCGCCGCTTTCAAACTGCCCCTGGCAGTGGCCGGCAAGGATCTGGAGGAACTGGCGCAAGTGGCGGGGCAGGCCAAGAAGGCGGGAGCCGAAGAGCTGCTGCTGGCCTTCAAAAACGACAAACTGGGAGACACTCTCCGGGAGCTGACGCGCTGCCGCCGTGCGGCGCTGAAGCACAAGTATCGTCCCCTGGGCTATCCGACGATCTGCGAACTGTCCGCCGGCTCGCCGGAGGAGGAGACGGTCGCGGCAGCGATCGTCGCCGCCAAATACGCCGGCATCGTGATCGTCGACGGGGCCGAACCCTGGGAGCTGCTGCCCATTCTCACCATCGTGCAGGATGTCTATACCGACCCGCAGGTGCCGAATACGGTCGAGGCGAAACTCTACGAGATCGGCGACGTACACGAAAATTCGCCCGTGCTGTTTACTTCGAACTTCTCCCTGACCTACTTCAGCGTAGCGGGAGAGGTGGAGCGAAGCAGAGTTCCCAGCTACATTGCCGTCGTCGATACGGAGGGTCTCGGAGTGCTCAACGCATGGGCGGGCGACAAGATATCGGCCGAAAAGGTCGTCAAGAGCCTTGCCGATCTCTCCGTCTCCGGCAGAGTGAAGCACCGCAAGCTGATCATTCCGGGACTGCTGCCGATGTTCCGTGCGGAGATCGAGGATATCTCGGAATGGAAGGAGGTGATCATCGGACCCGAAACCGCCAAGGAGATACCCGGGTTCCTGGCCAGTCTCTAGGTTCGCGCGAAATGTCCGAATATACCGTCACGTTCTATCCACAGGCGCTCTCCGCTCGCGTGAAGGAGGGGACGGCGCTGCTGGAGGCGAGCGCCAAGTGCAACATTGCCATCGGCAACCTGTGCGGCGGGGACGGCATCTGCGGCCGGTGCAAAATGATGGTGAAATCCGGCAGGGTGACGGGAGAGGGGACCTTGAGGCTGAGTCGCGAAGAGATCCGGGCCGGATACGTGCTGGCCTGCCAGGTGGCCGTTCGGAGCGATCTCAGCGTCGAAATCCCCAAGGAGGTTTGGGCAAAGGAGAAGGCTATCACGGAGGGGGAGGCGGCCCGGTTCGGCGATCCGTCGCACGAATTGGCATTCGCCGGGCGCTTTCGGCCCATGCCGATCGTCATCAAGCTCTATATGGAGGCGGAAAAACCGGATCTGGCGAATGTCTCCTCCGACCACTATATCGTCTGCGAACACGTAAGGAGGAACCTGCCGGTCCGCTCCATGCAGACGGGGCTGAAAATCATCAAAAGCGTGCCCGAACTGCTGCGGAATTTCGACTACCGAGTCACGATAACCGTAGGACTGCGGCGGCAGATTGCCGAAATCATGAACCTGGAGGGAGGCAACACCGCCGACCGGAACTTTATGGTGGTCGTAGACATGGGAACCAGTACGGTCGCGGCGCACCTGGTGAACGCCAATACGACCGAGACGTTGGACGCCAGGGCCTGCTTCAACTCCCAAAGCGTCTACGGACGCGAGGTGACCGGGCGGGTGATGCGGGCGGAAAGAGTCGGAACGGAAGAGCTGCAAAGACTGCTGGTGGAAGACATCAACGGACTGATAGAGGGGCTCTGCGAAACCAACGACGTTGTACCGAAGGAGATCACTGCGATCGTTTGCGCCGGGAATACGATCCTGACCCACTTTCTGCTGGGGTTGCCCGCCGGCAACATCCGGCGGTTTCCCTATACTCCCGTCTCCTTGATTCCTCCCCCCCTTAGGGCCGTCGAAGTGGGCGTCGCCATCAATCCCCGCGGATTGCTGTACGCGCTTCCGGGGATCAGCGGATGGGTGGGAAGCGACCTGACCGCCGGGATACTGGCCACGGAGATGCACCGCAGCGACAAACTCTGCCTGTTGGTGGACATCGGAACCAATGGTGAGATTATTTTGGGAAACCGCGAATGGCTGATCGCCAGTTCGGCTTCGGCGGGTCCGGCGTTGGAGGGCGCCAGCGTCGAATGTGGAATGCGGGCGGAAAGCGGCGCCGTCGAGAAGGTGTTCGTCAGGGAGGGCGAAATCCTCTATCGGACCGTGCACGACAAGCCCGCCGTCGGATTTTGCGGCTCCGGCATCATCGATATGGTCAGCGTGCTGCTCGAACGGAAGGTTATCAACCGTTCGGGCAAATTTCTGCCGGGCAGCCACGAATCTCTCGTCTTCGGCAACGGATCGCCCTTTTTTCTTCTGGCGGACGGCAAAAACGGCCGGAGCGAAAAGTCGGTCTTCCTTTCCGAAAAGGATCTGGAAAACGTGATCGTGGCGAAGGCGGCAATTTTCGCCGCCATTCACATCCTGATGAAACGGCTGGAACTCCGCTACGAGGAGATCGACAAGGTCTATTTGGCGGGAGCTTTCGGCAGCTATCTGGATATCGGCAGCGCCATCGATATCGGGCTGATTCCCCCCCTGCCGAAGGAGAAGATCGAGTTTGTCGGCAATGCCTCCCTGAAAGGCGCCAAACTGGCCGCCTTGTACCAGGAGGCGTTTCATGAAATCGACGATATTCGGAAAAATACGACCTACTACGACCTGATGGGTGCGGAGGACTACGTGGAGGAGTTCAGAAAGGCCATGTTTCTGCCCCACACGGATATCGATTTATGGGAGAAAACGCAGTGACCAAAAGCATAGCCGTAGCCGGAAAGGGCGGAACCGGCAAATCGACCATCGTGGCGATGATCGTCTGCTCTCTCGTGGACCGGGGCCTGGGACCCGTGCTGGCGGTCGACGCGGACCCCGACTGCAACCTCGCGACGCTGCTGGGGCGGACGCCGCAACGGACTATCGGAGACCTGCGGGACGACCTGCTCAAGGAGATCAAAAACTTTCCCGCCGGCATGACCAAAGCCAACTATATCGAAAAAGGTCTGCACGAGATCATCGAGGAGGCGGAGGGCTACGATCTGATCACCATGGGAAAGGGTGAGGGAGCCAGCTGCTACTGCTACATCAACAGCCTGATCAGAAAGTTCTGCGACGATCTGGCGCCCTCCTACCGCTGGCTGGTGATCGACAACGAAGCGGGCCTGGAGCACCTGAGCCGCCGCACCACCGTAGACATCGAAGGACTTGTGACAGTCGTGAACGAAAATCCCCTCTCTTTCGACTGCGCCCGCCAAATCGAGGAGATTACAAGGGAGATGAAGGATCGGATAGCGCAAAACTATCTCGTGACCAACATGATCAAGGAGGAAAGAAAGACCAGAGTGCACCAAAGGGCAGCTAGGCTGGACATGGAGCTTGTATGCGACGTGCCGTACAGTCCCGAACTTGAGGAGACGATCTTTTTGGGCGAGTCGGTCGGAAAGAGGATCGGAGATCCGGCGATGGACTGCATCAATCGAATCATCAACAGGATTGGAGGTGAAAATGGGAGTTCCCGAACTGAAGGAGAATTGGAAAAACAGGATTAACGAAGTGACCATCGGGGCCACGCAAGAGCAGGGCGGCACAAGAGGCCGAACGATTACGCTCGGCGGACAGAACGCGCTGCCCTTTATGGGTTTTGAAGGAGACTTGCCGAACAGGCCGGCGATAGCGGGGTATGTCGCCGATATCGTGCCGGACTGGCCGGATGCTTTGAAGGAGGCCATCGGCGGCGAGGTCGGAGATGCGGTGGAGTGGGCGCAAAAAAGCGTCGAGGAGTGCGGGGTCGAAGCCGTCAATATCAGGTTTTTGGGCGCATCCCCCACCGGACGGGACAAAAGCCCGGACGAATGTGCGAAAACCGTGGAGGCGCTGCTGAAGGCGGTCGACGTGCCGCTGATTATCTGGGGATGCGGGGACGACGAAAAGGACAATATCGTGCTGCCCGAATGCTCCCAGGCGGCCAAAGGCGAAAACTGCCTGATCGGCTCCGCCAAGGAGTCCAACTACCAGACGATCGTAGCGATCTGCAAAGCCGACAAGCACAAGATCGTTGCCGAAGCGCCGGTCGACATCAACATCGGCAAGCAGGTCAACATTCTCCTGCAGGACGCCGGACTGGACCTGAAGGAGGTGGTGATGTTTCAAACGACGGCGGCGCTGGGGTATGGTTTCGACTATGTGTACACAATTCTGGAACGCGCCAGAATCGCCGGTCTGCAGGGAGACAAACTGATGGCGTCGCCGCAGCTCTGCGACGTCGGCGGCGAGGTCTGGAGAGTGAAGGAGGCCACGGTGGACGAGGACGTACTTCCCGGATGGGGCGCTCTGGAGAAGCGGGGACCGATGTGGGAGGCCGTCTGCGCCGGCGGGTATCTTCAGGCCGGAGCGGATCTTCTGATCATGGCGCATCCGCAGGCCATTAGGATCGTGCAATCGACAATCGACAATCTTCAGTAGGAGAGAAATATGATATTCATCGGCGAAAGAATCAACACCGGTTTCAAAGAGATCAAGGAGGCCGTGATCAATCGGGACGGAGACGTGCTGAAAGAGTCTGCGCAAAAGCAGGCCAAGTCCGGCGCCACCTATCTGGGAGCCGTAACCGCCAAGCCGGAGGATCTCTGCTGGATGATCGAACAGGTGCAGGAGGGCTGCGACCTGCCCATTTCCATCGACAACAACAAGGTGGCCATGCTGAAGGAGGCGATCCCGGTATGCAAAAATCCCCCGTTGGTAAACTCGATCAATGCCGTCGAGGCAAACCTGGATGCCATTCTGCCGACCGTCAAGGAGTACGACGCCTCCATCATCGGCCTGGTGATGGATGAGGACGGCAGTCCGAAATCGGCGGACAAAAGGGTGGAAAACGCCGGCCGCATATTCGCGAAATTGATGGAATACGATATCGGCCCGGACAAGCTGTTCCTCGATCCTATCGTGATGCCGCTGAAGTACATGCAGGATCAGTCGAAGGAGATCCTCTCGGCTACGTCGCAGTTCGGTCTTTTTTCCGATCCTCCCTGCCACATCGTCTGCGGACTGAGCAACATTTCCAACGGCACCGTCAAAAAGAGGCTGATCAACCGCACCTTTGCCGTGATGATGGTCGCCAACGGCCTGGACGCCGTGATTTTGGACGTGAACGATACCGAGCTGGTGGATGCCATACTGACCGCCGAGCTGGTGCTGAACAAGTCCATCTATGCCGATTCCTACTGCGAAGCGTTCAGGAGCTGAAAACAGCGGAGAGGTCGAAAGATGTCGCTGCAATCCGGTCGGGAGGAGGCTGCCCGCTTGGCTGCCGAAAGACTGAAAACGGTAGATTTCGTTTCGCGCTGCGCCGATATCGGACTGCCGCTTCCCACCAGGGAGGGGATCGATATTCGCGCCTTCGGAACCGACTTTCTCCTGCGGCTGCCCTCCTTCGACCTGGTCGAAGCGGACGGCGGCGCTCCGGCAAAACCGGGCGATAGGGTGCTGGCGATGCGCTACCTGCTGCAGGAGGAGCCGCTGGTCGTTACCGGGAAGAGGATCTCCTTCAAAGGCTACCCGGAGGGACAGTTCTACTGGAAACCCTTTTTGGCGCGCAGCGTAAATCCGCTGCTGGAAAGAGTGGGAAACGATCTTGAGCTGCTGCGAAAACATCTGGACCGTTTCGATTGGGAGGAGGTCGCAATGGGGGATTTCGGCGCCAAAATCCATCTGATAGGAAAGCTGGACCTGATACTGGCATACCACCTGGGCGACGACGAATTTCCGCCGGATGCCAATATCCTGTTCGACGCCTGCATCGGGAGGGTGTACTCCGCAGAGGATGCCGCCGTGCTTGCGGGCCGTATATGTTTCGGACTGCTGTAACTCCCCCGACCTCCCGCCAGCCGACCGAACATGATAATCTCCAACCAAAACGGATCATGAATACCGCAGCCCGCTGTCCGGGACAGGACAAAAGATTTTGGCAGCCAAAGGACATCATCGAGGTCAAATGTCCCTACTGCGCCTCGACCATCGAGTTCTGGAAGGACGATCCCATGCGCTACTGCGCAAACTGCGGGGAGACGATCGGCAATCCTCGGATCGATCTGAGCTGCGCCAAGTGGTGCAAGATGGCCAAGGAGTGTCTGGGCGACGTTTCCGCCGAGGCCCTCTCCGCCTCTCCGGTGATCGAAAGATTGAAGGCGCTGCTGCACAAAAGCCTGGAGGAGGAGCCGGAACGAATGCGAAACGCGCTGGATACGCTGTTGCAGGCCGAAACCATCATGGCGAGGGAGAGGGGCGACCCACTTTTGATCAAACCGGCCGCGCTGTTTGCGGGGGCGGCGATCCCCCCCGCCGGATATGCGCAGCGGCAGGCGAAAACCTCCCTCCGCAACCCGACCGAATGGAAGCGGATGCTGGAAAGGGCCGGAATGGAACAGGCCGGCTTGAGAGAGGAGATCGTAGCCCTGGCGGAGTGCGTGCTGGCCGGCGACCGGCAGGATGCGGAAAGCTATGCAGTGGTTTGGGACGCCACCCAGCTACAGAGGGCGGAGACACTGCAATCGGAAAACCCTACCGACGGTGCGACGGCGACAGCCGTTTTGCAGTCCATCGGCACCGACAGCGGCAAGCGGATGGCAAGGAGGTTTCGGCAGTAGCATTTCGCCGGAAACCTACCGGTGCGGCTTCGGTCCGTTCGCCCGACCATCGCCTTTCACGCACCACCGCTCTTCAATTTTTGTACTGTTGGGAAATCTGCCGAAACCCGTCGTTCAAAGCCAAAAAGGCATCGACGATGTCGGGATCGAAGTGTTTGCCCCTCTCCCCTTCGATAATGGCAACCGCCTTGGAATGGGGAAACGGAGGTTTGTAGACCCTTTCGCTGATCAGCGCGTCATATACGTCGGCAACGGCCATCAGCCTGCCGGACAGGGGAATCTCCAGCCCTTTCAGCTGCTGCGGATATCCCGTTCCGTCCCATCTTTCGTGGTGCGTGTAGGCGATGCTTTTCGCGTAGTGCAGGAAGGAGTTGCTCTCCAGTATCTCCTCCGCCATCGTGATCGCCTTCCAGCCGTAGTAGGCATGCCGTTTCATCTCCGTAAACTCCTCATCCGTCAGTTTGCCCGGTTTCAGCAGAATGCGGTCCGGCACTCCCACCTTGCCGATATCGTGCAGGGGAGCGGATTTGTAGAGCAGGTCTATGTCGGCCTCGCGAAAGGAGTGTCCATATTTGGGCGTCCTGCTCAGATGCCGGGCCAGTAGCCCGATATAGTCCTGGGTACGGCGTATATGGTCGCCGGTTTCGTTGTCCCTGATCTCGGCCAGAACCGCCATGGCGTGTATGGTGACCGCCTGGGTCCCGACCAGCTCGCGGGTGCGCTCCTCCACCTGCTCCTGCAGACTTTTGCGGTACCTGTTCAGTTCCAGGTGGTTTCCGACCCTGGCTTTGACGAGTTCGGGGTTGAACGGTTTGACGATGTAGTCGACCGCTCCGAGCCGGAGCCCCTTCGCCTCGTTCCGCTCCTCGCCCAAGGCGGTAACGAAGATAATGGGGATATCCCTGGTGGACTCCTCCCCCTTTAAAGCGGCCCCCACCGTGTAGCCGTCCATGCCGGGCATCATGATGTCGAGCAGCACCAGATCCGGCGGAGTGCGCCGGATGCTTTCCAGCGCCTCCTCTCCGTTCAGCGCGAAGCTGACATCGTAGCTGCCGCCGAGCGTTTCGATCAGGATATCGATGTTGGCCACGGTATCGTCCACTATCAAGACCCTGCTGTCGGAAAGATCGCCCATCGCATTCCCCATGGTATTCGAGTTTAGGAAGCTCGGCAAAATAGCGAGTTGTTCGGAACTTCTTTTCGGAGCCTCCTTTTTTACCGTACCCCGCCATTCTACAGGAAAAATCTCTTCCGTGTCAATTTTTTTGCGGAGTGGTTCGCAGAGATTCGTCGCTTTCGCAGATCGTTCGGCTGCGGCCGGTTTGCGGCGAGCCTCCCTAGCGGCTGCCTTTCAGGGAGAGCGCCAGGGAGAGCCCTCCCAGCACGGCCAGACCGATCGCGGAGTACCGCATCACCTGGAGGTATTGGGGGAAGGTGTCGGCGGAGATTTGGGCCTGCCCCACGAACAGCGACATGAAGAGAGTGACCAGCAGCATGCTGACGATCATGCCAAGGCTTCTGATTCCGGCCGCCAATGCCGACGCCACGCTGGTCCTGGTGCGGTCGACGGAGGTCATGATGATCTTCATATTGGGGGAGGAGAACATGGCGAATCCGATCCCGTGCAGGGCCAAAACGGCGTACAGCCAGTAGATCGGCATTCCCGCAGATACGCGGGTCGCAATCAGCGACCCGACAAAGGAGGAGAGCACTCCGAACGTTGCCAGGCGCCGGGGGCTAAAACGGTCGGACAGGCGTCCGAAAACGGGGGCCAAAGCAGCCATCAGAACCGGAGAGATCATCAGTACGAATCCTGCGTCGCGGGGGCTGTACTGCCTCCCCACCTGGAGATAGAGGCTGAAGAGAAACGGAATGCCGAATGTGCCGGAATAGGTAAAGAGTTGGATGGCCAGGGCCCTGGAAAGTTTCCCGTTGGTCCTGAACAGGCGAAACTCCAAAATCGGATAGTGCGCCCTCCGTTCCGTCAGAATCAGGAGGGGCACGAGAGCCGCTCCCGCCAGCAGCAGCGCGATACCGAGCCCTCCCCGGTTCAGCGTGGAACTGCCGACGATCCAGCATCCCAGTATGGCAACGATGCAGAGCCCTCCCGCAGTGTCGAACCTTCCCGCCGGTTTCCGCCACCGCCCCTTGAGAAACCGTACCGACTGGACGAATGCCAGCAGCAGAACCACCGCCGTGATACGGTAGATCCAGCGCCACCCCAGATGTTCCGTAACGATCCCCGCCGCAAAGGGGCCGACCGAAAGGCCGACGTAGACGGAGCCGATGGAGAGTCCCAGCGCTTTGCCCAGCTTCCGCCTGGGAATCGTTTCCGTCAGGATGGCCATATTGGTCGAGACGACAAGCGCGAATGCCAGCCCTTGACACAATCTCAAAACGATAAAAAGATCGATGGAGCGAACGAATCCCAAAAGAAGCGTAAACAGAGACGTGCTCAGCAGTCCGAATCGATAGATCGCCTGCTTGTCGGTCATGTCGGCCAGTTTGCCGAAAGGCAGCGTCAGTGCGCCTGCCGCTCCGAGGAAAACGATTTCGACCAGGCTCAGCGCCACTCCGCTTGCCTGCATCTCGGCGCCCATGATCGGCAGGGTGACGGCTATGCCGGAAAACATGAAGGGCATGCAGAACTGCGAAATCAAAACGGTTTGGAGAATGGAGGAGCTGGCCTTTTGGTTCGTCATGATCGGGAGCGGCTGTTCGGTGGTTTTTTCGTTCCGCAAACCGTGCGGTCTGCGGCTGGATTTCCTGCTCTTTTGTGTGGACAATTCGGGCCGACGGAGTAGAATCTGATCGCTTCGGTGCCCGTAGCGAAAGGCCGTGCCGAGACCCGTTTCGTCGCGGTTCCGACCGCGCTGCGAAAGAAACCCCACTGGAACTGCCCCAACGTGTCATATGGAGAGGGAAAAGACAATTCTGGTCGTCGACGATGTTCTGGAAAACATAGAGATCGTCGAAGAGCTTCTGGCCGACGAATTCCGCATCGTTTCGGCTCGGTCGGGAAGTTCCGCGCTCGATCTCGTCCATGCGCATCCGCCCGATTTGATTCTGCTGGACATCGTGATGCCGGGCATGGACGGGTACGAGGTGTGCAGCCGGCTGAAGGGCAACCCCGATACGGAAGATATTCCCGTTATCTTTCTGACCGGCAGGTCGGATGCGGAAAGCGTCGTGAAGGGACTGCAGCTCGGCGCCGTAGACTACGTGACGAAACCCTTCGACGGCAGCATCATGCAAGCCAGGGTACGGAACGTCGTCGAGGCTACCCGATATCAAAACCGGTTCGACCGCCTGCTGCGAAAAACATCCTTCGACTCGCACCAAGGCGAGCTGCTGCTGGCTGCGGCCAAAACGGCCACCAGCATCCAGCCGCGAATCCGGCAGAGTCGGATAGAAATTCCCAGCAGGCTGGCCTACGTGAAAAGGCTGGTGGACTATTTGAGCGGCTGCTACTACCCTCTCTACAAGTCGAAACGGCTCAATCCGTTCAAGCTGAACGTCTGCGTTATCGAAGCTTTGAACAACGCCATCCTTCACGGCAATCTGGCAATCCCTTCACGGCTGAAGAACAGCAGTTGGAAGCGCTTTGCGGATCTCGTCAGGAAGCGCGAGGCGTTGCCCGACTATGCGGAGAGAAGCGCTACGCTGTGCTACCAAATCGGCTCCCGCCAACTGAAAATCTCGGTGGAGGACAAGGGAGCGGGATTCGATCCCGCCGCTCTGCCGGATCTCGGCAACCCCGACGCTCTGCATGTCGGCGGCAGGGGTCTGCTGCTGATCCGCGCCTTTATGGACCGAGTGTACTGGAACGCAACGGGCAACAAAATTACAATGGTCAAAAGATTCGAATCCGCATGACAAAACGAGAGACGCGAGTAGTGCGTCGCCGCTCGATACTCGACACCCCAAAAAGGGAGAACCATCATGATACGAACGCCGATAGACGCTCGGATCGTTCGGGAGCATATCGTCGCAAGCGGTCTGGAGAGCGTGGGACAAGCATCGATCAGGGAACTGAACCGGCTTGTGCTCGACATCGAAAAAAGCTCGGACGTGCGGTTTATCCGCATGGAGATGGGCATTCCGGGACTGCCTCCGCCCCGTTTGGGCATCGATGCGGAGATCGAAGCGCTGAAAAGGGGGGTGGGGTCGAAATATCCTCCGTTCGACGGCATTCCGCAGCTAAAAGCGGAAATTTCCCGTTTTGTCCTCAACTTTCTGGACGTGAAGATCGACGCCGCACACTGCATGCCGACCGTAGGCTCCATGCAGGGCTGCTACATGGGGCTGATGGTGGCCTCCCGCAGGGTGTCCGGCCGGGACGGAATCCTGTTTATCGATCCGGGATTCCCGGTAAACAAAACGCAGACCAAAGTAATCGGCATCGAAAGCGAAAGCTTCGATATCTACGACTGCCGGGGAGAGCGGCTGCGGGAGAGGCTGGAGTCGTTCCTCGAAAAGGGCCGCTTCGCCGCCGTGATGTACTCCAATCCAAACAACCCCTCCTGGATCTGCCTGACGGAAAGGGAGCTGAAGATCGTCGGCGAGCTGTGTACGAAATATGACGTGGTCGCCCTGGAGGATCTGGCCTACTTCGGCATGGATTTCAGGCAGGACTATTCGCAGCCCGGAGTCGCCCCCTTCGTTCCGACGGTCGCCAAGTATACGGACAATTGCATTCTGCTGATTTCCAGCTCCAAATCCTTTTCCATGGCCGGGCAGCGAATCGGCATGATGGCGCTCCCCGACGCCCTGTTTCTGTCGCGAAGCGAAAATCTGAGGAAATATTTTGCGACCGACCGCTTCGGCCATGCGCTGGGATTCGGGGCCATGTACGCCGTAAGCTCCGGCGTGAGCCACAGCGCGCAGTACGGCCTGACGGCTGTCCTGCGGGCCGCCAACGAGGGGAGCTACGATTTTGTCGATTCCGTCAGGGAATACGAATACCGGGCAAAAGAGATGAAGCGCATCTTCGCGGAGAACGGATTTCTTCTCGTCTACGACCGGGACGAAGATCGTGCCATCGCCGACGGATTCTACTTTACGCTCTCCTATCCCGGTTTCGGCGGTGCGGACCTGGTCGAAGAGCTTCTGTACTACGGCATCAGCGCCATATCGCTCTCCACGACGGGAAGCACGCGCGAGGGAATTCGCGCCTGCGTATCCCTCACGGGCAGGGAGCGGTTCCCGGAACTGGAGGAGAGACTGAAGCAGTTTCATAAAAATCAGAAGAGGGGCTTGCGGGCAATCCAACGGCCGGGACTATGAGCAGAGAAAAGGAGCGAATTTTGATTATGGGCGACGAGGCGGTAGCCCATGCGTCGATCGACGCGGGCGTGAAGGGCCTGTTCGGCTATCCGGGAACTCCCTCCACGGAGGTTTTCGAAAGCGCGCAGCGGATCGCCGCAGAAAGGGGCGACGGCAGGATAGCCTGCTGGGGCGCCAACGAAAAGGTCGGCTACGAGATGGCTCTGGGCGCCAGCTACGCCGGAAACCGCAGTATCGTAACCATGAAGCATGTCGGCCTGAACGTGGCGATGGACCCGTTCGTCAACTCCGCGATCACGGGCATTCATGCCGGCCTGGTCTGCCTCGTGGCCGACGACCCCGGCATGCATAGCAGCCAGAACGAGCAGGATAGCCGCTATCTTGCCGAATTCGCTTTGATCCCCTGCCTGGAGCCCTCCACTCCCCAGGAGGCCTACGACTATACCCTACAGGCATACGACCTGTCGGAAGAGCTGGGCATTCCGGTTTTGGTGCGGCTGGTCACGCGATTGGCGCACGCCCGCGGTCCGATCGACAAGGTCGAATCCGCTCCTCCGGTGGAGCTGGGACAACCGGAGAGGGGCGCGGAGAAAAGATGGGTGCTGATTCCCCTCAACGCCCGCGTGCAGTACGATCGATTGAGAGAGAAGGTCCCGGCGATGCAGGAAAGGCTGGACGGCTTCAACCGGATCGCGGCAAACGGAAAAAAGGGAGTCGTTTTGAGCGGAATGGGTCGAGCCTACTTCGACCAGCTTATCCGTGCGGAACCGAAGCTAAAGAGTTTTTCCCGACTTGACGTTTCCGCCTATCCGCTCAAGCCCGGCAGGCTGGAGGAGCTTCTCGACCTGTGCGACGAAATTTACGCGTTCGAAGAGAGCTATCCGCTGCTGGAGGACCGGCTGCTTGCCGCAAGCGGGAAAACGAAAATACACGGGCGGCGGGACGGAACGGTTCCACAGAGCGGAGAGCTGAATCTGCTGAAACTGGCGAAGGCTCTGCGCCTCGAGCAACCCAAAGGAAAGGAGAGAGCGTCGATCCCTCTGCCCGACCGGCCGCCCCGCCTGTGCAAAGGTTGCGGCCATGCGGAGGCGTTCAAGGCCATTCGCACGGCATTCGAGAATATCGGCGTGGGCGATCCCCGCATATTCGGGGACATCGGCTGCTACACCTTGGGCGCGCTGCCTCCCTACCGTTCGATTCATACCACGGTGGAGATGGGAGCCTCTCTCGGCATGGCCCTGGGAGCCGGTCTGGTCGGCATGAAGCACGTGGTCGGCCTGATCGGCGACTCCACCTTTTTCCACTCCGGACTGACTCCTTTGATCTCCCTCAAGGAGTGCACCGGAAACGTCACCTTTGTCGTTTTGGACAACCGGATTACGGCAATGACGGGCCAGCAGAAAACCGTGGCCGTCGGCATCGTCGAGGAGCTGGCGAAAGCCGCCGGACTGCGCGACGATCAAATCCACACTCTCGACCCGCTACCGAAGCGGTTGTCCGACAACGTCGCGGTGCTGGAAAGGGTCTTCGCCCATGCGGGACCCGATCTGGTGGTTTTTCGGCGGGACTGCATCGAAGCGAAGAGAAAGAAGCTCTACGGGAAACTCTACGGGCAGTAGCCCATCGGACGCTAACCAGCGGAGGAGAGATGCCAAAAAAGCTGGAAAAAACGCAGAGTATTATTGTGGCCGGTGTCGGCGGACAGGGCGCGATCACGCTGGCGCGGCTGATATTGAGCGCGGCCTGGAGATGCGGTTTCTTCTGCCTGCAGTCGGAGGTTCACGGTATGAGTCAAAGGGGCGGCGCCGTCAACGCCCAGGTGCTGTTCGACAGCGAACCGGTAAGCAGCCCGACGGCAATGGAGGGCTCCACCGACGTGCTGATCGGTATGGAGCCGCTGGAAACGCTGCGATATCTCCACATGGTCAAATGGGACGGCGTTGTGGTTTGTGCGCTGGCCCCGGTGCGGAACATGGCCGACTATCCGCAGGAGGAAAGGATTCTCGCCGCTCTCGAACGGGTGCCGGGTCTTTTGAAGGTGGATACCGAAGCCCACGCGAAAAGACTCGGCAGCAAACATGCCGGCAGCATGGCGCTTTTGGGCGCGGCCTCCGACCACCTGCCGATAGAGGCGGATGCCTGGCAAAGCGTGATCGAGGAGAGCTTCCGCACGAAGGGGGAAAAGGTGGTCCGCACGAACGTCGAAGCGTTCGAGTCGGGCAGAAACCGATCGCACAACGGATAGAGTCGCCGGAGAAGAGGATGGGAAGGGAGATCGAACGGAAGTTTTTGGTAGCGGGCGATTCCTGGCGCCGTGCGGCGGGAGTCGAGCTTCGCCAGGGCTACCTGATCGGCGGCAAAAAGAGCACGGTTCGTGTCAGAATCCTTGGCGAAAGGGGGTTTTTGACGGTCAAAGGTCCCACCGTCGGCGCGACGCGGCTGGAGTACGAGTACGAGATTCCGCTGTCGCATGCCGAGGAAATGTTGGCGGAGCTGTGCGAAAAGCCGCTGATCGAAAAGACCCGATACAGGGTCCCGTCAGGCGGTCTTGTGATCGAAGTGGACGAGTTCCTGGGCGAAAACAGGGGGCTGATCGTGGCCGAGATCGAACTGGAAAGCGAATGCCAGCCGTTTCGAAAACCCGACTGGCTGGGAGAGGAGGTAACGGGAGATCCCAGGTACTACAACTCCAACCTGACGAGACGCCCCTTTAGAGAGTGGTAGCCGGAACGTTCTCCCGCTCCGCCGCCCTCAATCGAGCGGCATTTCGATAATGAACTCCGTCCCCCTGCCGGGCTCGCCCAGGCAGTTGATCTCTCCGTGCAGCTTCTGCGTCACCATGTTGTACACGATATGCAGTCCCAATCCGAACGACCCCTTGCCGGGGCTGGTCGTGTAGAACGGGTCGAAAATCTTTTTCTGCTCCTCTTTGTCGACTCCAATTCCGTTGTCCCGATAGCGGATCAGGAGAGTGTCGTCGAGAATGATGCCGTGGATCCAGATCTCCCCTTCGCTTCTCCCCTCGAATCCGTGCTCCAGGCTGTTGGTAAGGAAGGTAGTCAATATTTCGTAGATGTCCAGGGGGTAGCTGGTGATAACGACATCGTCCGCACAGTCGATCGTTACCGAAATGTTTCGGGCTTTGAGTTTGGATCGGAAACTGGACGCGACGTTTTCGATATCCTTCTTCAACTGAAAGTTCACCTTCTTCTCGTTCGACGCAATCTGGTCGACGGATACCCGTTTGAAGGTGGTCATCAGCCGCGCAGCGCGCTGGAGCGCCTTTAGCGTGCTGGCCGATGCGGTCGAAACGATCTCGAAGAAATTCCTCAGATCGGATTCGGTCAGGGTGCTTTGCCGGAATTTCTCCGCATAGTGTTCGGCCCGATCCTCCAGGTAGGAGGATTCCGAAACCCCGATGCCAAGCGGCGTATTGATCTGGTGGGCGACTCCCATCACCAGGTTTCCTATGCCGGCCCTTCTTTCCGCCCTCATCAGCCGATTCTGTGCGGCGAGCAGCTGGCGAAGATTGCTTTCCGCCTCGTTTCTTGCGCTTTTGAGAGAAAGCTCCGCTCTCTTTCTGTTGAGAATTTCATCTTCCAGATATCTCTTTTGCAGAATGAGCGTCCGGTTTATCTCCTCCAGCTCCCTTTTTTGGGATTTCAGCCTCTTTTGGTACCGTAGCAGGGATATCTGCGAGTTCGCCCGCACGAGAACCTCCTGCTGCTGGAAAGGTTTGGTTATGTAGTCCACCGCTCCGAGTTCGAACCCCTTTTGAATACTCTCCACGGAATTTTGTGCCGTCAGGAATATGATGGGAATATCCTTCGTTAGCGGAGAGGATTTCAGTATCCGGCAGATTTCGAACCCTCCCATGCCGGGCATCATGATATCCAGAAAGATCAGGTCCGGCGGCGAAGCCTGTATCGCCTCCAAAGCCTGCTCTCCGCCGTCGGCAATTCCTACGCGATATCTGCTTTCGCTGAGCATCTCTCCGAGAATGTGTATATTGTCCACCTGGTCGTCTACGATCAGTATATGTGCCGTATACATCGAGCTGTCCATACTCCCTCCTTTTATATGT
>CAZLTI010000029.1:9056-19848 GCA_964562335.1 uncultured Pseudomonadota bacterium | reverse complement strand
GACTTCGACCTGGAAGAGATCGAAGCGGTCGCCCGAGGCCGCGTGAAGTACCGAAAGATGCAGATGGGCGAGTATTCGAGTCTGGTCGCAGCACTCGACCGCATTTTGGAAAGAGAGGAAATAGCGGAGCATCTCGAATTTCATGCCGTCGGAAATCCCATCACCATGGCCTTTTTCAACGATGTGCTCAATAACGAAATGAGCCTGTTTTTGCCGGCAGCCGTGTTTCTGATGCTGTCTGTCCTCTATTTCCTGTTCAGGTCGTTTTGCGCCGTCGTTTGGTCTTTGGCGATTGTCGTTCTCACCGCTTTGCTGGCATTGGGACTGAGCGGCTGGCTGGGGCTCGCCATGAACATGATGGTCACCATTTTGATCATGCTGATTCTGGTTGTGGGGATCGCCGACTCGATTCATATTCTGTCCGGCTATCTCTTTTTTCGGAAGAGGCGTTTGGATCATCGGCAGGCTTTGCGGTCGGTATTGAAAAAATCGGGGCTGGCCTGTCTGCTCACCAGCGTCACTACCTCGATCGGGCTGCTGTCTCTGGTTTTCGTCGATATTCCGCCGATTCGGCACTTCGGAATTGCCGCCGCGCTGGGAGTGACGATCGCTTTTGCTCTGACCATCTTTTATCTGCCGCTGATGCTGGATGTCTGGCAGCCGATTCCCGCGAGAAAAAGAGATCGAATCGAGCACGGTCGATTGAAGTCTACGTGGACGGAGCGATTTCTCGGTTGGGTCGAACCCCTATCGTTTCGCTTTCCTAGGCTGATAACGGTCGTGTTCGGCGTGGTCGTTCTGATTGCGGTTTACGGCGTTTCGAAGGTGCGGGTGGACTCCAACATCATCGAAATCGTAAAGGAGGGAACCCCGCTTCGGATTGCCGCGGAGCTGGTCGATTCCGCGATGAGCGGATCGCAGAACCTGGAAATCTACCTGGAGTTCCGGCAGGAGGACGCATTGAAGGATCCCAAGGTGCTGAACGCGATGGATAATCTGCAAACCTATTTGCAGACGGAGCATCTCCGTTTTGTGGTACGCACGAATTCTTTGGTGAACGTAGTGAAAAACAGCTTCCAGGTGCTGCGGCAAAACGATCCGAAAATGTATGCGATTCCGCAAAAGCCGGACCTGTTGAGCCAGGTGCTCCTGATTTTTGAAAATGCGAATTTGGAAGACCGGAAACTGCTGGCAACCGACGACTACCGGCAGGCGCGCATCAGCGTCCGGTTGAAAAATTACGGCTCTTTGGAGTATCTGGATTTTATGAACAGCGTGGAAGAGCGGATCGACACCATCTTTTCTCCGCTGAAAACCGCATATCCGCAAATGAAAGTCGAACTTACGGGCGGTCTGGCGCTGATGATGCGGATGATCGATCGCATCAGCTGGTCGCAGATCAAAAGTTTCGGGTTGGCTTTGGTCGTGATAACGGTACTGCTTTTTTTGGTGCTAGGTTCGCCGCGGTTCGGTCTCGTTGCGATGGTTCCCAATGTGTTTCCGGTATTGGCGACGTTCGGCGTAATGGGACTTTTCGGCATATCGCTGGACGGAGATACGCTGATTGTCGCTCCCATTGTGATCGGCATTGCCGTGGACGACACGATCCACTTTATCACCCACTACCGCCTGGAGCTGGCCGAAACCGGCGGCGACATTGCCGAATCCATACGGTTGGCCGTTCGGGAGGCCGGACAGGCCATCACCTTCTCCACGATCATCATCGCGATGGGTTTTCTCGTGTTGGTATTCTCCTCCCACAAGGCGATGGCCAATTTCGGATATTTGACCGCACTCGCCTTTTTCTGCGCCCTGCTTGCCGATCTGCTGCTGCTTCCGGCCCTGTGCGTGCTGTTTAATGTCGGGAGGGAGTGACGATTCCGAACAGAATAAATCCGCAGCCGATCGAGAGGCCCAAAGCGACCATGACCGGAATTTGGGGGAAGGCAAAAATAGCCGTTCCGGTGGCGATCAACCAGTATCCCGTTATCAGATACTGCCGAAAACGCAAAAGGCTGCCGTAGAAGTTGTACAGGAATCCCAGTCCGACCGACAGGGCCGGAACCACATAGTAGGAACGGTTTTCGGCAATCAGTACGGCGGATAGAATGATCGCGACCGCCACTATCGGACCTTGCAGGTGGAAAATTCGGAAGGATTGGAACTCCTTGAGGATTTGGAAGTAGGGTATTCTCCTGCCCCGCCATTCGATGGAAAGCAGCGACCGAAGCTTGAGAAGGGAAACTGCGGCGAAGTCTATCCCGATCAAAAAGTAGAGGAGCGTCCGGTAGCCGGAGGGGATGTCGCAGAAACTGCCGAATTTCCGCATGAGAAAATGGACGACCGTCGCGAATCCGACGATCGAAAACCCGGCTACAAACGACATCGCCTTGAAATTGGCCGGAAGTAGAAGGGTACGCAGCAGGGATTCCATGGCTTCTCCTATTCGGTGTGTTTGCCGCTCGGCCGACAGTGCGTGTGGAGTCTGTTTTGGCGGTCGCGTGGCGTCTCAGCTTGACTGCCAGAAACCGAACATGTGCGCGTAGATTCTGTTGAACTCCAGCTGCGCGGCTTTGTAGAGCCGCGCGTCCGACGAGTTCGGTTTTACGGTTCGGGAGGCTGTTTCGCGTGCGACGGAGGCTTTCGACGGATCTCCGACAAGACCGACTCCGGCTGCCCCCAGCAGAGCGCAGCCCTTTATGCCCGCTTCGGGTTCCATTGAGATTTCTACAGGCAGGTCGAGTACGCTGGCTTTTATCTCGTTCCACAATTCGTTCCTGGTTCCGCCGCCTACGCTCCGCAGTTTGTTCAATGCAAGACCGCGACTGCGGAAAAACTCGGCATCCTTTGCCATTGCGTAGGCGACCCCCTCCATCACCGAGCGGATCAGATGCTCCGTTTCGTGCTCGAGGGTCAAGCCGAAAAACCCACCTCGGGAATTTACGTTTTCGTATCGCCGCTCTCCGCGCATATAGGGGAAAAAGAACAGCCCTTCGCTAGCGGCGGGTGCCAAGCGCGCCCGCTCTATCAGGTCGTCGTAGGACATGGCGTTTGGAAGGAAACCGAAGAGATCCTTGCACCATTTCATGCAAACTCCTCCGCAATCCAAAATGGTAAAGGGAATCCATCCGTCTACTACGTGCCGACAGTTTTGAATGGCCGGATCGATCAATGGTTTTTTGCTGTGAACGGCCAGCAGAGAGCTGGTTCCCGTCACATCGGCCATACGATTTTCTCCGACAATGCCGAAACCGAGCATAGATACGGGAAAGTCTCCGCCTCCCGCGACGACCGGAGTACCGTCCGGAATGCCGGTAGCGTTCGACGCGCTTTGAGTCACGGTTCCGATCACTTCGTGCGACCGATGGATTGGGGCGAATTTGTCGATATCCACTCCGACGGCATCCGCAAGTTCTTTCGTATAGTCGCCGGTGCGGCAGTCGTAAATATAGGAGAGGGAGGCTTCGCTGTGGTCCGACGCCGCCACGCCCGTCAGCCGAAAATTGATAAAATCCTTGGGAACGAGAAAGTGTCTTGCGCGTGCGTAGGAATCGGGTCTGCTCTCCTTCTCCCAGCGCACCTTGATGGCTGTCCAGGCCGTATTCAGGGGACTCGCCGTTTTTTGTAGCAGTTCCCCTTCTTTTTGCTCTTTGCGAATGGTTTCGACCTGCGAAATGCAGCGCTTGTCGCACCAAAGCTGCACCCATTCGGTAGCGACTTCCCCCTTTTCGTCGATTCCTACCGGTCCGTGCATCTGACCGCAGTTGGCGACGGCTGCGATGGAGCGGGGATCCGCCCCGGTTTTGTCGAACACGCGACGAATGGCCCGGCACGATTCCTCCCACCATTGGTCCGGGCGCTGTTCCGCCCAACCCGGATGCGGACTGGCGGTGTCGTGAAGAATTTGCTCGATCCCCAGGATTTCTCCGGTTGCCGCGACGACGGCAGCCCGGGTACTTTGGGTACCGATATCGATGGTCAAAACGTTGCTTTTTTTCATGGTGGCTCAGCTTTTCAGGAAAAACGGCCGATCCGTGGTTTGTCCCGCATGTATCGGGAACGCGAAAAACGTCATTACGTTGGTAGCGTCGATGTCCAAACGGATCGCCTTTCTAAAGGCGCAGTTTTTTCGCAAGAGTCGTCGCCGCTTTGGCGTTGGCCGAAATCGCGTCCCATTTTTTCTCCGCAATCAGCTCTTTGGTTGCGATCCACGTTCCGCCTACCGCCAAAACCGATTCCAACGCCAGATACTTCTTCAAATTCTGCGGATTCACTCCCCCCGTGGGGATAAAGCGCAGACCGCAGTGGCCGTAGGGTCCCTCCAGGGATTTGAGCATCCTGACGCCTCCGCTCGGTTCCACAGGAAAAAACTTGACGGTACCCACACCGAGGGCGATGCTGCGCTCGATTTCCGTCGGGGTCAAAACTCCGGGGAAAAAGGGAAAGTCGATCTCCTGGGCCGCTTTGACGATTTCGGGATTGAAACCCGGTGCGAGTCCGAATTTCGCTCCGGCGCTTTTTGCCTTCCGCAGCTGCTCTACCGTTAGCACGGTGCCGGCTCCCAGCAGCAGTTCGGGTCTGTTTTTGCGGAGAATCCGCATCGACTTCTCCGCCGCCCTTGTACGAAAGGTGATTTCCGCGACGGGCAATCCTCCTTTTAGCAACGCGTCCGCAAGCGGAAGTGCGGAATCCGGCTTTTCGATTGTGACTACGGGTAGGACGCCGAATTCAAAAAAATGGTCCGTGAGCGATTGGATGTTCATAAGCTGTTTCGGTCTGTAGTCCGATCCTTGCTTAGAAAGTCGAGTAGGTTTTCGACGGCAATAGAGGCGGATTTCGAGACGCTTTCCTTTGTAAATCCTCCGATGTGGGGCGTAGTAACGACGTTTTCGTGCTTCAGTAGGGGAGAGAGTTGCGGGGGTTCCTTGGGGAAGACGTCCGTGGCAAGGCAGCCGATTTTCCCCGAATTCAATCCGTTCAGTACGGCCTTTTCTTCGATTAGTTCCCAACGGGCAGTGTTTACGATCATAACGCCCTCCTTCATCCTTTGAATGCTCTTTTCGGAGACGATCGCCGCGCCCCCCCGCGAAAGCGGGCAGTGGAGCGTGACGAATTCCGCTTCCGTCCACAGCTCCTCCAGATCGGTCCGTTTGAAGGAATCGGCGGAAAACTCCGCAAGTGCGGGAGCATAGGGATCGTATGCCACAATTTTCATACCGAGAGCGATTGCCAGTCGCACAGTGATCCGGCCTATATTTCCGAGACCGACAACTCCCAGGATGCGATTTTTCACTTCGACGCCGCGTCTCCTGCGCCAATTTCCCCGCTTGATGTTTCGGTCGCTGAAGGGAACGTGTCGTGCGCAGGATAGAATCAGGGAGATGGCCAATTCCGCTACTCCTCTGGCGTTGGCTCCCTCCGCCCTGAGAATTGCGATATTGCGCTTTTCCGCAGCTTTCAGATCGATGTTGTCCACGCCCGTTCCGTTTCGGCTGATGGCCCGCAAAGAGGTTCCCGCCGCAAGAACGCTTGCCGAAATGGTTTCGACGCCCGCCAGGTAGCCTACGCAACCCGGAATCAGAGCGGTCAGCTCCGCCTTGTCCGGCATGGTTCCCGGCCTGCAGAACTTCAATCGGTATCCCGCCTTCTCAAAAAGATCCAGGGCGGGATCGCCGCTTTTTGTCAGGGACCGGGGGGTTATCAGTATATCGCCTTTCATCGGTATGTCGCCTTACAATCTAAAGACTACCCCTTGATGCTTTCCGCAATGTCGCAAATTGTATCGAAAGTCGGACCTTGGGTCGGAATGGAAATTTGGAACACCTCGGCGATCACTTGCGTCCAGCCGTGAATGAAATAGACCCAGCCATCCTCGATCTGTAGGTTTTTTCCACTCTTTTGATTTTCGGCCTGATCCAAAAAGAGCAGATCGCCCCTGTAGTTGAGTTCCCATACGATTCCGTTCCGAGGAAACCGTACACGGTTTGTAAAGGGCGAACCCGGAGCGTCCTTTCCCAATCCCGTCGCATTGATCACCAATGAGTGCGGCTTCATCGCCGCAGCGACGGCATCGTTGTCTTCCGGCTGCGGGCACAGCCTGTATTCCACCGGTACGGGCATAGACATGGCGGTATGAATTCGTCGAATTTCGTTCAATCGCGGTTGGCTTCTGTTGGTGACGACGATCTTCGAGGGGACATTGTCGCCGTGTTTGGGCTGTACGAGGTAATGCGTTATGGCGATGGTGGAGCCGCCGGCCCCCATGGAGAGAACTTCCGCGCCGGTCGACCTCCAGTGGTTTTTCGGCAGGAAGCGATCCATAGAAAGTCCGCTGGATATCGGGTCTTTGGCGGAACCGACCAGCTTTCCGTCCCGCTTGGAAATGCAGCTGATTTCCCCCATAAGCCGTGCCGGAGGATCGAGCAGGTCGAACTGATCGCGACAGGCGGTCAGCAGATCGATCTTGTGGGTGGTTACCAGCGCTCCATACGATAGCGGGTCCCGTTTGATAAACGCGACGCACTCTCGATATGCCTGGGGCCTGTCATGCGGCGGAAAGTCGAAACCTTTGATGTCGCATTCTCCCAGGCCCAAAAATTCCGCCCATTTGGGGAACAGCTTCATGATCGACGATCTTTGGGTCGTGACGCCGATAAAGTACAGCGTCGGCTTTTCTGCCGGTAGATAGCGGTTTGTTGACATTTTTCTCGTCCATATCCCGGAAGCCGATAAGTTCGACTCCCTTCACTCTGTCGATGGGGCGGCCTGTTCGGTTACCCGAGAAGCAGGGACTTTCCCGTTTTCGAGTCGAACAGATGCATCTGTTCCATGTCCACCGTAACCGTTGCTAGCTCCGCAACATCTAGTTTGTAGTGCGGTTCGACCTGAATCGTCATCTTCTCCTTCGCAAAGTCGGACACTACGAGAGTAAACTGCCCAATGGGTTCGATCACTTTGACCAGGATGTCGATGGTGGCCGGTCCGCAATTTCCTCCGGCGAAATGCTCGGGGCGAATTCCAAACGTGCAGTCTCTGCCTAAAAGAGAGGAGCATCTGGCAAGATACTTCTCCGCTACGGGAAGCGTGTCGCCATTTTGGAATTGCAGCACTGTACGACCCTCTTTCTCCACGACCTTCACCTCGAAGAAATTCATGGAGGGGGAGCCGATAAATCCGGCAACGAACCTGTCGGCGGGTTTTTCGTAGAGTTCCAGGGGCTCTCCGATTTGGACGATGATGCCTTCGTTCATTACCACCACGCGGTCGGCCAGCGTCATCGCTTCCACCTGATCGTGCGTGACGTATATGGTGGTGTTTTGCAGCCTGCGGTGCAGGCTTTTGATCTCCCCGCGCATCGATATTCTCAGTTTCGCATCCAGGTTGGAAAGCGGTTCGTCGAATAGAAAAACCTGGGGATCTCTTACAATCGCTCTTCCGATCGCTACTCTTTGCCTCTGTCCGCCGGACAGATTCTTGGGTTTGCGTTCCATCAGTTCCGCAATGCCCAGTATTTCCGCCGCCTTGTCTGCCTCCGCATCTCTTTTTTGGCGGTCTATTCTGCGCACTTTCATGCCGTAGGTAATGTTCTCGCGTACCGTCATATGCGGATACAGGGCGTAGTTCTGGAAAACCATGGCACAATGCCTGAGTCCGGGCTTGACACTCGTAACGTCCCTGTCTCCGATAAAAACCTTTCCTTTTGTCGATTCCTCCAACCCGGCAATAATGCGCAGAGTCGTCGTCTTTCCACATCCCGAAGGACCCACAAGCACCACGAATTCCCGATCCTCAATTTCCAGATCCAAATCCGGAATGATCACGGTTTCGTCGAACGCCTTGTGAATTCCTTCCAGTTTTACATTGGCCATACAATTCTCTTGTGACAAATGAGCATTAGGGTCGAACGATGAATGTCTCTCCGATGCTCTATCGGAGAGACGTTGCGTCATGCCGTTCGTGCCGCTACTTGAGTCCCATGGAAGCGCGGTACGCCTTCAGTTGCTTCTCTCTGCCGAATTCGTCCGTCAGATCGTTCCACTGCTTGGCGATGGAATCGAGGGCCTTCTTCGGGGTGGTATGTCCGGCAAGGGCCTTTGACAGTTCGATTTCAAGAATCTCCGTATAGGAGAAATAGCCGGGCAGTCTCATGTCAAGAGCAACGTTCGGGGCGTCCAGCGAACCCTGCTGCGCCGCCAGGTATTCGTCCGCCTCCCGCTTGGAGAACTTCGCCAGCCATGCATCGGGATTGAAATGGCTGAATCGGTAGGGATTTACGCCGGACCCTCCCGTCAAAGCGGCAGTCAGGCTGACTTTGGGGCTGGTAGTCAGTTCGATGTAGTTCCAAGCCGCCGCCTGGTTTTTGCTTGCGCTGGGCACGGCCGCCTGCCATCCGCCGAAGGCCATAAAGGGCGATTTTACCACCTTATCGAATTTATCCCACTTTTTGGTCTTGTGATTCCAGATTTGGCGGGTTCCGGGAGTCAGGGCGGTTCCGGTGTGTCCGGCAACTTTGCTTTCCGTTTTGTCCGCGCCGATCACGCCTGTGTCTCCCCAGTCGAAGTTCATGGCGATGGTGCCGGCTGCAAATGTCGTGCGCACGTCTCCGGAACCCCAGTTCAAAGCACCCGGAGGAGAGAATTTCACGGACCGGACATAGTCTTCCAGAGCCTTTACCCAGCCCGGATTGTTGACCTGCGCATCCATCGTTTCGGGATCGAAGAACATGGAGCCGGGATTCGACGGATTGTTCGTGTAGGTGGCCGCGTGGGTAAAGAAGAACCAGAACTGCTGGCCGCCACGGACGAATGCCTCGCCGGTTCCCCAGAGCTTCTGTTCCGGTCTGGTGAAAAACTCGGCGATATCGTAGTACTGGTCCCAGGTTTGCGGAACGGTCAAATCGTAGCCGTACTTCTTCTTGAAGGCTGCCTTCTCCTTGGGATCCTCGAAAAGATCGATACGATAGGCCAAAGTATGCAGATCGCCGTCGATCGTTTGCGACTTGTGCTCTCCACCCCAGATCATCAGGCGGTTTCGATATACCGGATGGATATCCTTCCAGGCTTCTGTTTTACGGATAGATTCGGGCATGGTCGACAGATACGGCGCGAAATCGGGAGTCCATGCCGGAGCAAATGTGATTACGTCGAAAGCATCTTCGTCGGCGGCCATGGCAGTCAGGTATATCGGGTACAGCTCGCCGAACGGAAATTCCACGACATTTACCTTTCCGCAGGTTTTCTTTTCCCAGATCTTTGCGCCGGCAGCCATTGCACTTGCAATGTAGGGCCCCACCTGGGAGCCGACCGTTAGGGTAACTCCTTTGTAGTTGGGACTGCATGCCGCAAAGGCGGATCCCGACCAAATCAGGGCGGAAACCGCCAGGATCGTTCCGGTTTTGACAAGTTTTTCGAATTTCATAATACACCCTTCTTGAATTTCGCGATCACTTGATGGAACCCAGCAGCAGGCCTGATCGCATCAACCTGCTCAGGAAGACGGTAATAATCACCATGGGACCTACGGCGATAACGGCGGCTACGGAAATGGCCCACCACTCGTCGCCCCGGTAGGTGTTCTGACCCGCCAGCAGAATCGGCAGCGTCTGCCATTTTCCGGACGTCAGAATCAGAGAAAATAGAAACTCGTTCCAGATAAAGCCGAGTGTGATCAGGGACACGGCGATCAGTCCGGGCAGGGAGATGGGCAGAACGATACCCAGGAAAATCCGGTATCTCGGAACGTTGTCCACCAGCGCAGCCTCCTCCAACTCGACGGGAAGCGACTGGAAAAAGTCCCGCATCAACCAGACTACGATGGGAAGCGAAAAGGCGACGTAGCACAAGGTCATGCCAAAATAGCTGTCCAGCATTTTGAATCCGACCTTTCCGATTTTCGAATACAGCAGGTACAGAGCAAAAGCGCTGACGATGGGCGGCATCATTCTTTGGGAGACAAACCAAAACACAATATCCTTGTTCCCCAGCACCGGTCCCGGAAGTTTGAAAAAATTGGATAGAACGCCCGCCGCCAGAGCGGCGATGAAGGCAATGGCCATCGCGTAGATGTCTCTAACGTTCGCCCACTGGGAAAGCAGCAGATAGGTTCCGATGCCCGCTCCCAGAAACAGCACTCCGGCCAGCAGCCTGATCCTGAAGACGAACCGCACCAGAGCATAGGCTACCATCGAGCCTAGCATCACCGAGACTACAGTGGCACTGGTGGAGATGATGGCCGAATTGAAAAAGGTGGAGAAGTAGTCTCCCCGTACTCCCGTTACGGCCTCTCGGAACGTCTTCAGCGTCGGCGAAAAGTCGAAAAAGGGCAGATAGGTGGCCCCTCGGTTCACATCGTAGGGGTTTTTGAAGGAGGTGATGGCAACCCAGTAAAGGGGGAACATGGTCAGGAAAAACCAGATGCACAGAAGAGCGAATACGATCCATTTCTTATGGATTTTTGTCATGTCCTCTTCTCCAGAAAAGGCTTCAGTATCGCCAGGTACACCGTTCCGAACAGAATGATGAAAAACAGAAAGAGAAAGCTGAGAGCGGAGGTGTATCCCAAATTGAATTTCTTCAACCCCTCCTGATAGGCGTACAGAGTCAGGGATTCGGTACTGATGCCCGGACCGCCGCCGGTCATGATGAAGATCGTGTCCATGATCTTATAGCTTTCGATGATGCGGATAAACACTACGGCCACCGATATGGGCAGCAGCATGGGAAAGGTAATGCCCCAAAACATCTGCCAGCGGGAAGCGTTCTCCAATCTTGCCGCTTCGTAGATATCCAGCGGG
>CAZLTI010000029.1:6529-9039 GCA_964562335.1 uncultured Pseudomonadota bacterium | reverse complement strand
AATGATGAAGGGGGTCCACTGCCAGATTTCGACGCAGATCAGGGAGAAAAACGCCCAGTGGCTTTTGATCAGAAAGGGTAGATTGGGAAAGCCCAAAAACGTCATGAGATCGTTGAGAGGACCGAAGTTGGAGTGGAACATCATTTTGGCGACCAGGGCGACCGCAATGGGCGTCATCAGCATCGGCAGCAGAAAGCACACGCGAAACAGCCGTTCTCCCGGAACCTTCGCATGCAGCGCGAGAGCAATGCCGAATCCGAATACGTATTGAAAAAACACGGAAACCAGAACGATAAAAGAGGTGTTGCCGATTACCGTCCAAAACCGAATTTTGGAAAGCAGCTTCGCGTAGTTTTCGAAACCGATGTACTTCGGCGGAAAGGGCGGTACCAGACGTAAATTCTGAAAACTGAGATTCAGCGTATAGATCAGCGGAAAAAGCGTCACCAGCAGCACGATGATTGTGGCGGGCCATATGAAATAGTATTTAATCGGATCTTTTATCATAGTTATTCTTCCTGTTTGATGAACCGGTAAAAAGTCGAAAATTGCGCGGAATGACGGTTTTAGGATTTTTTACCGCAATCTTCCTGTTTGGCTATCGACTGCTCGATCTCGTGCCTGTAGGCGGTCGACAGGGCAGTGCCGTGTCTGGTTACCGAAATCCCGGCGGAAACGTTGGCGAACCGTGCCGCTTCGAGAATGTCCATCTCCTGGTGCAGGGCAGCCACAAAACTTCCGTTGAACGCGTCGCCCGCTCCCGTGGTGTCGATAACGGCTCCGTCCGGTTTCGCGGCGGGAATGTGTTTCGTCAGTCGGCTGTTTTTCACGAACAGCCCTTTGTCGCCGAAAGTGAGCACTACGTTTTTGACCCCTCTTTGCAAAAATATGGAGGCCGCCTTGTTTGCATCGTCGATACTCTCCACCGGAATTCCGGCCAGGGCGGAGGCCTCGATTTCATTGGGTGTGAAGAAGTCGCACAGGGGATAGATTCTGTCCGGCAGAGCCGCAGCCGGTGCCGGATTCAGTATCACCGGCACTCCGTTTTCGTGTGCGATCTCCATTGCCCGAAAGGTGGCGTCGAGAGGCGTTTCGAGTTGCGTGACAAAGTAGGAGGATCTGCTGATGCGCTCCTCGTATCCTTCTATCTCCGCGACGGTGAATTTCGATGCCGCTCCGGGGCAAACGATGATGGCGTTGGCACCCGTTTCGTCTTCGAGCAGTATTGCCGCCACTCCCGTCGGGTGGTTTTCGTCCCGGATAATCAGATCCGTGCCGATGCCCTCGGATCCGTATCTTTCCATTGCCATGTCGCCATAGTGGTCGACTCCGATTTTGGTGATAAACTGTACCTCGCCTCCGGCGCGTTTGGTTGCGATGGCCTGATTGGATCCTTTTCCGCCGGGACCCGAATAGAATGTGCCCATCAGCGTTTCGCCGGGAACGGGAATTTTAGCGGACCGCAGATTTAGATCGGCGACGAAGATGCCGAAAATCGTGATTGGTCTTCTCATGGCCTCACGGTTTGGAAGGTTTCGAGTGCGGCGAACAGTCGCGGGACTCTTCGCCCGTCGTTATGGTTTGAAACGGTTGTTGCCACGAAGGTTTCCGTGATCTTTTACCCGACATTGCCGTCGGGATCGATGATTCCCTTAACCAGGATAAAACACCCGTATGGCCTCCGTTCCGACGTGGACACGACGGCATACGCCTCCCTGGCCCTTTCGTAAAAGGCGTGCCGTTCTATCGAACCCATCGGCCAATCCCGATCCGAAAAGGCGTCGACGCTTTTTTTCAGATCGCTGTGCACGTCGAGCAGTTTGTCGGGATTTCCCGCGACCTCCATGCGCAGTACGGGATATTCGACGAAACTATCCAGCGGAAAAAGGGATAGAATGGCGTCGGCCGCTTCGGGGACCCTGTTTCCCTCCAGACGGATCAACTGTCCGTAGGTGGTATGGGCGGCGATGGAATCGGAGGGGAAGTTGCAGTCCGCCAGGACGAGTTCGTCCCCATGTCCCATGGCGCGCAATACGTATAGAAGTTCGGGCGTCAACAGCGGATTCAGGTTTTTCAGCATGGCGTGTCCTGTTGGAGGATTCTTGAAGAAACGTCGGTTTGAAACTGACTCGTCAACCTAGATCAGCTTCGTGCAAAAATCAATTCCCGTCTAACGGTTGCACGATTCTTAGCGCTCGTCCGCAATCGGCCGGTCAATCGGTCAGTCCGTGCTCCTTTTGTTTTTCGCGGATAAACGCCACTCCGTCTTTCAGCAGGGTATCGCCGTCCGGCGCGAGTTGCCTCCAGACCCAGGTGCTCATGTTGTCCGTGCAGTCGACGAAGCTCTCCAGAGCGGCGTTTCCCCTGTAGTCGATCTCCGCGAGCGCTTTGAAGATTCCGTCCCAATCCACCAAGCCCGTTCCGGGGACGCCGCGGTCGTTTTCGCAAAGATGGTAGTGGCACAGATCGCCGCCCGCAAGCTTCGTCGCCTCATAGAAGCTTTTTTCCTC
>CAZLTI010000029.1:3502-6519 GCA_964562335.1 uncultured Pseudomonadota bacterium | reverse complement strand
TATATTCATGTGATAGGTATCCAGATGGATTTTCACGTTGTCCTCCCCGATCATCTCCTTCAATCTCATCGCCTGCTCGCAGGTGTTGATCAGGCAGCTTTCATAGCGGTTGACCGGTTCGATTCCGATGGATACGTTTCGCTCCCCGGCAAATTTCGCCACGCTCCGCAGACAATCGGCGGAATAGCGCCAGTGCTTCTCTTCCGGTCGGCTGGGAAGAGATTTGACGTATTTGGAATAGACGACTCCCGAAAAGCTGCGTACCCCGATGTCGTGAGTGGCTTGGACGCAATCCTTCAAGTACCGAACCCCCTGCTGCCGAATTTTCGGATCGTCGCTGGTAATGTCCGTATCGTTCAGCAGAACGGTCGACGTAACGGCTTCGATGCCAACCCGATCCAGTCGGCTCCTGATCGCTTTCGCATCGAAGGTTTCGAGACACATGAGAGGGATTTCGATAAAGTCGAGCCCGAAGCGCTTTACTCTGTCGATCAGATCCAACGTTTCGTTGGTCCACTGCGAACACCATGCGTAGGCGTGTATTCCAAGTTTCATGGCAATTCCTTTTTAAAGTGGCCGCATGTATCGTTTGCATGCGGGTATCCCGGTGGGCTACGGAAAACTTGCCTGCGTGAAGAAATTTATGCTTTAGCTCTTCCGGCAGGCTGCCGGTTGGATGGAGAATGTCCTTGTTCATTGGAGGTGTCGATGATGGAGTAATACTACTGCGAATCGGGTGGCTGTCAAGCCGAAATCCGTTAGTTTTGCCAATCCTATTTTATTTCAATCTTGACGAACCGGCAAAAAGTTTCGAAGTTTGTCCGTATCCTCTTGCCGCAATCGGTTTCGGAGACTGTCGCTATGAATAGATATAGGTGGAAATGGGTGCTGGTAGCGCTGCTGATCGTTTGGTTCCTTTTTGCCATGTTTCCGATCTACTGGACTGTCATAACCTCCTTCAAACCTCCTCCGGCCGTCAATCGCGGACCTACCTACCTGCCCTTTTTCGATTTTTCGCCGACGCTAAAGTCCTATAAGCAGGCCCTTTCGGGAGAAAGGGGGGACTTTTTTGCCAACTTTTTCAACTCCACCGTCATATCGTTGAGTGCGACGGTCGTCTCCGTTATTTTGGGATCGATGGTCGCCTATGCTCTGGTACGGTTCGTGTTTCGGATCAAACTGCTGTCCGGGGTGCTGTTTGCCGTTTCGGGGATGGGCTGCTATCTGCTTTTGGCGGAAGTGGCCGGAATCGGTGAGGTATATGCCATGGGCATCGGTTTTATCGTTTCTCTTGCCGTCGGAATCGGCTCCAACCGATTGAATTTGCCGGGTCCCGTTTTGGGGAACAAAGACGTTCTGTTCTGGTTCGTCTCCCAGCGTATGATGCCGCCGATCGTCAGCGCCTTTGCTCTCTATATGCTCTACTCCAAGATTGGCAAGGCCGGATTTGAAATGTTGGACACCTACTTGGGGCTGATGCTGTGCTATATCGCCTTCTCGCTACCGATTGTCGTCTGGTTGATGCGGGACTTCTTCTCTTCTCTGCCGGTGGAGCTGGAGGAGGCTGCGCTGATAGACAGCGTGCCGCGCTACCGCATTTTTCTGGAAATCGTTCTGCCGATTTCGCTTCCGGGTCTGGTTGCCGTCTCTTTGATTACCTTCGGATTCATTTGGAACGAGTTTCTGATGGCGCTGATTTTAACGACGGGAGACTGGCAGACGCTTCCGGTTTTGCTTGCCGCGCAAAATACCAATCGCGGCAACGAATGGTGGGCAATCTGCGTTGCCACGGTGATAGCCGTCGGACCTATGGTGGCGATAACGATATTTTTAAGCAGGATGATGCGATCCGGACTGCTGCTGGGATCGATTAAGTAAAGGAGCCGATGTTATGATACTTGCTTGCGGCGAGGCACTGATCGATTTTATATCGAAGGTGGACGACGAAAGGAATACCCTGTTCGAACCCTGTCCGGGAGGCTCCCCCCTCAATACGGCGGTCGCTGCCGCCCGACTGGGGGTTCCCACCGGATTTTTGGGGCGGCTTTCTACCGATATGTTCGGCGAGCAGCTGATGGGACATATCGAAGCCAATCGGATAGATCCCTCCTTCGTGCTGCGCAGCGATGCGCCGTCCACATTCTCGTTTGTCCGGCGAAAGGCGGACGACAGCTCCGAATACGCCTTTTATGCCAAAGATTCGGCCACGTGGGACTTGAAAAGGGAGGATATTCCTTCGGAATTGGCCGGGAAGATCGACTGTTTTCAGTTCGGGTCGATTTCCATGCTGATGTTGCCTTTTGCCGAAACCGTTACCGACTTTATTGCCCGGGAAGGGGGGAACGTCGTTGTCTCCTTCGATCCCAACATCCGTCCCGGAATGATCGAAAGTCGCGAAGACTACCTGAAACGATTCGAAAGGTGGGTAGGCAACAGCACCATAGTAAAAATGAGCGACGAAGATTTGCATTGGCTCTATCCCGGATTGACGGTGGACAAGGGGCTGGACGAAGTGCTGGCGTTGGGACCGGCACTGGCTGTTTTTACCCTTGGCGACAGAGGTGCGGTCGCACGAAACGAGAATGGGAATGCTGCCGTGCCTATCTTCAGGATGCCGCTGGTCGACACGGTCGGAGCGGGAGACACCTTTCACGGATCGCTGCTGGCATGGCTGCATCGTCGCAAACTGATGACCCGCTCGTTTCTGCAACGGTTGTCCCCGGAAAAACTTCGGGAGGCTTTGCGATTTGCCGTTAAGGCGGCGGCCGTCAACTGCTCCCGGCGCGGTGCCGACCCGCCTTGGTCCGGTCAGGTGGAAGAGTGACAAAACGCCAAAACCGCAACCGCTTGCCGCGTTACTGCCAAAACGCCTGCGGCAGAGCATTGCCTAGGCGCCTGCACGTCATTTATATAGGCCTCAATATTCCTGTCAGAATATAATTAACT
Source organism: uncultured Pseudomonadota bacterium (assembly GCA_964562335.1). Classification (GTDB taxonomy): domain Bacteria; phylum SAR324; class SAR324; order XYD2-FULL-50-16; family XYD2-FULL-50-16; genus CAZJUM01. The sequence continues at coordinate 3,573 of CAZLTI010000029.1, read as the reverse complement.
AGAGTTTAGAGTCTCAGAAAAATATCGTAAAAAATAAAAAAAACTATTGACAACATCATAGCGATCGGCGG
>CAZLTI010000029.1:0-3378 GCA_964562335.1 uncultured Pseudomonadota bacterium | reverse complement strand
AAGTCGCCCTATAGGGAAGGTATCCACATCTTCCCTAAGAGGTCGCTATGAGAAAAAACGAATTGCCGTCTATCTTTTTCGACTGGGTGAACTATCTTTGCTCGGCCCCTGACGTTCGGTCGATTCCGACGTTTATAGAATTGCTGATTGGTTCCATGACAACTCGAACAGGTTTCGTGACAGACGCTCAAATGGCCATAATCCCCAAACGACATTGGGGCAGTTACTACAAATGGATTCAACAAGGCTCCTGGTCGTATATCGCTTTGGCGAGGAAACTGCTCGCGCTGCTCATTAAGACGTTCAAGCTTGACCATTTGTTTATCGTCTTTGACGACACGTTCGTTCCAAGATCGTCAAAGAAAGCGCCTGACGTTAAGTACCACCGTCAGCATGGTAACAAACCAAATCGACCAAGGTTCATCTTTGGCCAGTGTTGGCTGACTATGGCGGTCGCCTTGGGAAACGGAAGTGCAATCCCTATCGTTTCCAGGCTCATGTCTACAACGAGTAACACCGGGAAGCTACTCGCAGCCAAGGTCGTCGTCGGGGCAACGCGATCCATTCTTGGCGAGATCGAGACGACCATGTTGGTCGACAGTTGGTTTATGAGAAAGACGCTACTCCTACCCGTCCTGGATCTTAAGATCGACGCGATCGGCCAGGTCGGGATCGACACCGCCCCATACGACATTCCCGAGCCAAGAAAACAACCGGGAAGGGGACGCCCTAGACTCTATGGCGAGAAATACTCGAAAGAACGAGTCGAGGCGTTGCCCGCAAAGTGCGTCAAGATGTTCATATACAACAAAGACCAACTCGTTCGGTATCGAGAGCTTGTCGCCAAGGCCCGCTTCCTAAAAGGTCGAGTCGTTAGGGTCGTGTTCTGCCAGTTCGAGAGCGAAAACGGGAAAATCTCCAAACCCAGATTGATTCTGTCCACCGATATCCGGCTGTCCGCAGAAGAAATCCTTAAACGTTACGCGAAACGTTGGGCTATCGAGCCCATGTTCGACCGGCTCAAGAACAGCTGGGGATTGGGCACCGCCTGGCAGCGATCCAGGCAGGTTCTTTCTCGCCGGGCTCGGATCGTGTCGTTGTCTTGCGCGATCCCTCGGATGTTAACCAATCCGGGGGAAGAGAATGTCAAAGCTCCGATGGCCGACACGCCCTGGCGAGCGGATCATCCAGTGACCGCCGGCAGAGCGAGGCATGGGCTGCGCCGTATTTTCTGGCACTTCCGTGTAAGGTCGTGGTGGAACCCGAAGTCTCGAAAATTCGAGCCGCCAAAAAGCGACGAAACAGAGATTGAAAACCGAAAACGGCCAAAAGCCTCATAAAAGCGCGTCAAAGCGGCTCGAAAAACAGATTTTCAATGAACTTTTCGGGGAGTAGTATGCCCCGAAACTCTAAACTCTAGTATAATTAATACAAAATGGAAAATAGTCATATCATCCTTCTTAAGCACTCCTATCAAAAATTGGAAAAAGCGGTTCATTTAGTAAGACACTCAGTACAAAAAATCGAACCATATGATTCAAAATTATGTTATTCTCCCGACCAACTTGAACCTTTTGACGCTCTTACCGGTAGGTTTGAGCGATCTGTTGAGATTGCCTTGAATAAATTTTTTAGGAGTGTCGAGTTAGTAGAATCCAAGGTTTTGTCGGACACGATCAGAGACAGGCTGAACGTAATGAATAAATTGGATTTAATTAGCGATGTCGAATTGTGGCTGGATATGAGGGATATCCGTAATCGGATCGCTTTTGACTATCTGCCGGAGAAAATCGAAAAAATATATCATGACATTATCTTCAAGTTTTCCTTAGAATTGGATCGACTCATGAAAAAAAACGTAAAATTTCTGAAAAAAGAAAAATTTCAATCGAACCCTGAATGAGACTCAGTCGCAAGGAAATCGAAGCATTAAAATACGCTTTGGAAGATGTTAAATATGACAAATATCTTTTTGGTTCGCGGGTTGATGACAAAAAAAGGGGAGGTGATATTGACATTCTTATTGACGCAGACATTAGCACGGAAGAGCGTTTCAGATTTTGCCAGAAAATAGCCAAACGATTTTTCTCAAAATGCGAAGAGAAAATCGATGTGGTTGTAATAAATAAAAACCGCCTAAGTAAAAACGAAAAAGCGTTTTTGGAAGTGATTCAATTGGAAAAAATAAATTCCATTTAATAAAAACCGAACTGCGCAATTTTGTTTGCCGTTATTGATCGTTGGAATAGGGAGGTGTCCCATTGGATTCGCAGGTGTGGGTGGAGGTCGATTTGAAGGCGATCGCCCACAATGTCGGGGAATTGAGACGGATTGCCGCTCCAAAGGCGCGCCTGATGACGGTTGTCAAAGCGGATGGCTACGGGCATGGAGCGGTTGCAGTGGCGGGCACTGCGTTGCGGAACGGGGCGGAGGTATTGGGTGTCGCCAGAATAGGGGAGGCGGTTCGGCTGAGAAAGGCGGGAATCGAAGCGCCGATCCTGGTATTTGGATTTGCGGATCCGGAGAGGACCCGCGATCTGGCAACTTTCGATTTGACGCAGACCGTCTACTCCTACCGCTCCGCAAAGGCCCTTTCCGATATGGCAACCTCCCTCTGCAGGCGGATCGGAATCCACGTTAAGGTGGATACGGGAATGGGGAGAGTCGGTTTGGTTTCCTTTCCGTCGCCCGGTTCGGCTTCCGCTTCGTTTCGTCTGGAGGAGGTTGTACGGGAAATCAAGGCGATAGGCGATCTGCCGGGTTTGCGATTGGAGGGCGTATTTACCCATTTCGCTACGGCGGACCATGCCGACAAGTCCTATGCCGACTTGCAGCTCAAACGGTTCGGAGTCCTATTGGACCGCCTGCGGCAGGCGGGCGTTCGATCCGCTACCGCGCATGCGGCCAATAGCGCGGCAACTATCGATTTGCCGGAGAGCCATCTGGATATGGTGCGTACCGGCATTTCCACATACGGTCTCTATCCTTCCGACGGGGTGAATAGACAAAATGTCGCCCTTAAGCCCGCCCTGCAGTGGAAGGCCAGAATCGTTCAGGTAAAGGAGGTCCCTCCGAACTTCGCAGTAAGCTACGGTTGCACTTTCAAAACCGCAACCGCGACCTCCATCGCCACCGTACCGGTTGGCTACGCCGACGGACTGGACCGCAGGCTCTCTTCGTTGGGGCGCATGCTCGTTGGAGGAAGGTCGGCTCCGATAGTCGGGCGGGTGTGCATGGATTTGACCATGCTGGATGTCGGCCACATTCCGGGCGTGAAGGTGGGAGACGAAGTCGTGATCGTCGGCACCCAAGGCGGCCGAACCATAACGGCCGACGAAATCGCATCTCGACTGGATACCATCAACTACGAGATCGTAT
>CAZLTI010000028.1:0-20166 GCA_964562335.1 uncultured Pseudomonadota bacterium | reverse complement strand
TAGTATAACTATACTAAATTGACAATGCCCTTTTTTTACCACATCCATTCCCACGCCCCTGCCGGAAACGTTCGTCACCTTTGTCGCCGTCGAGAAACCGGGCTGGAAAACGAGCTGGAAGATCTCCTTGTCCGTCGATTTCGTATCGGAGGATATCAGGCCGCGTTCGACCGCCTTTTTTCTGATGGTCTCGGGGTTCATACCGCTTCCGTCGTCCCGAATCTCGATGACCACGTGCGCTCCGGAATAGCTGGCCGAAAGATGAATCGTTCCGACAGTCGGCTTGCCCAACCCGGCGCGAACATCGGGAGGTTCGATGCCATGATCGACACTGTAGCGAATAATGTGGACCAACGGATCGTTCAACTGTTCGATAACGGTTTTGTCCAGTTCCGTATCGGCACCTTCGGTTACCAGGGTAAGCTCCTTTTGCAGCTCGTTGCCCAGGTCCCGTACGAGCCGTTTGAACTTGCCGAAAGTGTTGGCAAGCGTCAGCATTCGAACGCTCATGGTATTGTCGCGCAGTTCCGCCGTCAGGCGCTCAATCTCTTCCGCCACCGTCGTCAAATCGGAGTTGCCGAGCTGGCCGGAGATTTGACTCAGCCTGGCCTGTCCGGTCACCAGCTCTCCCACAAGGTCCACCAGCTTGTCCAACTTGTCGGAAGAGACCCGGATGTTGCTGGCGGTTTCCGTCCTTTTCTCCCTGTCTTTCAGCTTTCTTACGAACTGCTGCTCGGCGAGAGCGGATTTGACGTTGTCGGACTTGGTCAGCCCCTCCTTCACCAGCAGTTCGCCGACGGGAAGCTGCTTCTTCAGCACCTTTTTCAGCTCGTCCTGCTTCAGCAGACCTCTTTCGATCAAAATCTCCCCAAGCCTGTTCTCCCGCAGGGAGGTCGACTCGCCCTCCTCTTCCGTGATTTCGCCGATCGTTATTTCGCAGTCGTCCTCGACAAATATAAAAACGTCCCGAATCGCGTTTTCCCCGTGATCGGTTCTCAGCAGAATATCCCAATATAGGTACAGGCGTTCCGGATCGAGCACCGACAGGTCGGGAATTCTATCCGTCTGGGCAATGATTTCGCAGTCTCCCAGCTCTCTCAGTTCGTTGAGCAGCAGAATCGGTTTGGATCCTGTCGCGTATATCTCCTCCGCAGGCGAAAAACGGATGCGGAACACTTTGCTGCTCGATTTTTCCTGCTCCGGGAGGTCCATTTTGTCGTTTTTGGGTTCCGTTTCGCCTGTGCCCTGCTCTCCCGGGATCAGGCTCCTGAACGATTCCGAGATTTTCCGGCGTCTTTCGCGACCCTCTTCGCCCTTCTCCGGATGGTTCAGCAATCCGAGTATTTCGTCGTGGGCGGACAGAGTCAGGCTAATCAGCTCCTTCGTAACCGCTATCGTCCCGTCGCGCACCAAGTCGTAGACGCTTTCGATATCGTGCGTAAACTCCACAATATCCGTAAATTCGAACATGGCGCCCGACCCCTTGATGGTATGCATGGCGCGGAACGTTCGGGAAACCAGTTCGGAATCGTTCGGACGCTCTTCCAGTTCCAGCATAGCCTCCTCGATTTCCGCCAAACGCTCCTTCGCTTCCTCTCTGAAGATTTTTTTCCCCTCGTCTAAGTTCATATTTTCTACCCCAATACTTTTTTGATCACGGAAATCAGCTGTTCCGGCCGAAAGGGTTTTACGATCCATCCCGTGGCACCGGCCTTTTTGCCCTCCATTTTTTTTTCCTCCTGGGATTCGGTGCTTAGGAGAACGATGGGAACGAACTTGTGTTCGGAGTGCGCTCGCAGCCTTTTGATCAATTCGATGCCGTCGATGTTGGGCATGTTCAAATCCGTGATCACCATATCGACCGATCTCCCTTCGGCCTTTTGCAGAGCGTCCTCGCCGTCAATGGCTTCGATCACCTCATACCCGGCGTTCGTTAAGGTGAAGGTGACCATCTGCCGTATGCTGGCCGAATCGTCAGCCGTCAGTATCACTTTGCTCATATCTTCTCCCTGTTCGTTAGTTTGCGACTCTCATAACCGTACCGGCTATCTCTTCCAGTGGAAGGATCCGATCGACGCAGCCCAATTTGATTGCCTGTTGGGGCATGCCGAATACGATGCAGCTCGCTTCGTCCTGGGCAATGGTGGTTGCTCCGCTCTCTTTCAGTTCCTGCATTCCTTTGGCTCCGTCGTCTCCCATACCGGTCAGAATGATACCGCAGGCGTTTTTGCCGGCATACCTGGAGGCCGAACGGAACAGCACGTCGACCGATGGACGGTGACGCGATACCAGGGGGCCGCCTTTCACCTCGACGTAGTATCGTGCGCCGCTGCGCTTCAATAGAGTATGTTTGTTGCCCGGAGCGATAAGAACGTGTCCTCTCAGGACGGAATCGTTGTTCGATGCCTCTTTGACCGTTACGCTGCAGCTTTGGTCCAAACGCTCGGCAAAAGCCCTCGTGAAATTCTCCGGCATATGCTGCACGACCACTATACCGGGCGTATTCGGAGGCAGGGCCTCCAAAAAGACCTTCAGGGCTTCCGTGCCGCCTGTCGAGGCACCGACCACTATTACCTTTTCGGTAGACTGGGCCATCGCTTTGCTGGTCCTTTTGGACAGCACCGCATCGGCAGTCAGCTTTTTCGATACCGTAAAGGTTTTCTTTAAGCGGTTCAATTTTTCAAGATTGGTCTTTGCGGCGGCCTTTACGGTATCGCAGATTTGAATGGAGGACTCCTCCAAAAAACTGCGGGTGCCCAAAGCCGGTTTGTGGATGACATCCACCGCACCGTACTCGAACGCTTTGAGCGCCGTTTCGGATCCTTTTTTCGTCAAACTCGAACAGATGACGACAGGTATCGGATGTTGACTCATGATTTTCTTCAAAAAGGTGATGCCGTCCATTCTCGGCATCTCCACATCCAAAGTAATCACGTGCGGAATCTCCCTTTTTATCTTCTCGGCTGCGATGTAGGGATCTGCGGCGGTCGCGATCACCTCGATGTCGCGGGCCGACTCCAGAATTTTCTCCAAAGTCTGCCGTACCACTGCCGAGTCGTCGACGATCAGGACCTTTGTCTTTTCCATATCGTGTCTCTTTTTTCGGAAGCTATCCGTTTCAGTGGGCGATTTTTTTGTAGACTGTCGGGAGACGGATTTCAGGGGCAGCCGGAAGCCGTGTGTGGATTCGGAGTGTCCCTGGAAGAAAAAGCCGCCTACCTTAAGCTGTCGACATAGTTTCAGCAGGATTTTCTCCTGTGTCGCCTTATCGAAGTAGATGATGACGTTTCGGCAGAATATGATATCGACCTGCCTGTCGATAGGGTAGCGGTCGTCCATCAGGTTGAGCTGCATCAGGCGGATTTTTTTCCTCAGATCGGGCACTATCTTGACGACCTGTCTTCTTCTGTCCCTGCTTTTGAGCAGATATTTCCTCTTCAGTGTCATGGGAACGGGCGCTACCCGCGATTCCTGATAGATTCCGCTCCTGGCGACTTGCAAAACCTCCATGGAGAGATCCGTTCCGAGGATGGAGTAGTTCAGCCCGACGGCGGGATTGTTTCCCCCGAACTCGTTCAGGACCATCGCCAGTGTGTAGGGCTCTTCGCCGGTGGAGCATCCGGCACTCCACACTTGAAGGGAGCGGTGCGACCCTGGTATGGCTTTCATCAAATCCGGCAGAACGCTTCGGGTCAAATAGTCGAAGTGCTCCGGTTCCCGAAAGAAGTCCGTTTTATTGGTCGTGATTTTGTCGATAAAGAAAATCGTCTCCCGTTCCCTGCCTTCCGGGCTGAAAAGGTAGTCGCAATAGTCTCTGAACGTTTCGATATCCAACGCCCGCAAACGCTTTTGCAGCCTCGATTCCAGGAGAAGCCGCTTTACGGGAGGCATCTTGATTCCATATTCGGCATGGATAAACTCGCTCAGTCGATTGAAATCCCTCTGCAGCAGTTCCATAGGTTTGTGCATATTCGAAACACTCTACCAAAGATCGTTGCTGGAACTTTCCCGCTCTTCCCTCTCCCTCTTTTTGAGCGAACTTTCCCAGAAAGCTTTGTCTCTTCTGCTTACGTCGTTGTTTTTCAGTTTGCCGATGCTCTTGACGTGCACGGCGAAGTCTTCCGTAAAAAAGCGAATGACCCTTCCCACATCGCCTCCCAGCGAGGAGGCGGCGAGAGGAATCCGTTCGGTTTTCAAAAATTCCTTGATGAATCGGACGTTGACGCTGCCGACCAAAAAGAAGTTGGAGCTGCCGGGGGCCATGGGCAGAACATTTCCCCCTCCGAACGCTTTGGCCTTGAGGTTGTTTTTTTTGGCCCCCAAACGGAACATCTTGTTCAGCATGAGCTCCATTGAATGAATGCCATAGCGGCCGGCTTCGGATTGACAGATCGGTATGTTCCGGCTGTATCTTCGGTTGCTCAGAAGAAAGTGGTTCATACCGGAAATTCCGCTGATCGGATCGCGCAGGCAGACGGAGACGCACGATCCCAGTAGCGTGGCGATGACGATATCCCTATCCGTCACGTAGAACTCTCCGGGATCGATAGTCACCCATTTGCGCTGCTCCTTGTATTGTGTCTTCATCTATTTGCCGCTTCCCTGCAACCTGCGGTTTGAATCGGTTTGCCGCCGTTCGCTTCGGTGCCGTGCGGCTCGGTCGGCCTATTCAAAACAGAGCCAAGTATGGAAGTTAAGACCGGCATTGTGTACCGCGTCGATAAAAACCTGCGGGCATTCTCCGTCGATTTCGAAAGCGATATTTTTTTTACGGGCGTGCTGATGGGCGGCGAAAAGACTCTGGACGATAATAAGATCGATCGAGCAAAGCTTTTGCAGGTTCAATCGAAGCGGCATGCTGCCGTCCAAGGCTTCGAGCAAAGCCTTCGCGACGGTTTGCTCTGCCGTATCGCAAGATCTCCGCGCATATGCAGCACTCTCGATTTTTTGGATTCGTCCGTTCGCAGCTCTATTTGGGATTGTTCGCTTTTGTCTGCCATATGAGTGTTGGGAAAATGATGTTCCGTCGGCTGATCCCCGGATTTGCGCCAATCTCGGGCCGATTGGCAAAAAGGTGTCCGAAAGAAACTATATCTGCCCGGTTTGAACGAATAGTATAACAGATCGATCCTATGTTTTCCAACTATCAGTTTTGACGAAGCGGTAAAAAGTTGGAAATTGCACAAGTTGTCATTCCCGCCTTTGCACGAATTGTCCGAGCGATGCGCCCAATTGTCGAAATGTGCGGAGAACCTGCCGGGATGGGACGTCAGAACTCGTCGCCTTTAAGACCGTGGCGGCGCAACGCCGCCTTTTGTCGATTAACGCCGAAAAAGCAGACGACTATGCTGATGAGGTATAGCACGATCAGAGGTCCCGCCATCAGGACCATTGTGAACGGGTCCGGCGGAGTCAAAAGCGCACTGAGGAGGAAAATGATCAAGACGATGATCCGCGACTGCCTGAACATCAGCCCCGGCGTGACGATGCCCAGGCGTGCCAAAATAAAGGTCAACAGCGGCATTTCAAAAATGAACCCAAAGGCCAGCAGCAGTTTGATGGAGAGATTCAGATAGTCTCCGACCGACAGGGAGGGCATGATTTCCCCAGGCTGCGTAAGGCTGAGGAAAAAGTCGAAGCCAAACGGAAAAACAACCATATACCCGAATAGAGAGCCTCCGATAAAGCAGATGTAGGAGGTGAAGGCAAAGATCCAGAATATCTTCCTTTCGGCTCGGTAGAGGGCGGGGCCGACAAATCCCCAAATCTCTATGAGCAGATAGGGAAACGCCAGGAAGAATCCGGCAAAAACGGCGGCCTTCATTTGAGCGAAGAACAGTTCCGGCAGACCGATATAGACCATGGACGAGTGCGGATCCCTTCCCGCTCCGCCGTCGTCCGATCGCAATTGACATCGGCAATTCAGATTCAAGGTTGCCGTTTCCGAAACCGCTTCGGCGGACGGGGAGTCCCGTTTTTCATACTGTGGAGATGCCGTAGGCTCCCGACCCAACAGGAACTGAAAATAGGCGACGAAATCGAAAAGGGCATCCTCTGCCCTCTCCCACCAGCCGGACGATCCCTTTTCGCGGAACCCGTTCGCAGTTTCCGCATCCCCCTTTTTCGCAGTGCCGTCTCCCCCGGTCTGCCGACCGTTTTTTGTGGTCAGCAAACCGATCCCTTCGCTTTCCGCCGGAGCGGCGGTTGCCATATTTTCGCATGCGCATTGATAGAATCGAGATGGAATCGACGTCCTCCTCTCCTCTCCGGTTTCGATCCTCGATAGAGCCGTATATTTTTGCAACGGCTTTTCCACCGGTTTTTTTATGAGATCGAGAATCTCCTTTCGGTAGAAGTAGCAGCAGACGACAAACACTCCCAAAACCAGCAGAAATCGAATGATCCTGACGCGCAGTTCGCCGAGGTGATCCATTAGGGACATCGTCCCGTTCTTGGGGAGGGCGGATTTGCGGAAACCGTTTTCACTCATCATGCTGCCAATGGCCTCGACTCGGTACGGAAGCGGTCTGTTTTGTCGCGTATACTTCGGGTATGGCGGTTGTGTGCGGAGCAATCCGGGAGAGGCGTCCGTTGGAGGACGCCCTTTTTTCTATTGCTTTTTGCAGGTTCCAATGGATCCTTCCGGACATCGTCGGCCGTCGACCCAAATGGCGCCCGAAAGATCGGCTCCGGAAAAGTTGGCGCCGCTAATTAGGGCCCCTTTCAAGTCTGCATCTCTGAGGGTCGCATAACGAAGTTTTGCTCCCGACAGAGCCGCTCCTCTCAAATCCGCCCCTGTCAAATCCAAATAGGAGAGTTTGGCGTGATAGAGATAGCACCCGGGACATTTGTTGGTTCTCAGCAGCCGATCGAATTGAGTACGATTGAAGCCTTGAAATGCAGTCTGAGAATACAAAGGGGTCTCGATGGAAAAAACCAGGAGGATCCATAAAAAAAGGAAACCTGCATAAATTTTCTTCATAATCACCCTGTTGGTCTTAATCGAAATCGAAGCGCGCATAAAATCGGACCGTAACTGTAAAGAGCAGCGAGAAAACGGCTCTGAAAAAGTCAGGCTCGGTTTTGTCCATAATCGTGTGATGAAATGCAATTTGGATACAAAGTCAAATGCTCCGGGAAAACTTTTTGCGAAGCTCCCGGAGAGTGGCTTTCCGTTTATCCGAAACGGCTTGAAAAGGCAACCGAACGTTTCCCTAGACGGTAAACCTGCTCCGCTGGAGACGGATCGTATCGAGAGAATATATCAGCAGAGCGCACCAAATGAGGCCGAATGTCACCAGATGGATGCGGGTGAACGCCTCTTTGTAGATAAAAACGCCGACCGCCAGTTGAAGGCTCGGCGCTATGTACTGAATAAAACCGAGCGTCGACAGTCTGAGCCTTCGAGCTCCGGCAGCGAACCAAATCAAAGGGATGGCAGTGGCCACGCCGGTTCCGACGAACAGGAGGTCCGTCTGCCAGCCCGCAGGGAAAAGGGCCTCCTCCCGTACATGGAGAAACGCCATGTAGCACAGTGCGAACGGAGAGAGAACCGCAGCTTCGAAGGTAAGACCCACAAGAGGCGCCACTCGCACTATTTTTCTCAGGTATCCGTAAAATGCAAACGTGAAGGCCAGCGTCAGAGCAATCCAGGGAAATGCTCCAAACTTGACGATGGATATCGAGACGCCGACCGTTGCGAGACACACGGCCAGAATCTGGTTTCGGTTCAGTCTTTCGTGCAGAAGCAGGGTTCCCAGCAGCACGTTGACCAGGGGATTGATGAAATACCCCAAACTGGATTCGACGATGTGTCCGTTGTTGACCGCCCAAATGTAGACCAGCCAATTGAGGCCGATAATGCAGGAGGTAAGACACAGGATGAGAACCGACTGACGATTCGCAAAAATGTCGGCGATTTCGTTCCATCTCCTTTTTAGAGCGATGAGAAGCGACACGAAGAGGAACGACCAGACCATGCGGTGGGATAAAATTTCCGTTGCCGGAGTCTCTCCGAAGCTTTTCCAGTAGATCGGCAGCAATCCCCAAGCGGTAAAGGCTCCTATGGCATACGCGGCTCCGGAAAAGCGACTTCCTGATAGTGACTGCATCGTTTTCTCGAAGCTCCTCTTTTGCCGCCTTTTTGCGGAGACCGCCCCGGCATCCGGTTCTGCATGTGCGGGTGCGGCAATTTTCCGGCGATCCGGAGCGAATCTCCTATGGAAAATATATCGGGTTCAGCTTTCGGTCAGCCGATCGTACCGCTCCATCAGCGTTTTTGTCAGGTTTCCTACCGAACCGCCTCCGACCGGGGAGTTGTCGATTTTCAGCACGGGAGCAATTCCTATGATGCTGCCCGTGATAAAGATTTCGTCTGCGGATGTCAACTCCTTTAGTCGAATGCTTTCGAACCGAACCTGGGGAAACAGCTCTTCGACAATCACCGCTCTTGTGATGCCGGGCAGCACTCGATTCTCCTTCGTATAAAGACGGGAGTCCCTGATCCAGAACAGGTTCGATCTGGAGCCTTCGTACGCGACGGACGATTCGTCGATCAGCAGAGCGTCGTAGAAGTGCTCCTTGCGCGCCAGGCGGTAGGCCAGCAGGCAGTCCAGGTAGGAGGTGGACTTTATCTCCGGCAGGGCGCGACGCTGCCGGACGCTTTTGAGGAAAACTCCGCAACGGATCGAAAGGTCGGGTTCGAATGCCGTTGAGACAACGATCAGCCGTTTGTGGAACAGGACGATCTTGATCCTGCGAATTTCGGAATCGGACGCTTGGGCCAGCTGTCTTGCGAAACCGCAGATTTCCTCGTGGGAGAAGCCCGCCTCTACGGAAATTTTGGCGGCGGATTGCAAAAGCCTGTCGACGTGCCTTTCCAATCTGAAAAATTTTCGATTGGCAAAGGTCCGCATCGTTTCGAACAGGCCGACGCCAAATAGAACGGATTCCGAAAGAGCGTCCACTTTCGCGTTTTGCCGCGGAACGATTTCCCCGTTGACGGATACGAGCATAGCGGTCTCTCCTTAGCGACAAAAGGATTGCGCCTTTGCCAACGTCTCTTCGAACTCCGCTTTCATATCGGATTCTATGGTAATTCCTCCCCCTACGCCCAAATACAGCCTGCTACCCCTTTTCACCATAGTTCTGATGGCGATATTGAACTCCATGCTCCGGTCGGGGAGAATGTATCCGATACAGCCGGTATATATGCCGCGAGAGCCCGTCTCGACCTCGTCGATGATCTCCATCGCTCTTTTTTTGGGGCACCCCGTCACGGAGCCGCCCGGAAACATCGAAACAAGCGCCTTCATGCCCGATACCGAATCCGCAAGTTCCGATTCGACTTTTGCATACGTGTGAAACACGTTTGCCAGTTTTTGGAGCCGTTTCCTGTACACTACCCGGACGCTGCCGATTTTGGAGACCTTTCCCAGGTCGTTGCGCAGCAGATCGGTGATCATATACAGCTCCGCCTGCTCCTTTCGGCTGCCGAGCAGCCGCCTTTTTCTTTCTCTATCCTCGGCGGGCGTTTTTCCTCTGGGTTGCGTCCCCTTGATGGGGCAGGTGACGATTCGCCGATTTCGGATGCTGACGAAACTTTCCGGCGATAGGCTGATGATGCCGAACTCCGGCGGTTCCCAATAGGCCGCACAACCGACAGGATTGCTGCGTAGGAGTTTGGCGAACAGAATCCGGCCCGGCAGATCGGTCTCCCCCTGCATTTGATGCGCATAGTTGATCTGGTAGGTGTCGCCGGCTTTGATATAGTCGATGATCCTGCCGAAATTTCTTTGATATTCGGCTTCTCTCAATCGAACGGACAGTTTGTAGGCTTGTCCGGCGGGCCAAGGCGCGTCGCTGCGGTCGAGTATCCGCTTCACTTGAAGCGGATACTCCCTTTCCGCGTAGTGGATTTCCGTCGCTTCCCTTTCGAACCGGCAGTAGCCGTCGTATGCGGCGAATTGGACCAGCGGCGTTTCGAAAGGGTCCGGTACGCTCTTCTCTATCCCATGCAGTTCGTATCCGAGATCGTAACCGACGTAGCCGGCAACGAACCTTCCCCGATGCCTCTCTACGAAACGATAGAGATCTTCTATCCGATCCCCTCGCCGAAGGGCAAAGGTCTCGATAGGGTTGAAGGCCAGCAGATTGCACCACCCGTGGGAACCGCTGCGGCAGGCGACAAAGGGCTGCCTCTCCCCCGCACGCAGCCTACGAAGGACGGACTCCAGAGGAATCGGTGGGATTGCCTGTTTAAACATGAAGAAAATTCCGCATGATGTGGGCTCCGTGATCGGTCATAAACGATTCCGGGTGAAATTGAATTCCGAAAAGCGGATGCTCGGAATGCTCCATTGCCATGATATCGCCGAGACGGTCCCATGCGGTTTTGACGAATTCCGACGGTACGAAGTTGAGAGCGAGCGAATGGTATCTGGCCGCGTAAAAGGGGTCGGGCAGTCCGGCCAGCAGTTTGGAATTGGAGTGGAATATTTTTGTCGTCCGGCCATGAATCAGTCTTTTTGCGGCTTGAACGTGCGCTCCAAAAGCGGTGCCGATACATTGATGGCCGAGGCAGATACCCAGGATCGGTACCGATGCATGAAATGTCCTGATAACGGGGATGCAGATTCCGGTACTGCTGGGAGTTTTGGGACCGGGCGAAATGACGATACCTTCGGGACGCAGACTGCGAATTTCCTCCAGAGTGATCCCGTCATGGGGAAAAACCTTGACCGCACCTCCCAAAGACTCTATCAACTGGAACAGATTGTAGGTGAACGAATCGTAGTTATCTATCAATAAAATCATTGAATTACGGGTAGAAGTGCGGCTTTTCCCGCAGAAGGCCGGATTTGAAGCGGGATCGAATCGTTCCATTTCGTTTACTAAGGGATAACCCCCCATCGGCTGGAATGCAAGTATGTCCGATATAAAAAAGATCGTTTTGGACCTTGTCGTTTCCTATCCGTGGCTTTCCCTGCTTTGCCTTCTGTCCGTCTGTTTGATTCTGTTCGTTCTGGTGGTGAAAAAACTGTATTTCGTCCTCTATTTCTCGTTTCTGAAAAGAAGATTTTATCGCGAGTTGATCGAGAAACATGAAACCCGAGAAGATTGAAGTCGCGCTTTGAATCATGTCTTCCGCCGTTCCCATCGTCTCATTTTTTCATGTCGGTCTCTTTCCGAAGAAGAAGTTCGGCATTTCGGAGGTATCCTTTCAGTTGAGAAATCGTGGGAAATACCGAATCGTAACAGATTCCGACGATCAGACGGACTGCCTGCTAAGACTGCTGGAGGGGAGGCACCAGCCCTGTTCCGGACTGATCCGCAAACAAAAGGGGCTGTTCGTTCAAAGCGACCGACTGCTTATGGGAGATCGCGTAATCGGGAAAAAAGCGGAGGAGTACTTGAACTTGAGAAGTTCGCAATTTCGGTTCGACGGCCGAAGGCGTTCGAAAATGTACTTCATCGATCTGCTCGCCGCCAAACACATTCTCTTTTTTCCCGTATACAAACTGCAAGGAGAGGACAGAATAAAGTTCGCCCTGCTTTCGCTCCTTTTTCAAGGATCCGGTTTGACTCTTATCAGCGAGGTCGTTTATCGCGAGTTGAATGCGGTGCAGGCCGGGTTGCTCGCCGAACTCCTGCAAAAAGGCCACTGCACGATTTGCGTTTTCCCGAACGGGAGAGACGGACTCTCCAACGCGAATTTGGAGAGTGTGCTGGATTCCCTCGATACCCTCGAAATCAAATAGCCGAAAAGAGGCAGTGACCGCAACGGATCAAACGGTGAAATATTCCTACAACTGCGTCGATAGATCGCTTCTGCTGCCCTACTTCAAAACCTACTACGTCACTCTCTACTTTAGATTGATTCCGCGAAGCCTAACGGCCAACCTGATCACTCTTTTCTCCAGTTCTCTCAACTTGATTATGCTGCTTGCGCTGTTTGCGGGACCGGACTCTCGGTTTTTTGCCATTGTAGCGGCATTCTGTATCCACGGGTACGCCGTGGGAGACCATTTGGACGGCATGCAGGCCAAGGAGACGAATACCGGTTCCCCTTTGGGGGAATTTTTGGACCACTATTTGGACGTATACAACGGTTCGATCATCCTGTTTGTCGTTTTGGAGCTGTTCGGCAACATCCCTGCGGAACCGTTCTACCTTCTGTTTTGGTTAAACTTCCTGGCATTCGGAGCCACAATGACGGAGGAGCTGGAGACGGGAACCCTGACTTTCGGCAGAATTGGAACGCTGGAGGCCCTTGTTCTTCTGTTTTTTTTCCTGGTACTGTGGACGGTGCCGCAGATTCGCGAACTGTGGTCGAGCGAAATGGCGGCCGGATACCAATGGTACTGGCTGCTGTTGGTTTCAATAGGAGTGGGTTACCTATTGACCACCTTGGATATTTTCTCGCGAATGCGATACGTTCCCGGCCATTTTTTGCTGTTTGCGGCGGTCACTCTTGCTCTAGCGTATGGTTTGTACCGCTTCGAAATCTCGCGGACGAACGCCTGGATAGTGCAAACGCTAACGGCAGGCGAATATATCGCCAAAGTGATGGAAAGCCATCTGCTGCGGAAAAAAGCCCGACTTCCGGACCCGTTCGTTTCCCTTCTTGTTTTTTTCTCCCTCGGTGCGGTCCTTCTCGGCCCGATTCCCCGACCGCTGGCATCCATCGCAGCAGGTATGCTGTCGATCTATCTAGTTGCCAGGGTGCTTTGGATTTCCGTTCGCGTGGCGATAGCCCTTAAGAGGCACTGGCGCTGGAAAAACCCGTCGCTTGGCGTTTGAACGCCACCTTGGCGAAACCGCCCGCGCCGCACTTCTCCAATCCCGCTTTCTATCTTTTCCCCAGCAGCATAAACTCGAAGGGCTCCATAAAAACGGCAATGCGATCGTTCCCCTCCAGGTCGAATGCCCGATGACGCCTTTCGAGGTCTGTTTGAACAAGCGCCATGAATTCGATGGCATTTCCCCTTCTCGCATGCAGCGAATTGTGAAATCCGTGCAGAGGCAGCCTCGCGACGCGGGTTCGATCCGTCAGATTAGCCAGCGCGATCAACGGTGGATGTTGTTGCCCCTCTTCATGCCCCTTCAAGTATTTTTCCATGGCCATGACTCCGTCGTCTCCGCACGGAATATCGTGAAGATGGGGAGAGCGCACTACCGGATGTTTCCATAGTTCGTTCAATCGTCTGAGGACCTGGACGATGAGGGAGCCCTTGGCCCTCTCGAAACGTCTCTTTTCGATAGCTCCCCGCTGTAGCTGCCGGGGATCGAATGCCTTGTCGGCCGAAATGCGTATGCCAAGCTTTTCCAGTATCGATTTCTGTTTTTTTTGGCCACGAAGGGCATGCTCGATATTGCTCGTCTCCGCAATCTCGTCCCCGTAATATATTGCCGGCACGCCTGGAATCATATACAGCAAAAAGAAGGCCATGGCGATCCGCCTTTCGTTGTTGAGCAGGCAGTCCGCCGTTCTGGCGCCTGCGCTCATCCCCTCCTTGTAGACGACGCCCCCCGGTCCTCCCTGGTGGTTCTGAATGTAGTTGCGAAAATGCTGACGGTTCCCGCTCCTGATGAAGCCCAGATAGATTTCGTCGTGATGGCCCAATAGATTCAGCCAGGTGCTTCCTGCCGGAATATGGGTTCGCATATGATGGTCTCTCCAGTATTCCCACCAGGCCGAAGAGGTGCAGAAGCAGAGCGTTTCCCGCAGGGCTCCCTGCGCATGAAAGTTGAAGGTCGCATCGCCTTGGGTTGTGGTTGCTCTATTGCCGATGGCAGTGGGATATCCCAGGTACTTTGCCGTCTTCTCCGTCGTTCTGACCGCTTCCGGAATGATGATCGATTTTGGGGAGACCAGCTTTATGAAACTCTTCAAAAGGGTATGCATGGCGAACGTTTCGGGATTCCCGTCGGCATCCACGGCTCCTTTCGGTTTGAGCCAGTGGGCTATGGCGTCGGTTCTTTTGCCGAGAATGCCGGAATTGAGCTCCTCTCCGACAATGAGCCAAAGTTCGCCGAGAACGGCGGGGTTCTGTAGATCGAGATCCACCTGAAAGGGATAGAAATGGCTGTAGAAAGCATGTCTTTTGCCTTCGATCTCCGTCTCGATGAAATGTTTGCGGGCGATGTCGGGAAAGATCAGAGTCCTTTCCATAAAGTTGTTTTCGTCGTCCCGGTATTGCACCCGAATGTCGCCGTCGATATTTGTCTCCGCGATTTTTTTCCAACCGTCGGCCCGCAGATAGTAGCCGATATATTTTTTTTCTCCTTCGAGTGCTTTGCGAAACCAGGTGTGCTCTATCGAAGTATGGTTGAATACGGCATCGGTTACGACCCGAAAGCCCTTCTTGCGAACGGCCTCCATAAATGTTTCGTACTGTCCGGCTCCGCCCAGGTTCTCGGCGGGCAGATAGTCGCTTACGTCGTATCCCTGATCCCAACGGGGAGACTCGTAGTGGGGCAGAAGGTAGAGGTTCCTGATTCCCAGATAGGTCAGATAGGGAAGCATCTTCGTCAGGGAGCGGAACGTTCCCCTGCTTTCCCTTTTTTCCGGTCCGAAAAACTGGACGTATGCATAATAGAAGGGTTCGCGGTACCAATCCGCCGGCAGACCGTCCAAATAGTCCCGGACCTCTCCGCTTCTGCGACAGACGGTATCGAAAGCCGTTGCCACCAGGTTCTGCGCTATCTCTTCGTATCTACCGAAATTCAGTATTTTTGCCTGTTCCAGGATCAGATGGCAGTCGTCCAAAGTCAAAGCTCCCCCTAACTTCGACCACTGCCTAAAATTTTTCCTTTCGGACAGCGTCCCAATCAGTTCTTTCGCGTTCATCGTCCGAGTAAAAAACGTTCCGTTATTTGTTGTGCGATTTCGTCCGGAGGAGCCTGTCGATGCTCTTTTCCAGCTGTCCGACCCTTTTTGCCAATTTGTCGATACGATTGACCGTGGCTTGAATCCGCCTCCATCTTTCGTACGGCCGGGCCGGCATGCCTGCCAGAACGGAGTGGCTTTTGGCATCGGAGGTCGCCGTGGCCCTGAGAAGAAGCGTTACGTGATCTCCGATACGCAGGTTGTCTTTGATCCCCGTCTGGCCCGCCATGATCAGGTGTCGGCCGGTATGCGTGCTTCCGGCAATTCCCGATTGGGCGGCTATTAGAGCCTGCTCGCCCACCTCCACGTTGTGGGCGATATGAACGAGATTGTCCAGTTTCGATCCTTTGCGGACGATGGTATCGTAGAATTTCGCCCGGTCGATCGTGGAGCCGGCTCCTATCTCTACGTCGTCTTCGATGACGACGCCCCCGATCTGGGGTATCTTGATGTTTTTTCCTTCCCGTTGATAGTAGCCAAATCCGTCCGATCCTATTACGACATTGGGATGCAGGGTCACTCGGTTTCCGATTTTGCAATCGGCCAATATCGAAACGTTGGGATGGATCAGCGTACCCTCTCCGACGGAGGAGCGCTCCATGATCACCGAACCCGCCCTGACTACCGCGTCGTTTCCGATCGAAACATCGTCGTAGATCACAACCTTCGGGTCGATGGTAACTCCTTTGCCCAATTTGACGTTTTTCCCGATGGAAGCCTCGCTGCTGACCGTGCGGCTAGCGAAGCAGGGAGGATGAAGAAGGCGAGTCGCTTCGACATGAACCGCCAGAGGATCTGCGGCAAAGATCAGATTCTTGGACGTTTGGCACCGACAGCTTTCCGGCAGGATCAAGGCGCTTTGGGAGTGTACCCCGATCGTCTCCGGGTCGTCGGCCAAACCGCCGAATATGCCGTCCGGAACCGGCAGGTTTTTCAGCTCTTCCGGATTGACGAAATATGCGAGCCCATTTGCGCGGGTTCCGATCTCGTCGATACCGCACACCCTCTTCAAGACGGTTTTTCCGTTTCCCGTATACGATACGTTCAATCTTCGGCAGAGATCCTCTAGTCGGTAGTCCATTGTGATTCGCGGAACCGCTGATGAAACGAGAACAATTCGAGGCGTCCCAATGCGATTTGCGCCGTTCCTCTATTTTTTTATGGCATCTTTCGACAGATAGTTGTATATAAAAAGATACAGCGGATCGATCCGGGGTGCCGAAAGTCGAGCGGACATATCGATTGCTCTTTCAATCGAGAGACTACCAATGGCACATTTCGGGGAAAAAAACTAGCGTAATCAATCCTATGAGTCTTCCGAGCATTTGCGGGTCCGATGAGGATCTGCGCGTGCGATATCTCTCTTTGATCCACCATATGGCCAGGATTGACGGGCATTTTGCCGTCAAAGAGGTCGCCTTATTGGAAAAAATGGTGGATCGGTTTCGAATCCGCAGAAGTCGGCATGGGGAGATTTTTGCAGAACGAGGCTATTCGGAAGAACAGATAAAATCGATCTTTCAGGATTTAAAGAGGGAAAGTCTACACTACAGTTTCATTCTCGACCTGATGGCAATGGCCGCAGCCGACGGTGTGATTGTGGATGCCGAAAGGACGATGCTATCGCAGATTGCCACTCTGATTGGATTGAGCAAAGACGAGTTCTACAATCTGATGAACTTTGTCCGGGTAACTTCCGGATTGGAGGGAAGGAGCAGGGTCGACCCAATGTACCGGTATGCCATCGATAGTTTTATCGATTGGGTTAGAGAAAAGGAAATCGTCCTCTTTGGCGAAACCACTCTGGCTCTCGACCGAAAGGTGGATGCGCAGTTGAAACGCGATTTGCCGAACGACCGATCGATTTGACGGGGTGGAAAGCCTAAACCGAACGAGGGAAAGAGCTACTCGAAAAACCTACTGAAGATATGCCGACGATTACCAAACACATGATTCAGGCGGGCGTCTACTGGATTGAAATCCCGAAAGCGGATTTGAGAATTCTTTGCGGGTGTCCTGCGGACGCCATAAAACATCTGATAAAGGAGGGATTCGTCACTTCGGCCGAGAAAAATGGAGTTTCGTTCGAGACGGGTCCCAATGCCGTTCTACTGTCCGATCGTCTGATACAAAACGGCTGTTTGAGCAACCTTAGCGAATTTCCCGTGCTGCACATGTTCTACAATCAGGGAATGCTTGTACCCCGCCATCCCAACAATACGGGCGTCAAGCCGATTCTGATCGGAGAGAAAAAACAGGTGGACAATCAGATGAAGTATGTCTACCGGGGGAACTACGGCCTAATATCCGAAAACGAATATTTGGAGGCCGGAGAGTCCAAGGAGTTTGCCCAGCAAAATATCAAGCTGAAGCTGCGTTTTGCCCGTGGTCGCTTTTCCCCTCCCGAGGAGCTGATGGATGCAGTTTATGTCGAACGTAAGTTTACGAAAATACGGTCGGGCGCAAGGATTCGAAAATTGGAGGACAATATCTTCGAAATTCGATATAGGGACGATAGCGTCACCGTAGATCTGAACCTCAGAAACGGCAGGATATATCACCCTAGCTACAAATTGCCGAAGGTTCGGAATGCAAATCCGCATTTTGGCATCGTCCATATCGGAGAAGGAAACGGCTGGGATCAAAATAGCCCCTGCGCAGGGAGTTTGATCGTATACAAAGACAAGCACTTTTTGGTCGATGCGGGACCCAACATTCTGTACTCGCTGAGGAGTCTTGGGATAAAACCCACCGAAATCGAGGGAATCTTTTTCACGCATGTCCATGACGATCATTTTGCCGGGCTCTATTCGCTGCTGTCCAAAAATCCCGACTTGAGGATCTATTCGACGAAGGTGATACTGTCGACTATCGTTAAGAAATATTCGGCTCTGTTCGGTCTCGTTGAGAGGGAAGCGGCAGGCTCCTTTCGTTTTCTTCATCGGAATCTGCTTATGGACCAATGGAACGAATGCTACGGAATGTACGTCAAACCGATTTTGTCGCCCCACTCCATCGACACGACGATCTTTGTGTTCAGGGCAAAAAAGGATGGCCGGTTGGCAACATACGGACACTTTAGCGACATCACCGCTTTGAATTGGCTGAAAAAGATGATTGTCTGCGACGAAAACAGCTGCGGAATAACAAAGGAATATTTCGAATACGCAAAAAAGAACTATCGCCTGAAACTGACAGTCAAAAAAATCGACGTTGGAGGCCCGGTAATCCACGGCGACGAAAGGGACTTCATCGACGACCGATCCGGTCGCCTTGTACTGGCGCATGTCGACAAACCTCTGACCGCTCAGCAGAAGCAGGTGGGAGACAAGGCGGCGTTCGGCGAAATGGATACGCTGATCGCATAGGCAAGATTGCCTTGCGGATTCTCTCTTTCCCCTCTCTTCTGTTCCTTCCTAGTCGACAGCCGGCCATGAACGGTGCCAATTCCATATCGATCCCCAGTTCCATGCCCATCGACGGCTCCGTCCGCGTACCGGGTTCCAAAAGCATCACGAATCGCGCAATCCTTATCGCCTCGTTGGCGGAGGGAACCTCTCTGCTGAAAAATGCCCTGCATTCGGACGACACGCACTATATGAAGGAGGCCTGGAGAAATTTGGGAGCCGAATTCCGGGAAAGAGGCGACTCATGGGAAATCACGGGATGCGGCGGCAGATTGAAGCCGCTCTCCCGGGAGATATACGTCGGAAATGCGGGAACGGCAGCGCGCTTTCTTACGGCATCCCTAACGTTGGGGTCGGGAGAATATATACTGACCGGAAACGAAAGGATGCGGAAAAGACCCATTAAAGACCTTATAGAAGCGCTTAACCGGCTCGGAGGGAGAGTAAAGGACATGCGGCGCACGGGATGCCCTCCCGTCTTGATATCGGCAAATGCACTGACAGGCGGAACGGTGGCTATTTCCGGCAGAAACAGCTCGCAATATGTCAGCGCCGTTATGATGGCCGCCCCTTTTGCCAAGAACAGGACAACAATCGAAATCGAAGGCGATCTGGTATCGCGGACATACGTGGAGATGACCCAAAAAATCATGGTCGATTTCGGCATCGACTGTTCGTGGCACGGTCCGAATTCCATCGTCGTCGAAGCGAATCAGATCTATCGGGCGCGAGAGTATGCGATAGAGGCGGATGCCTCCTCCGCATCCTATTTTTTCGGCATGGCGGCCGTTACCGAAGGTGTGATCACGGTTCGCGGCATCAAAAGGGACAGCACGCAGGGGGATATGGGACTGGTCGGAATCCTGGAGAAAATGGGCTGTGTCGCCACCCGCGAGAAGGAGTCCGTTACGTTGGCAGGGGGCAGGCTCAAGGGAGTCGAAGTGGATATGAACACCATGAGCGACGTCGCCCCGACTCTGGCCGTCGTATCTCTGTTTGCGGAGGGTCGGACGACCATACGAAACGTCGAAAACATGAGGATCAAAGAGTGCGATCGAATATCCGCACTGGCAAAGGAGTTGAAGAAGCTGGGAGCAAAGGTGGAAGAGCTTCGGGACGGCCTGAAGATTTGGGGAGGCGCTAGATATCGCGGTGCGGCGGTCGATCCCCACGACGACCATCGTTTGGCGATGTCCATGGCACTGGCGGGTCTGCGCATTCCCGGCGTGAAGATCCAAAATCCGGGCTGCGTTGCGAAGACCTATCCGGACTTCTTTCGCGATTTTGCCGCTTTGACACGGCGATAGACCGCTTCGACTCCGCTTCTCTCCCCTGAACGCCGTTCCGGCGGAACGATATAGAGCTGACGCGTTGGGGCTTCCGTCAAGGCTAGACGGTCGCGTCGGCAACAACGGACGAACTGCCCGTAAAATTTGAAGCTCAGGGTACGTTTCTTTTTTTCGAACCGCCGAAAAATCCGCTACACCCGGTTAGAATCACGCTTGCCGCGACAATTAGTGCGACGGTTCCCACTCTACCGGCTCTTTTCACAACAACCTCTCCCTATCTTTACGTTTCTGTCGTTTGTTGCGCCTTCCGAATCGGTGTGATCGAAGGCGTCGGGAACGGCCCGATTATATTCGGATAGTTGATCTGGAGGCGGCAATGGTCCTTCGGAAGATCAGTAGGTTTTTTTCTTTCGTTCATTGGGCATCTTTTCCAAAGCTGAGTGGAAATATCCGCCTACGGAGTTCCAATACGCTCGGAAAGGCTCCTCCGCGCTTCGGTCCAAAATTTCCTCCAACCTCTCGCTTGTCTGAAGGGCTCCAAGATCGATAGCATAGCCCATTCCCGTTAAAAAGGAATCCC
>CAZLTI010000027.1:0-20380 GCA_964562335.1 uncultured Pseudomonadota bacterium | reverse complement strand
AGAGGGAGCACAGTGAAAAAAGTAGAGGGAGCGGCGCCAAGGAGTATCGAGGAGCTTCGGAATGTGCTGCTGCAGGCAACGCCGGGAACGCGTTTTGTGGCGGGAGGAACCGACCTGACGATTCAGTTGGGAAAGATGGATCGGGAGCCCTCCCGGCTGGTCGCCCTCAATCACGTGACGGAGATGAACCGCATTTGCCTGGAAAAGGATTCGATCTGGATTGGAGGAAACGCGACGTTTGCCGAACTGAGCAGTCACCCCGCAATTCGCAAGCATGTTCGCGCGCTGTCCGTGGCAGCGTCGAAGGTGGGTTCGCCGCAGATTCGCAACCGAGCCACCATAGCCGGCAATATTGCCAACGCCTCCCCCTGCGCCGATTCGATCGCTCCCCTGCTGATTTACGATGCTTCGGTGCAAGTGCTGAACGGGCAGGGTTTCGTCAGGGATCTGGATGTGCTCGATGTTGTCGTCGGTCCCGACAGCAACAGTCTGTCCCATAACGAGGTGATTTTCGGCCTCAAAATTCCCTTAAAACCGCAACGCTTTCGGAGCCATTTCGTCAAGCTTGGGGCTAAAAAATCGGTAACGGTCGCCAAGATCGGCATGGCTTTGGGTTTCGAACGGGATGCGGAATCGGGTACCGTCCGCAACCCGAAAATAGCGCTGAGCGCCGTTGGAAAAACAGCAAGACGCTTCGCCCGGATCGAAAGCCTGCTGGAGCGACGGTCGCTCGATTCCCGTCTACTGACGGATTTTGCGGAAGCCCTGTCGCAGGAGATAGAGCTATCGATCAAGGAGCGTCCCTCCATGCCCTATAAAAGGGAGGCCATAAAGGGTCTGGCCATGGATATCCTCTCCTACTGGACCGACTTGCAGAGCGAGGAGAGGGGCTATCCCGGTTTCCAGGTGTCGCCGTAGCGCAATATCTACTCCACCGGGAAAATCGATTTGGTGACGATTTTGCATGACCGACAGGACGGAGCGACTTCACGCTATCCGCTCCGCACCCGTGGACTCAACTTGGGATTGTTATGAAAATCGTGCTAATGCCGGGTCTTGACAAAAAAAACAGCGACTGGCTTGCCCATGCCGAGTGCAGTCTGTTGCCGGACTTTCGTCAAAAACAGGCAATTCGCTACGCACATTGGGAGGAGAAAAACGTAACGCTGAACCCGAAAAGAGAGCTGCAGCGATTGGTGCGGCAATGCGGCAACGGCAGCAACACTCTATTGATTGCCAAATCGATCGGCATTTTGCTTGCTCTGGTGGCAAACTGCAATCGCACGTTCCGACCGGACGCCGCAATTTTTTTGGGAACGCCGGTAAGCCAAAATCACATCGGATTTTTGAATGCGGACTTTTCCGACCTGGTCGCCAAGACCGATTTTCCCATTCTGTTCATCCAGCAGCTGTCGGACCGATTCTGTTCCTATCGCAGGCTGAAAACCATACTGGCGCGCTGCCCGAAATGGAACATTCTTATAGAGCCCATCACGGGGGAGGACCATCTGTACGATCAGTTTGACGAAATTGGAACGTTGGCTTCGGGATGGCACGACAGCTTCAGCAAAGTGCAGGGGAACCGGCAGAATGTTCGGACGGCGGACAATCCTCTGTGTTCGGCCTAATATTCCGTCCGTCGTTTATTATCCCGTCCGTTTTGCCCACCGCCGAAACGCCTCTGCGATCTACCCTTTTTCCCTCTTCTCAATCAAGCGGATTTGCCGCACGACTTCTCCATTCGTTTCGTTGGATTGCGGCGTGCCGAAATCGAAGCGTTTTTGCGCCGGGCAACCGAAGGGAATCGAGCCTCCCCCGGTGCCGGCTCCGAAAAAAAGAAGTTCAGTGTTTTGTCGTTTGGGAGGGATCGCTCCAACTGTGGAACGATTCGAGCGCGGATTCGTCCGTATCGGCGATAACGAGAATTTCGTTCAATCGCGTCAGCAGGAATATCTCTTTGGTTTTTCGGCTAAGTGCCGACAGAGCGAAATATTTGTCCTTCCTTTTCAGGTTCTTGTAGATCGAGACGATTAGCCCCAAACCGGAGGAGTCGATATATTCGATATTTTTGCAGTTGATGATGATTCCCTTGACAGCCGAATTCTCGACGGAGCGCTCCATATAGCTCCTCATCCCGCCGGTTTCATCCATAACGATATTGCCGGACAGGAAAACGATTTTTATTCCGTCGATCAGTTTGCTGCTGATTTCCATCTGCGATCTCGTCTCTTCTGTCCGTTCGTTTTTTTGGAAAAGGAAATGGAGGATTTAAAATGCAAATACCACGCCCGGAAGAAAGTCCGTTTTGTCGGTACGGCTGAAAACTCCCGCTGCAAAAGCAGCTTTACAATAATCCGCATTTGCGGTTAGAAAAAAAATTGAACTGTTTTTCGGTTTTCCTCCCCGCACGACGCAATCCATGGGATCGTTTACAAAAAGCGCATTTTTTGGGCAGAGGCTACAAAGCATTGTAGAGCATGCAACTCGGTTCGATCGAAGGGACATGGAGCTGGCAACGTTCGCCGGTGCTTCGAGTGCTCTGTTTGCCTCGCTGTTGGCCGAAAAATCCCCGACGCCGAAACTGATTTTGGTCGATTCGTTCGAAACGGCCGAACTGTTTGCGACCGATCTGCAGTTTTTTGAAGAACCGTCCAAAATCCAATTTTTTCCCCACTGGGACACGTTGCCGTACGACAACCAGTCGCCGGCCAAAGAGGTGCTTGCCGTGCGATTTCGCGCATTGGCAAGTATTTTAGACGGAACCCTGACCGTGACGACCCCCAATGCATTGATGCAAAAAATCATGCCGACTTCTCTCTTCCTGGAGCACTGCCTGGAGTTGCGGGTCGGCACCTCCATTCCGAGGTCGGAACTGCTGTCGCGGTTGTTACGAATGGGATTCGTCAGGGTGGATATCGTCGAGGAAAAGGGAGAATTCTCCGTGCGCGGCGAAATTGTCGATATATCTCCGATATCGACCGGCAATCCGGTCCGCTTGGTTTTTTTTGACGACGAACTGGAGAGCATGCAGCATTTCGACATCGAAACGCAATGCTCGACCGACAAACTGGAGACGCTTCTTCTCTATCCCTCCCAGGAGATCGTCTACACGGAGGAGACCACCCGCAACGCCCTCGACGGCATTGCCGGACTGAAGAACAATACGGTTCCCATGATCTACCACGGCGTTGTGGACTCCATCCGATCGAACGTCGCCTTTCCCGGAGTGGAAAGCCTCCTGCCGATATTCTACTCCTCGACCGCCACTTTGCTGGAGTACTACCGCACGCCACCCGAAGTCGTTGTCGTCGAAAACGACCAAGTTGCGGAACGGACGCGGCTCTACTTCGACGAAATACTGTCGGAATACCAACATTCGCTGCATGAGGGAAATCCCACTCCGGAGCCGGAAGCGCTGTTTCTTGCTCCAAAGCTCCTATCGGAAAAACTCTCGCAGTACCGTCGGCTGCATCTCCGCTCGCTGGACTGGGAAGAGGTGGAGAACGATGCCCGCATAGCAACCGTGGACAATGCGGCGGTACGGTCGTTGGCCTTGAGTGCGGAGAATGCAGGTCGAAGTGCCGTAAGCAACATACTGAAGCAGCTGACCGAATGGAACCTGCAGGGAGCCAAAGTTGCGATTGCCGTGAGTACCGTCTCCAGGGCCGAAAGAATCAGGCAGATGCTTTTCGAACTGGGATTCGACGTAACGGTCGAAGAAAAGGGGGACAGCCGGAAGCGAAGGGCCTTTTTTACGGAAGAGAGGAAATCGAACAGAGCCTCCTTCGTTATTTTCCCTTCGATGATCAGCAGGGGATTTCGCTGGATAGACCCAAAAGGGGACACGAAGTTCGTCCTGATTACGGGAGAGGAGATCTTCGGACCCCGACAGAAAAAAAAGCGCGTCAAGAGATCGAATCTCAAATACTTTCTCTCCTCCCTTGGCGATTTGAACAAAGGCGACTATGTCGTGCACGTGGAATACGGCATCGGCCGGTACGAGGGCCTGAAAAAGGTCCGGGCGGGCGCCGCGGAAACCGATTTTCTCATGATCGTCTACCAGGGCGGCGACAAGGTGTATGTGCCGGTGGACAAATTCCACTTGATACACAAGTACTCCGGCGTAGACTCCGCCCGCCCGAGGCTCGACAAGCTGGGAAGCAGAACCTGGGCCAAAACCAAATCGAAAATAAAGTCCGAGATAGACGAGATGGCGGAGGAGCTTGTGCGCATCGCGGCGGAACGGAAGGCAAAAAGGGGGGTAGCCTTCTCGCCGGAATCGACGCCGCATTCCGAGTTCTCGATGAGCTTTCCCTTTCAGGAGACGGAAGACCAGGAACAGGCGATTTCCGATGTGACGAAGGATATGGGATCGTCCCATCCGATGGATCGGCTGGTGTGCGGCGACGTCGGATTCGGAAAAACCGAGGTCGCCATGCGGGCTGCATTTCGAGCCGTTTTGGACGGATATCAAGTGGGCCTGCTGGTTCCGACGACGATTTTGGCCCAGCAGCATTTTGATACCTTCGCCAGACGGTTCGAGGATCATGCGATAAACATTGGGCTTCTGAGCCGATTTCAGACTCCGAAAAAAATCAAAGGCACGTTGCGGAAGTTGAAGGAGGGAAAAGTCGACATCGTTATCGGAACCCACCGCCTGCTGTCCAAAGATGTCCTCTTTCGCAATCTGGGTCTGCTGGTGATCGACGAGGAACAGAGATTCGGCGTCAGGCACAAGGAGACGATCAAGAAAATAAAAACGACGGTCGATACCCTGACGCTCAGCGCCACTCCGATACCGCGCACCCTGCATATGTCGCTGACGGGGATTCGCGACATTTCCGTAATCAATACCCCTCCCATGGACCGCCGCGCGATTCGGACCCGCCTGACGAAATTCAGCGACTATGTGATCAAGGAGGCCGTCAACCGCGAAATCAGGCGCAACGGGCAGATCTTTTTCATCCACAACTGCGTGGATTCCATTCATCAAATCGGCCAGTATCTGAGCCGACTGCTGCCGAGAGCGCGCATCGCCGTCGCACACGGTCAAATGGCGGAACGGGAGCTGGAAACGATCATGTTGAATTTTATCGATGGCGCATTCGATGTGCTTTTGGCGACAACAATTGTGGAATCGGGACTCGACATTCCCAACGTCAACACCATTATCGTGAACAATGCGGAAACGTTCGGTCTCGCACAGCTGTATCAACTTCGGGGACGGGTCGGAAGAAGCAGCGTGCAGGCATATGCCTATCTGCTGACGCCGCGCGAAAAGCTGCTGAGCCATATCGCCCAAAAGCGACTGGCAATTCTGCAGGAACTCAACCATTTGGGCGCCGGATTTAAGATTGCAAGCTACGATCTGGAGCTTCGGGGCGCCGGCAACGTGTTGGGACCGCAACAATCCGGACAGATCGCCGCAGTCGGTTTCGAAATGTACACCTCCATGATCGAGGAGGCGGTTCGGGCAGTCGGAAGGGGAGAGGCCGAGGAGGAGCTACCGGAAGAGAACAGAGTGAAGCTGAACCTCGCTTTCGAAGCGAACTTGCCAGACAGCTACATAAACAGTATGAGTCAAAGGCTGGATGCGTACAAAACCGTATCGTCCTGCAAAACGGAGGAGGAGCTGTGGGAAGTGCGCAGCTCTTTGGAGGATCGTTTCGGCAGAATGCCGAACGGGGCTATCGGTCTGTTTCGATCGGTGCAAATCAAACTGATGGCTGCCAAAATGTTTATCGCCCAGGTGAAACAGGAACCGTCCAATCTGGAACTGACCTTCACCGAAGAATTTCAGCCCGATCCGATAAAAATCACCGGCTTTCTGAACGGCTCCCGATATCGGCCGAAGCTGCTGCCCGGCAATCGCATTCGGGTCCTGCTGCCGAAACCGACGGCGGAGGAGATCATCAATTTCCTGTTTCGGTTCGGAAAGGAGGTTTTATGAAGGCTTTTCGGCCGGGGACAGCAAAATCCGCTCTGTCGACTGCAAAGGAAATAGGGAGCAATTCCCTGCTTCTGCTTCTCTTTGCGGCGATGCTGTTGGCAGCCGTGGGCTGCAATCGGAGAGATTCCGATCAATTTGCGATCATTTCCGAAGACAGTGCCATTGCTACGGTCAACAACGCCAAAATTCCGCTTAGCGTTTTTCAGGACGAATTCAACCTCTTTCTGCAGCGGTACCGACAGTTGATCCACTCGGACGAAAAGCGGCTGGATACCGTACGGGAATTTGTGATCGACCGGATGATCAACGACGAGCTGATTATGCAGGAGGCCACACGCAAGGGCATCACCGTCGTACCCGAAGAGCTGGACAACCTGATCGCCCGCTCTTTGGCGCCCTACCAGAACGCAAAGCTCTCGCGCATCCTGAAGGGACAGGATATCGACGAGATCCGATGGAGGGAAAAACAGACCAAAATGGCAGTAAAGGAAAAACTCGTGCAGAGGGAAGTGATCGATAAAATAGCCGTGACGAAACGCGAAATTCGCAAATTCTACCTGGAAAACAAAAACAGCCTGGTGGCTCCTCGGTCGTATCGCGTGAGAAATATTACGCTGTCCACAAGAAAGGAGGCGCAGGCGATCCTAAAAAAGCTGAAAAGGGGGGAGAGCTTTGTCGACTTGGTACGCGAATACTCGATCTCCCCGGACAAGAATTCCGACGGAGACCTGGGATACATAGAGGATGGCGACCTGCCGACGTCCCTGCAAAGGGCCATCTTCAAGCTGAGACTTGGTAGTGCGGCAAGACGGTTGAGCGGCATCGTCGAAGCCCGAGACGGCTTTCATATATTCAAGCTGCTGGCGGTTCGGAAAAGGAGAAGGCTCAGCCAGCGCCAGGCAGCTTCCGGAATCCGGGAGATACTGGCGGAAAAAAAGTGGAACGAAGCATACGCTTCCTGGATAGAAAAACTGAGAGAAAATGCGAAAATAACGGTCGATCGGGCAATGCTCGCCAGCGAAGAGGGATACTAAATTCGGACGGTGGGACAATCGAACGAAAAATTGAGGAAAAGGCTTGAATATCGTTCTTGTTGGATTTATGGGTGCGGGCAAAACGACGGTCGGACGCATACTGGCAGCAAGATTGGGATATCGGTTTCTCGATACGGATCTCCGCATCGAGAGGGAACAGGGCCGAAAGGTGGAGGAAATATTCGCAACATTCGGCCAGGAGTATTTTAGAAGGCTGGAAACGGATCTGCTGAAAAGGCTGACTGCGGTGCAAAACATGGTGGTCGCGACGGGAGGAGGAATATTGACGACTCCGGAGAATGCGAATCTGATCCGGAAAATCGGAACCAGCGTATACCTGGAGGTCCGCGTGGAGAAACTTTTCGAAAGAGCGACCAGAACCGACAAAAGACCGCTGCTAAAAACGGAAAACCCCTTTGAGACGATGATGGAACTTTTTCAAAAAAGAAAGGAACTCTACGAAACTGCCGACATCAGAATCAAAACGGAGGATTGGGATCGGCACCCCATGTTCGTGGCGAAAGAGATCATCAACAATCTTTAGGCGGAACGTATGAATCTATTTGAAGAGCTGCAGGAGAGGGGATTTATAGAAAAAACGACCTCCGAACTTGTCCGGAAAAGAGTCGATTCGGGCGATCTGACGTTTTACGTAGGATACGATCCATCCGCCGACAGCCTGCACATAGGAAACTTCGCCCTGTTGAGCCTTATGCGGATACTGCAGAAGCACGGCCACTCCCCCATCGGCCTGATGGGGGGAGCAACGGGCATGATAGGAGATCCCGGAGGCAGGAGCACCGAAAGAAATCTGCTGACGAAGGAGCAGTTGGCCTCCAATATTGCGGGAATTAAGATACAGCTAGCCAAGTTTCTGGACTTTGAGAAGGGCAACAAGGCCATCATTGTCAACAATCACGATTGGCTGGGAAAATGGTCCTACCTCGATTTTTTGCGCGATGTGGGAAAGCACTTCTCCGTCAATGCGATGGTGGGCAGGGAATCGGTCAAAAACCGGCTCGACCGGGAAGGGGGAGGAATTTCGTATACGGAATTCAGCTACATGCTTTTGCAGGCGTACGACTTCTATTTTCTATACAGGGAGTACAACTGCGAACTGCAGTTCGGCGGTTCGGACCAGTGGGGAAACATCGTGTCCGGCATCGAACTGACGCGGCGCCTGTGCAACCGTCAGGTGTACGGCGCGACCATCCCGCTGATCACCAAAGCGGACGGCACCAAATTCGGAAAATCGGAGGGCGGTGCGGTTTGGCTGGATGCCAAAAAGACCTCCCCCTACGAATTTTACCAATACTTTTTGAATCAGGCCGACGAGGATATCGTCCGCTATCTGAAGATCTTCACGCAGCTCGAACTGGAGGAGATTCAAGAGCTGGAACGGCAGGTAGAGACCGAACCGCACAAACGGGCCGCGCAAAAAAGGCTGGCCGAAGAGGTGACGCGCACCGTGCACGGACAGGAGGAGCTGGACAAGGCGGTCAAAGCCTCGGCTGTTTTGTTCGGAGAGCGGATGGACAACCTGGACGATAGTACGATCGCCTCTATATTCAAGGATGTCCCCTCCTTGAAAAAGGATGCTTCGGTACTGCGGAGCAGCTGGAGCCTGGTCGATGCATTGGTCGAGACGGAAGCCTGCAGATCGCGCGGTCAGGCGCGAAAGCTGATTCGTTCGGGCGGCGTCTATCTCAACAACGCTCCGCAAAGAGACCCGGATCTGATTCTTACCAAGGAGAGCCTGGCGTCGGACTCCTTTTTAATACTCCGAACCGGGAAAAAGAGCTATCGACTGGTTCAATTTCAATAAAGCGTGTGCGACCAGATGTCCCGAATACTCAAGATCAGACTTCACTACTCGGGAATGAACCGACCCGAAAAGGCGCATGCCGCAGACAGCGGTCTCGATCTTACGTTGATGCGGGTGCTGAAAAAGCGAACCGGCATTTTCTTTTTCGATACCGGAATCTCGATAGAGCCTCCCGCCGGATACTATGCGGAGCTGGTGCCGAGATCGAGCATCTATAAAACGGATTTCATCATGGCCAACAGTATCGGCATCGTCGACAACGGATATCGCGGACCTTTGATGATGCCGATGCGATACCTCGGTTCCGGCGACGGATACACGGCGGCCAGAGGGTTGATCGGCCGTCGCGTGGGGCAGTTGATTCTGAAAAGGATCGAGCCGTTTGACATTCAATATGTGGAAAACCTATCCGACTCGGAAAGGGGCGAACATGGCTTCGGCAGCAGCGGCGTCTGACGGGCGGTTTTCGGTAGAGGATTTTCCCGCGCTTAGGGTCGCCCTTGTCCATTACTGGCTGATGACATGGCGGGGGGGAGAGCGCGTGCTGCGATCCATTCTCGATCTTTTTCCGCAGGCGGACATCTATACGCTCTTTTACGATCCGGTTGTCTGCGGACCGCAAGTAGAGGGGCATCGCGTTATCACTTCGTCTCTCGATCTTCCCTTTCTCAGATCGCACTATCGCAAGCTGTTTCCCCTCTATCCGTTTGCCGTAAACTCGCTGGAGCTTGAGGAGGACTACGATCTGTTGATCTCCTCCGAATCCGGTCCGGCAAAGGGTATTCGAAAACCGCCCCACCTGCCGCATCTCTGCTACGTGCACACACCTATGAGATACTGTTGGGGATATACGGAACACTATTTGAGGACGCTCCCTCAATCGAGCCGATCCTTCGTCGGGCGTCAATTCGAACGGCTGAGAAAATGGGATATTGGTACCGTGGAGAATGTCGATCTGTATCTGGCCAACTCCTTTAACGTTTCCGACAGAGTCGCGCGATACTACCGAAAAAAGGCACAGGTGGTCTATCCTCCCGTTTCGCTCGATCTTTTCGAAAAACCGCTAAACGAAGGGAACGGATCGCACTACCTCTGTTTCGGTGCCCTTGTGCCCTACAAACGCATCGATCTGGCGATCGACACCTTCAACCAAACCGGCGATCCGCTGGTCGTAGTCGGCGACGGCAGCGAAAGGGAAAAGCTGCAGCGACGAGCCCGTCCCAACATCCGATTCACCGGAGCGCTTCCATGGGCCGCAGTGCGGGAGCTAATCGGGCAGTCCCGCGCACTTCTTTTTCCGGGAGAGGAGGATTTTGGCATCGTCCCGCTGGAGGTTATGGCGTCGGGTCTGCCGGTTATTGCCTATCGAAAGGGGGGCGCTCTGGAAACCGTCGTCGACAAACCGAACGAGCCCGAAAAATCGTCCGGGGTGTTTTTCTCCGAGCAGTCGGTCGACTGCTTAGGACAGGCCATCAAACGATTCGAAAAAGGGGAGAGCCGTTTCGATCCGGCCTGGATTAGGCGACATGCGCGGCAATTCGGCGAAGACCATTTCAAACGGAAGTTTTCCCAAGCCGTTTTGCAGGTATTGAACAACCGCTAGACCCGCTGAAGAAAAATGCTGAGAAAACAAGCACAGGTGCTGGTAACCCTCCTGTTTGCCGCCGACGTCTTGATCGTGGGGTTCTGTTGGATGCTGGCGTATTATGTGCGGTTTCGGTTTATGCCCTATCCCGAACCCGTCTCGATGCCCGAATTGAGAATCTATCTGCGCGCCTGTCTTTTGGTAATGCTGATCGCCGCGTTCTGCTTTGTATACGGGAAAATGTATACTCCAAAGCGCATTTCGAACTACCGTGCGGAGATACGCTCGATTTTTAGCGCGAACGTTGCGCTGTGGATTATTTTGATCGGCATTACGTTCTACTATCGAAAGCACTCCTTTTCCCGGCTGCACTCCGCCTATTTTCTGTTTCTGAGCATCTCGTCGCTGCTGGTCTATCGACTCGCCGCTCGGTTCATGCTCTCCTACCTACGCAAAAAGGGGAAAAACCTGCGCCGCGTTCTAGTAGTCGGCAGCGGTAAAACGGCAGGAAACATTCAGCGAAAATTTATGGAAAACAAAGGCCTAGGGTTCGCCATGGTAGGCTATGTCGACAACCGGAAATACAGGGAAAAGCTGGAACTGCCCCGATTGGGAGGCTATGCCGATCTGCCGCGCGTGATCGGTTCGTTTTTTGTCGACCATGTGTTTGTCGCACTGGACTCCAATCAGCAGTCCGATTTGCAGGAGGTGAACTCCTATCTGGCCGAGCAGGTTGTAGATCTCTATATCGTCCCGGATATTTACCATACCTTGAACATCAATCCGGAGATTACGGAGCTCGACGGCGTTCCGATCATCGCTCTCAGACAAAGCGCGGTAGGGGGCTGGCACAGGGTTTTGAAGCGCACTTTCGACATTGTGGTGGCGACCTGCTGTATCGCGGCTGTTTTTCCGCTTTGGCTGATCATCCCTCTTTTGATCAAACTGACCTCTCCCGGTCCGGTGTTCTACACGCAGGACCGCATGGGACTGGACGGCAAAAAATTCAAAATGCTCAAATTCCGCTCGATGAAAATCGATGCGGAAAAGGGGACGGGAGCCGTCTGGGCCACCGAGGGGGACAGTCGTAGAACCAAATTGGGACTGCTTTTGAGGAAAATGAGTCTGGACGAAATTCCCCAGCTGTTTAATGTGCTGGAGGGCAGCATGAGCATGGTGGGTCCACGGCCGGAACGCCCAGTATTCATCGAGGAGTTCAAAAAAAAGATACCCAACTACATGCTTCGCCACAAAATGAAGGCCGGTCTGACCGGATGGGCTCAGATCAACGGTTGGCGAGGAAACACATCGCTGGAAAAAAGAATCGAATACGACATATACTATCTGACGCACTGGTCCCTTTGGTTCGATCTCAAGATCTTTGCCATCTCCATTTTTAAGGGATTCGCCAATCCAAACGCATATTGACGCTCTTTTGCCCCATCCTCTTCCGTAGGCATCCCTCTCCGCAAAAACTCCCGTTCGGAAAACGCAAAGCAAAAACCGCTGCACATTAACCAATTGCCCATTGCGGCGAAGTGTGTCACTCTGGCTTGCGATTGCCCGCCGAAACGGGCGTTCCGCAAATTCCGGACGACTCCGAACAACCTCCATTGAAATGCGCCCAATGAAAAGACAGGGAAATAGGAAACGACCCTCTGCGGAAAGTTTGCAGTTTACCGTCGATCTGGACATCAAAGGAGTGATCCTTCTCTCGATAATGGCACTGGCGACCGGAATTACGATCTTCTACCTCGGTGTGATATTCGGCAAAGCCTCGCGGCAGCCGAACTTGCAGCCCGACCAACCGAACCTGGAGGAAAAAGCGGCAACCGGGGAAAGCGATCTCTCCATACCCAAGGACCTGGAGGTATTCGACATCAACGACAGTCCGCAACAGATGGAGAAGCTAAAGGAGAACGTTCAGAAGGCTTTGAAAAAGACCGATACCGTCATTCGAAAAACGCAAGAACAGGAGAAACCGGCCGCTCCTGTGGTACGTCCCGGAAAAGAGCAGGAGGGGAAAAAATGGCCGGAACAAAAAACGACCGTAAGCAAACCGACAAACAACATCTATACGATTCAGGTATTTGTAACGAAAAGCAAAGAGAAGGCCAATATCCTAACCAAACAATTAAGGCAAAAGGAGTTCGATGCCTATGTACAGGAGGTAAAGCACGAGAACCAAAAACTGTACAAAATCCGTGTGGGAAGAATGTCGAAGGAGAAGATCGGCGAATTGAAGGAGAAATTGCAGAAGGTGGTCGGCGGAATGGGAATGGGGTTGAACGTGGTAAAGATCGGCTAGGCACGAAAGCGGTTAAGGCGGGCTAGACGCGGGGCTGCATGCCGTCGATGTAGTGCCGCCAGGAAATCATCTTGGCCGACCTCTCCTGAACGTATTCCGCCTCGATCCTCCAGTCGCCCGTTTTGATCAGATCGTGCAGCCGGTCGATTCTGTCCTTTTCCAAATACCGGTTGAATATCTCGGGCACGATACCGTCCCGATCGTTTTCCACAATGTACTGGAGAGCCTTCACCAGATTGGGATCGCCGATTTTCCGTTGAATGTCGGAGAGAAAAACGACCTTTTCCACCTCGCTATTCGTATCGATCCATTTGAGAATAATATTGAAATTCCGATACTCGAAATATTTCTTGCTGATCCAGCGAAACAGGGCATCCATTCTTTGCGTGTTCGTTTCGTTTGCGACCTCCCCCGATACGATTCGTTTTGCGATTTTGTAGACGATCCCCCGGTTTTGCCCGACCTTTTCCCGAAACACGGCAAAAAACTTATCGCTCAAAATGGTCATCAGGGCCATAATCAGCCTGTTCTCCAGCTCCTTTTCGGTAATTTCATAATGGAGGCACAGGCGCGAAACAAGGTATTGAATAAAACGACCCTGGATCATGTTCGCCAGGAACTGACAGGTGGCCTCGTCGATTTCCGGCTCCACGTCCCCCTCCGCGAACTGCAGGATGCAGTTTCGAATCGCCTGGGTATAGGGATTGAGTTTTCTGTTTTCCGTACCGGCCTCGCTGTTTTCCATCGGTTCGCGATCCGCCATTTCCATTCTACAAATAGAGTTTTTCCAGTCTTTCCTTTAGATAGAGAAACGTCTCCTCCACATCGTCGGAGACATGAAACAGATTCAGATCCTTTTTTTCGATTGTGCCCCAATCCACCATCGTATCGAAATTGAGAAGACTCTCCCAGAACTCCCTGCCGAATAGAACGATGGGAACGGTTTTTTCTACCTTTCCCGTCTGGATCAGCGTCAGCAGCTCGAATAGCTCGTCCATGGTGCCGAACCCGCCCGGAAAAACCACCAGGGATTTTGCCAGATAGGCAAACCAGAACTTTCTGACGAAGAAGTAGTGGAACTCGTGGGACAGTCTTTTCGTCTGATAGGGATTGGCGTTCTGCTCGAACGGCAGACTGATATTGAATCCGATGGATTCTCCGCCGGCCTCGCTCGCCCCGCGATTGGACGCCTCCATCATACCCGGCCCGCCTCCCGAGCAGATATAGAAGCGATTGCGTTTGGGTTCTATGGAGTTGGACCAATCCGTCAGCTTCTTTGCCAGGGAGAGGGCGGCTTCGTAGTATCTGGAAAGCCTTAGCTGCCTTTCTGCGGACTGGAGGCGAATTCTATCCTCCTTCGATATCCTGCCGTTTCCGATCTCCTCTTTCAGTTCGTTCAGTTCTCGGGTTGCCTGTCGGAAAGGGATCGAACGGGCGGAGCCGAAAAAAACGATCGTGTTTTCTATCTCGTTTTTCCTTAAATTCGCCATCGGAGCGGTAAGTTCGCACAAAATGCGGATTTGTCGCGCATCCGGGCTGCCGAGGAAATCTTCGTTTTTGTAGGATCCAAGCAATTTCACTACGATTCGGTTTTTAACGGTTTAAGATGCATGCAAAAAGAAAACCGGCTGCGAATTGACTTGAAATCCGCACACCGACCGACAATAATAGGAGGTTTTCTTTTGGCTATCAATGGAAAACGGCCATTTCATTCGCCAATCCGAGTTCGATTTTATGGCTAACAGGATCATTGTCAGAAACAGGAAAGCAAGGTTTCACTACGAGATTTTGGAAACGTTCGAGGCCGGAATTGCATTGCAGGGAACCGAAGTGAAGAGCATTCGGCAGGGAAAGGTCAAGATAACGGAAGCATTCTGCAGAATTTCCGAAACGAAGCAGATGGATGTCTGTCAGATGGAAGTGGGGGTCTACCGATACGGCAACATCCACAACCACAAGACGGACCGCGACAGAAAACTGCTGATGCATCGACGCCAAATCGTCAGGCTCTTTTCGAAAATCAGGGAAAAGGGGTTGACGCTGATTCCACTCAGCCTGTACTTTAAACGGGATCGGGTAAAGATGGAGATAGCGCTCTGCCGGGGAAAGAAGGTCTACGACAAACGTGCCTCCCTGAAAGAGAGAGAGACCGAACTGGAAATCAAGCGGTCGCTGAAGGATCTCTAACCCGATCCGACCTCAATCTCCGCTCTCCGAATTTGGGGGTGTAAAGGATTTCGACCTGGATGAGGTTTCGTTAGCGTAAGCAGGTAGTGGTTGGACGAAGGGCCACTAAAAAAATCGTCCGAAATGTAACTGCTGACAACAGCAACTACACTCTCAACAGCGCTGCGATAGCGGCGTAGTTTGAGCGCGATGCCC
This sequence comes from uncultured Pseudomonadota bacterium, assembly GCA_964562335.1. Lineage (GTDB taxonomy): Bacteria > SAR324 > SAR324 > XYD2-FULL-50-16 > XYD2-FULL-50-16 > CAZJUM01. The sequence goes on along the minus strand of CAZLTI010000027.1, from coordinate 5,296 downwards.
ACGACGTCCGATACCTGGGAGATCGCGTCATTCCATCGGGCTTATCCGGCCGGTTTCCCATTAGCCGATCGGTGATCTTTAAATGGGTGGCGTTTCGTGAGCCCGTCAGTTGGCGAGACCGAAAACGCGAAATCGCAAAAAACTGACTAAACCTGTAGAAAGCTAACGATCCCATCTTTGGGACGCGGGTTCGATTCCCGCCACCTCCATCTCCACAAGCCCATCTATGACAATGGAACGGGAACAAATCTTATCGGCATTGGCAAATCTAAAACCGGAACTGATAGGCAGGTATCCGCTGAAGAAAATTGGCATTTTCGGTTCTCTTGCCCGTAACGTTCATTCCGAGCGAAGCGATATAGATATTGTCGTTGAGCTGGACAATCCAAATATGTTCGATCCGATAGGTATCAAGCAGGAGATAGAAGAAAATCTGAACTGTCCCGTTGATATTGTTCGCTATCGAGAAACGATGAGCGACTATCTGAAACAACGGATTGACAATGACGCACTCTATGTTTGATCGGGAACTAGCCCGAGAAATCCTTCTTCAAATCGTTCAATCCATCGACAAAATTGAACGCCGGTTTTGGCCTGTTGATAGCATCGCCGATCTGACTGACACAGACAGGGGGCAGGAGAGGTTGGATGCGATTTGCATGAAACTGATTGCGATTGGAGAGAGTCTTAAAAATCTCGATAAGACTACACATGGCAATCTTCTGTCGCTTTATCCAGAGGTTCAATGGAAAAAGGCCATGGCAATGCGAGACGTTATTACCCACCACTACTTTGATTTGGATGCTGAAATTGTCTTTTCAGTCTGCGGTAAAGAAATTCCAGATATGAAACCAATCATCAGAAAAATGATTGAAGAGCTTGCATAATTTTGCTGCAAAGTCCGGAGCAGCAGAATCCACGTCAAAGAATGAAGAAACCATCCTAGCAAGGCAAAACGGCAAGGAACTATATTTGGTTCTTTATTTGTTGTTATTCTAATCCTATAAGCTTCACAATCTCATCATCAAATCCGTAATGAACAACTTTCATTCTGGGGGACTTATTCGAAATCAAGTCTCCATTTAAATTGGGTAGAGAAAAAGGGAAAAAACCGGGAGAGTTTATCAGGGATCTTATAGTACTCTTCCCATCTGGAATTGATAATAAAGAGCTTTCAAGCAGCATTAAAGCACTAGCCTGATTCGAAATGATATGCTGTTTCCCCTTAGTGTAAAAACCTTTAGCCTTTGTATCCTTCAGAACTCCCCATGCGATAAAGGAACGGACTACATATCTGCCATATCTGGCTATTGTCTCCCTGTCTCCGTATTGCTCTTTTAATCTGGTAACGATTTGTTTCTGAGTGGTTTGATCTTGAAGCTTCAATAACCTTCCTGTCTGTTTGGCTACTGAAGCCCAAAACGGATAGGCAGCAGATATCATCGACCAATGGAGAAACAGTCTTTTATTTTGAGGGATTTTTTTTGCGATGTTTAAACATCCATCCCTTAGTTCTGCTATTTCTTTTACCGGAGTACACCATGCCTGCATCAAAATACTCAGGGCTTTGATTATTGCTTCCTTACCTCGCTTGCCCTCACCTCCACTTTGTTTCTTATTAGATAAATACTCAATCAATTCACTTCTTATTTCTTTGGTAGGCAGCTCAGCCATTGCTAAATCCAGAGCTTTGTCCATCCATTCTAAACGTATGACCTGTTTAATTCCTATTTTGTCATATCGACTCAATTTCACTAAATACTCCTTTCTATCTTGACAAACGGTACAATAACTTCTTCAATCGATGCCCCTCCATGCCCAACAATGCTGCTACCTTTGCTAACAAAGGCATCCTTGTCCTTCGCCAATAATGGTAGATAATCAGGGGGCAAACCCGGAGAATCCCATTCCAAAGATTCAGGGATTTCTGCTTTAATTTTCTGTCTTAGCTCGTCAGAATTAAAAACCCTGGTTCGTTCTCCTCTATGCTCAGCCATAGATCCTTCAGATGGTTTACCAACACCGGTACATTCAATATTTCCATGATCTGAAGTCAGCCAAATTTGAAAATCGTTGTCAAACAGAAACTCAATTAGGGTATTCAGGTATCCCTGATTGCACCATTGAACAATCTGATTGTGCATACCTGCTGATCCTAACTGTATTCCATGCATGATTTTGTCTACTTTATCGATCACCAATCCAAGGATCTTGGTATATCCGGGATTAAACACATCCTCAAGTGCATTAATTGGATCTCCATCCCCCAAGCCACGGCAGTATGAGACTTCCCGTTTTTGAACTTGGTTTTCCTCCCAAAAAACACCCCATAATTTAGCTTCAGAATTTGTTGAATGAATTGTGCGAGGAAAGAATTGAGGAGCACGTCCACTGAAGATGGCTTGCCGAGAAACAGAAGTTAATGTTGGAATCCAAGCGAATGTTGCAGACTCCTTAAATACAATTTCTTCAATTTGATCTTGGATAATATTACGTACAGATACCCATTGGCTAAGCGATAAACCATCCACAACCAACAAAGCGATCTTCAGATCATTTGATTTCTCAAATTCCCTGGCTAAGCTTCTCGCAATCTGATGCAACATTGAAGGGGTTGTTGGAGGCAGAGTCATAAGACTTGAATAATAAGAACACAACCAAGACGAAAACAGCTCATTAACTTTATTAGCAGTATCACAAAACTTTTCTTTAAAGCTGTTCCCATCATCAGAATCAATGGAAGCTGATAATTCAGCCCACTTCCCTGCAAACGATAACCATTCAGTATAACGGCAATCTCCTGAAGGTAGGTTTTTTTCAATCAAATCGAATAGCTTTTGTATCCTATCATGATCATCATTTGAATCTGCTCTTAGTATTCCACTTCCAATCCAACCTTCCTTTTTTATCAAATCAGAACCATTATCTGATAACTGGACAGATATTGGTTTTAGTTTCTGTTCGACAAATAAATTGTCGATATAAACCCTGATGTCTTCATCTTCAAATGGAAGGGCTATTGGCCCTTCAAATCTTAACCCGTACTTTGCAGATGCTTCCCTCACATCGTCTGCAATTTTTCTTTCCCTCAAATAGAATGGCCATCTTTCTTGTAGAAAAGTATAAAAATATTCCTTGTCATGAATAATCTTTTCCAATGGCCATGATGAAAGTTTACTATTCTTCTGAAGCAGGCTCAGGAGATGGTCAGTGAGGATATGAGGTAAATGAAGATTTTTATAGTGAGTGCGTAACAACATCCTGAGTAAGTCCTTTTCGTCGGCTATTAACTCACTGGCAATTCCAAAAACGTGTCTTAATATAAAATCTTTGGTTGCATTATCTCCAAGTCTACCGGGGGAATAGTCTATCAAAGCTTGTGACAAGCTATCCAGATGAGTTTTATCGAGTTCCTCTAACACCGGATAACTTAAATCAGGAAAAATGTCTCCAAGACTAAACGACAGCATTCTCCCTTGTTGAGTTAAATCGAAGGGAAGTTTACTGGAATTTGAATCTTGAAATCGAACAACCACCGATGGTTGATCGTCAGGCTTCTTAGCATCTGGTTGCCTGTAAGTTGATTCATACTCAAATCTAAACTCGATAGAATCATCAAAATCGATGAGGTGATATTTTCTACTTCGAAGCTCAATGCTCAAATTTTCTTCAATAAACAATCCATCTGGATCCAATACAACAGTGAAATCAAAGCGTTCTTCTGGAAACTCCTTCAGAATGATTTCCTGCCAATCACCCATTGAGACCTCCAGATTGAATCTTTAATATTAGAAGCGGTCTGAGGTCAGGAATTACTTCCTTTAATATTTTTAGCTCATCTGTCCATTCTTCTCGCTCGGTCTTGAGTTTTTTACTCCTGTAGTCTCTAACTTCAGGGAGACCAATTCGATCAATTGCTTTTTTTCGAAATTCATATGAGTATTCAAGCCTTTCATTCTCCTTGACAATGGCATCCTGATGATCCAAGCAAAGCTGCTTAAACAGGTCTGCTCCGACATCTTCAGCAACAACTTGGAGCCATTCATATGATTGCAGAGATTCCTCCGATGTCAACTGCCCAAGGAGTTCCATGTCAGAATCATCAATACAATTCCAGACATGTCTAGCAGAGGGAAGAAACACTTTCCCATCTTCATTAGTGAATACACTGAAGAATCGATGTTTTATTTTGGGAATTCGTACCTTGGAATTTGCTGATAGAGGTGTCGTTGATATTCTAATTTCATACAATCCCCAATATCCAGAAATACTATTCGGTAAATTTTTGAAACAAACTGATGGAACAGGTTGTCCCGGAGCAACTGGCATCAGATTTAGAGCAAGTCCTCTAATCTTTGGATTCTCTAGATTGAGAAGTTCCGCATTATATCGTTCTGCATCTCCTGAGTTAAACACAACCTTCAGTTGATGCCTCCCATCTGGCCAGTTTAAATCCGACCAATTCTTCTTTCGAGCTACCTTCCCTCCATGTGACTCTATATATGAAGTGGTCATTCGTTCCAGCCAATGTGGCAAGGGATGAGATCTTAGCTTTTCAGCAGCTTCTTTATCCGGTATATGGGAGACATTATAAACAGAATCATTTTCCCGAATGTCTTCTATTTCCTGCTTGATTTGCTCAATCGATTCGTCAACCTTTTGTTCAACTGTATCGGGATCTATTAAAGTAGAAGTGAACACATCTTCGAACAGTGCTCCTGCCTGCGCGGAGTCAAGGACATCTCCGGTCTTATCTATCCCAAATTCCTGATAAATGATTGATAGCTTCTCCTCCAAAACCTCTCTAACTCGGTATTCAACCGATTCTTCAAATACAAAATTAATAGCTTTTACAATTCGAGATTGCCCAATACGATCAACTCTTCCAATCCGTTGTTCAAGCCTCATTGGATTCCAAGGTATGTCATAGTTAATAACAACATTACAGAATTGAAGGTTAAGCCCCTCTCCTCCAGCATCTGTTGAAATGAGTACACGAGCTTTATCTCGAAAAGCGTTTTGCACCTGTCTTCTTTCGTCCATGCTCATGGAACCGTTTAAAATCACAGAAGTAACTCCTCTGTTGCTTAGAAATTGCTGAAGCATTGTTTGTGTGGGGACGAACTCTGTAAAAATAAGGATTTTCAAATCAGAGTCACTTTCTTCTGCTTGAAGACGGTAAATCCAGTCAATCAGACATTCAGCTTTTGCGTCGGGAATAATCTGTTCCGTATTTGTGGCTAACTCTAGTAGGGAAGTAACCTGTTCAACTTCATTCTTTAGGGCTGTGAGATTA
>CAZLTI010000026.1:1531-20382 GCA_964562335.1 uncultured Pseudomonadota bacterium | reverse complement strand
ATCGATTAGTATGAACTCGGTGTCGCTGAAAACCCCAACATTTCCCGTGCTTGTTGCGGTGTGGCAATCTCGCGGTTCATATCGGTTGCCATGCGAACGACTCTCTCTACTGCCTCTCCATTGCCTTTCAATAGCCGTCCCCGCTTGTAATAGACATTGTCTTCCATGCCCACACGAACATGTCCTCCAAGAATTATCGCCATCATGGACATCGGCAATTGGTAAGGCCCCAACCCAGCCACAGCAAAATCGGCTTTTTCCGGCAGTTCGTTAACAAGGCCGATCAAATTCGCAGGAGTTGGAAAAGAGGAGGTCACATACCCCAGCACATATTGGATTTGATAGGGGGGATCGATCACACCTTGCGCAATCAAATCGCGCACCACCCAATATTGCCCCGGATGATACAGCTCCATTTCCGGTCGAATACCACGCTCCTGCATCATTTTTGCAAAGTGGGAGATCTCTTTGTAGGTGGCCACGGTGCAAGAATCCAAGTTTTGCTCATCACGCGGACTCGACAAAGGCGAATTTCGAGCTTTGATTTTCAATTTATACATATCCGGCCCCAGGTTCAGCGAAGCCGACTCCGGGTTGGCGTCGAGGCAGGCTACTCGATCCTCAATGGACATGCCATATGCAGCCGACGTGGAATTATTAATGATAATATCCGGACATTTTTCGCGTATCGCCGCGTTAAGTTCTCTGATTCTGCCAGGATCCCCCGTGCAATCCCCCCAGTTTTCCGGATCTCTGGTATGGGTATGAACCATGGTTGCACCTAAGCGATAGCACTCATAGGTCTGCTCTACCTGCTCTTCAATGGTCTCGGGTAAATTGACATTGGCCTCCTTGCCCTGTACTCCTCCCGTTATTGCCGCACAGATCACAAGTGGCGGCATAGTGGAAGACGCTGTTCTTTTCATCCATTCATAGGGGTTTCGATAGTCCCAATGCGATTCTGTCATAACAACTCCTTTAGTTATACGTTACAGGAAAACTCACCTTCATAATCCTCACATCCAATGCTTCGACTCGGTCTTCGTATACCCGAACCGGATTGAGATCAAGTTCGCCGATCTCCGGATGTTCGACTGCCATTTGCGATACTGCCATTAGGCAATCGGCCAGTTTATCCAGGGCAACTCCCTTCCGACCTCTGGAGCCTTTCAGGATCGCATATCCCTTGATTTCTCGAATCATTTCCTCCGCATCGCACCGCCGCAAGGGAGCGATACGAAATGCCACATCCTTGAACACTTCCGTAAAAATTCCGCCCATTCCGAACATAACCGTAGGACCGAACACCGGATCATCCAATGCACCGACGATCACCTCTACGCCTTCGTCGGCCTGCCGACAAATTTGCCATCCCTCGATTCGCGCATTGGGTATCGCACTTTTGATATGATCCACCATCTGGTCGGCGCTTTCTCCGACTTCAATTGCAGACCGTAAATTCACGGCGACACCGCCCACATCGCTTTTGTGCGGCACATCCGGCGATACGATTTTTATCACTACCGGAAATCCGAGCCGCTTGGCCATCTCAACCGCTTCGGCACTATTACGGGCAAAAGCCGATTGGGGATAGGGAATATCATATGGTTGCACCATAGCAACGGCATCCGGCTCCAACAGGAATTCCGGTGCTTTTTGCGGAGCATGATTCCTTGGGCCAAGAGACATACTAACCTGTTCTTGGCTAGTGCGCTTTCTTTGATACTCGCCGAATTTCACCACGGCGTTTAAAGATCGCACAGCTCTTTCGGGGGTGGGAAAAACCGGAATTCCTGCCGCATGCATTTTGGGCCAATCTTTCTTCTCCTCTTCGGCGCCCCCCATATACGCCACTGCCAGGCTGGCACTAACTTTTTGCGAAAGCTCGATCACCATATCTCCGGCACCGACAATGGGATCTCCAAAATTAAGCAGAAATACATCGGCGATGTCGTACCTATCCGCAATCATTGCCACTTTTTCAAACTCTTCCGCCCAAATGGCAGCCAAATCGATAGGATTCGACGAGTAGTTGGCCACTGGTGAAAGCCCCAGCTCATCCAGTTCTTTCACCATTTCTGTCGGCAATTCGGGGATTTGCAATCCGCAACTCTCCACTTCGTCCACAGCCAGCACGCCGATACCGCCGGACGAAGAGACGATCAACACACGATTTCCAGCCGGAACTTTCATCGTAGACAGCGCTTTGCCAGAGTCATAAAGGCTTTGGAGGTCATCCACAACCAAAGCGCCATACTGCCGACATGCAGAGCGAAAGATGTCTTGTGCACCGGCCAGCGAAGCCGTATGCGATGCGGCCGATTTTTGTCCGGCCTGCGATCGGCCGGATTTTAAGATTACTACAGGCTTTTTGTGTGCCTCCTGCTGCAAGGTTTGGATAAAACGACGCCCCTCTTTTACCCCTTCCAGATAGAACGCCATCGCTTTCGCATGTGAATTTTGCGCAAAGTACTCGATAAAATCCGATTCGCAAATATCGGCTTGATTGCCGAGATTAACGGTGGCGCAAAGTCCGAGTTGCTCTGCATCGGCCCATTCGGCAAGTCCATTGGTCAATGAGCCGCTTTGCGAGATAGTAGCCAGCGGTCCGATATTTTTAATTACGGGGAAGAACTGAGCATTTAACCGATTGGGTTTGTAGATAAATCCCTCAATATTCGGTCCAATAATGCGAATATTCTCTTCCCTTGCGATGGTCAGCAACTCCTCCTGTAGATCGTCTCTGCCCATTTCGCCGAATCCGGAAGATGTAATCACGGCGCCCGGAATGCCTTTTTTCGCTGCCTCCCGCAAAACTTGAGGGACCAGACCCACTGGCAACAAAATCACGGCAACATCGGGAACTTCCGGCACTTCCGCCAAGGAGCGATACGTGGTAACCCCCAATATCTCGCCGCCTTTCGGATTAATGGGATATATGGTGCCTTGGTAACCGCCTTTAACGATACAATCCAAAGTCATATATCCATACTTGCGCGGGTCGTTGGAAGCTCCGACGAGGGCTATGGACTTTGCGTTGAACAGTCGATCGATGACTTCGACTGCCGGCTTTTGATCGTGCGACATCTGTTTTCTCCCAATTCATCTCTTAGTCGGACATTTTCAAGAAATGCTTTTTATATCGTTCCAAAAACTCACGATCGCGGGCTTTGACCGTTTCATCCAGCTCCTTTTGTCCAAAATCGACCGAATATTCATAAAACCCTTTTCCGCTCTTAATTCCGGTATGGCCTTGGGAGACCAGATCATCCAATGCCTTGGGCGCATCAATCGATCGGTCCATTATCGGGAGCAACTTTTCGCAGCAATCCAACCAAGCGTCTAGACCGCCCATGTCCACCATTTTCATCGGACCAATGCTGGCGGCGCGAAAGCCCAAGCTGCCACGAACAGCCTTATCGATGTCCTCGGCACTGATCGCACCTTGATCCAGCAGGTAAAATGCCTCTCTCAACAGGGCTGTTTGAAGACGATTGACCACCAGCCCGACCACATCCTTGTTAACTTTGACAGGCTCCTTTTTAATCTTGGCCATTAGGTCGTATGTGACCTGCATCGTTTCATCGCTGGTACTGGCAGCTTTGACAACTTCTACCGTCGGGCAAATCTGCGGCGGATTGAAATAATGCGCACCAACGACACGCGATCGATCTTTCACCAAGGCAAACACGTCGGAAACCTTCAAATGGGACGTGTTGGATGCCAGGATCGTGTCGGCCGAACAGCAGGACTCTATTTCTTGAAACGTCTTTTGCTTGAGATCCATCATCTCCGGTATCGCTTCCATCACAAAATCGACATCGCAAACAGCTTCTTTCAGATTGGTTGCAGTCGATAACCGATCGGCAATTTGCACTTTATCCTGTTCGGTGAAAATTCCCGACTCGACAAATAGATCCAGGCTTTCATCGATGTGGGCGACCGCCACTTCCAGAACTTTCTCGTCGATATCGTACAATTTTACATCATAGCCACCCATGGCAAATCCCTGGGCAATTCCATGCCCCATGACGCCCGATCCCAAAACGGCGATCTTTTTAATGTCTTCCAATTTCATAGCCCTCTTTGTCTGTTGGTTTACGGGGACGCCAATCAAAGTGCTCTCAGGAGATCGACCGTAGGAACGATTCCTCGACTCCTTCGCCTTTTTCGCCGATTCGAGGATTGTCCGCTGTCCGTTCTTTTGCATGAATGCCGTAGAACCTCTCCAACTTCAGCATGCGTTTTTTCTCGGCGCTCCAATCGCGAATCATGATGCACTCTCCCTGAAACAGTGCGCCGTCTTTGATGTGGAAGTCGCTCGTATACACCAACCCCTCGATCTGTCCTTCGCGATGCAGTTCCAACCGCTCTATGGCCTTGACGTTGCCCCAGACCTTGCCCGAAACCACAACGATATCGGCAACGATATCCGCTTCCACCTCGGCACCCTGGGTTACGACGACCGTACTGAAGGCATCGTTCTCGCAGAAGATTTCTCCGTAGACCGAGCCGTCGATACGGAGGGTTCCCTCGAAACCGATGCGACCGTGGAATATGCTGCCGACTCCGAGCAGACCGGTAATGGCTTTTGGATCTCTCTTTTTTCTCATGGCGGGCAAAAGGGCTTACTGTTCCAGAAAAATCTTCCTGTCGAGCGATATGGACTGCTTGTTGAGAAGGCGCCCTTTGTAGGAATAGATTAGCAGCAGCACATCCGTATAGTACTCGTGAGCTTCGGTCAACCGAATACGTTTGATGCGGTAGGTCCGGCTTTTTCTCCCCCTTCCGATCAGAAACTGCCTGCCCGACTTGTAGGTGGAGGGGAATCCGTTCTTTCCCAACGATCCGCCGGTTGCCGATTTGTAGATCGGCGGAGAGATGTTGTTGTTGATCAGTGCGATGTTGATATAGCCGCCGATATCCTTCGGCTCTTGCGAGGAGTTGCCGATCTCGACGCTCATCAGCAGATCGTCCCCCTTCACCCGTGCCGTCAGTTTCGTAACCTTTAGCGTCGCCTCCGCAAGAGGCTCTCCGGCGAACGAATTGCCCCCCTCCGTCACCCACATGCCGTCTTCGATATTCGGCTGCCTAAGCAGACTCTCCTCCAGATCGGAGGGCAACTCCTTGCCGTCGGGCCGCGCTTGAAACAGCGCGTTGTCGTATTTCTCTATGCGCGTTGTCAGCAGCTCTATCCTCTTTTGCGACTCGAAAAGGTCCTTCCGCAGATCCCTGCTCTCCTCCTTGAGCCGCAGATACCGAAACGTTTCGTATCCCGCATAGACCGCAAGAAGCAGAAAGGCCAACAGGAAGGTCCAAACCTTCCAGCGCTTGACCGTGAAGGAGATCGGTATGCCCAGGTTGCGCACGATCGTTACTGTGTAGATATTGGGGGTACTCATAGGGATTTCGGGGAAATCGGATCAGCGAAGCCTGTAGCCGGCCTCGTCCAATTTGCGCACCGCTCCGTTCCGCAGCTCCGTTGCCTCTTCGGCGTCGAACGTCTTCTCCTTCGAGCGAAATTCGATGGATATGGAGACGGACTTCAAATCCGGATGCTCCTTCGGATAGTAGACATCCAGACATTCCACTTTGACCGCATGTTCGTTCTGCGAGCGAATGAGATTCTCGATCTCCTGGTAGTAGGTGCGTTTGGGGGACAGAACGGAAACTTCGAATTTGACCGACGGGAATTTCGGCGGCGGCTTGTACTGATATTCCGTCTTTTCCAGCGCGAACATTTTGTCGAAGTCGAGCTCCGCAATGCAGACATCCTCCTGTAGTTCGGTCAGATCCAAGTATTCCGGCGAGAAGGAAAAAATGGTTCCCAGAAAGTTATCTTTCGAAAAGATCGCCGCCGAAATGTGCCGATGCTGATAGGCCGTGCGTCTACCGGCCAGGGGTTTCCAGGCGATGTCCGGTATTTGCAGCCGGATCAGCAGGTTCAGCACATGGCTTTTTAGCTGAAAAAAGGCGCTTCCCAACCGCCTTTTCCCCGTGCTGAGACCCGCAATCAACTTGTGGGGCTCCTCGTGTTCGCCCTCTCCGTTTTTGTAATAGATGCGCCCGAGTTCGAAGATCCTGAATTCGGGGGTGATACCCTGATTTTTCCTTATCGTCTGCACAAAATGGGGAAGCAGGGAGGTCCGCATCTGAACCTGATGGCGAACCACCGGATTTACCAACCGCATCACTCCGTCGGATTTGAGACCGTACAGATCCTCCGCCTTTTGATGGGTAAGCGGATAGTTGTAGGCTTCGTGAAATCCGGTTTTTTGCAAAACCGTGCGTGCCAGCAGCCGAAACTGGTGATCCTGGTTGAACACCGGTGTGGAGATCGGAAACAGGGGTGCCTGCGGTTTGATGCGGTTATATCCGTAGATTCGCCCCACCTCCTCCACCAAATCCTCCGGTATCGATATGTCTTTGGTGCGGCGGTGGGTCGGCACTTCGACCAGCAATTCGGAACTGTCGTCCATAAAGTTGAATCCCAGCCTTTCGAGTATGTCGCGAATCTCCTGGGAGTCGATTTTCTTCCCCAGCCTCCTGCAGATGAAATCGAACGACGTTCTGACCGTTACCGGTTTTGGCTCTTTCCCGCGAATGTCTACAGGTTTGCCGCAAAGCCGCAGATTCGGATTGGTCAACCGCAGCAACTTTACCGCCTTCTGGACGGCAAGCATCGTCATTTCGGGGTCGAGTGCCTTTTCGAATCTTAGGCTAGCGTCGGTTTTTAGCCCGATTCGGGTCGAAGTCCTGCGGATGCAGACCGGATCCCAATTTGCGGCCTCCAAAAAAATGGATGTCGTCGTTTCGGCGACGCCCGTGCCTATCCCTCCGACAACCCCCGCGACCACGGAAGCGCCGTCGGCATCGCAAATGGTCAGGTCGCTCTTTCCCAGCTGCACCTCCTTATTGTGCAACGTCTTTACTTTCGTTCCCGGTTCGGCACGCCGGACCGTAAGCTTTCGGCCCGCAATCCTTTCGGCATCGAAGGCGTGCATGGGCTGCCCGTACTCCAGCATCACGTAGTTGGTTAAATCCACGAGATTGTTGATGGGGCGGAGACCGACGCGGGTAAGACGGTGTCTCATAAAGGTGCGGCTGGGTTTGACCTCGATATTGGCGATCGAAACGCCGGAAAAGCGCGGTACAAGATCCGGCTCTTCGACCTTCACCTTGATCAGCCGCCTACCCTCCCCCTTCAGGTTTTCCATTTTCACCTTCTTTCTTTTCACGGGGCGGTCGTAAATGGCTCCCAACTCCCGGGCAAAACCGTAGTGTCCCCAAAGATCGGGGCGGTGCGTGACGGATTTGTTGTCGATATCCATGATCATATCGACCTGATCGGGGTAGATCAGATCCAGGGAGCAGCCGTTGATGGAATCTTCGGGAAGAATCATCAATCCGCTTTCGTTTTTGAGAAAACGAAGTTCCTCCTCCGAGCACAGCATACCGCTACTTTCGACCCCTTTGATCGGAATTTTTTCAATTTTCCGGTTCCCCGGAAGCGTCACTCCGGGGGCCGCGTAGGCTACTTTGTCTCCCACTTTGAAATTTTTTGCTCCGCACACGACCGCTGCGCTCCCCTTGCGCAAACGCACCTCCACAACGTCGAGCCTCTCCGCATGCGGATGGGGATCGATCTTCAGTACCTCCGCAGCGACTACCTCCTTAAGGTGCGTCCCCGTTGTTTCGAATCCCTCCACTTCGCATACGGAAAGGGTGATGGTTTCGACCAGTTCCTTCTTCGGCAGCGGCGGATTCAGTTCGACGAAATCGCCGATCCAGTTGAGAGAAATCTTCATGGTAGCGTGATAGAGTCCATTGTCCGTCGTTTCGCGGGATCGAATGCCGTAGCGACAGTGCCGTTTTTTGCGCGGCGCCTAGGCCAATACGAAACGCCGCATAAAATTCAAGTTTCCGCCGTGCAGCGGCCGGATATCGTCAATGTTGTATTTCATCATCGCCAAGCGGTCGACACCCATACCGAAGGCAAAACCCGAATATTTTTTGGGATCGATCTTTCCGTGTATAAGCACTTTGGGATGAACCATTCCGCATCCTAGCAGCTCGATCCAGCCGACCCGCTTGCAGACCGCACACCCCTTTCCCTCGCACAGCAGACAGGCCAGCTCCAATTCGAATCCCGGCTCGACAAAAGGGAAGTAGCCGGGGCGCAAGCGCACATTCACCTTTTTCTGAAATACTTCGCCGAGCATCGTTTTCATAAAGTGGATCAGATGGGCCACGGATATGTCCTGATCCACCATCATTCCCTCCAACTGATGGAAACAGGAGTCGTGGGAGGCGTCCGCCCCTTCGCAGCGAAACACCTTGCCGGTCCCGATGATTTTCAGGGGCGGCTTCAGGCTTTCCATACCCCGAATCTGCATGTTCGATGTCTGGGTCCTCAGCAGGTATCCGTCCTCGAAATAGAAGGTGTCCTGCATATCTCTGGCCGGGTGGTGCTCCGGTATGTTGAGAGCCTCGAAGTTGTAGTATTCGGATTCGATATGGGGTCCGTCGAGCACATGGAATCCCATGGAGACGAATATGTCCTCAAGAGCGCTCTGCACCATTGTGATCGGATGCATGCTTCCCATTTTCGTCTGGATCGGATCCAGCGTAATGTCCACCCACTCCTCGTCCATCCGCTCGCGGAACTGGGCTCTTTTCAGCTTCTCCCTACGTTCGTCCAGGCAGGTCTGGATCGAGTTCCTGACGCGGTTGATCTCCCTTCCGATTTCGGCCTTTTTGCGGTCGATCTCCTTTTCGGCTTCGCTCTTTTCGCGATCGATTTCCTTTCCGGTTTTGGCCTTTTTGCCGCCTTGCGATTTAAAGTACTGCCTGAACTTCGACAGCCTTCCCTTTTTGCCGAAAAAATCCACCTTTACGGCAGTCAGCTCCTCCATTTCCCGGATGCTACCGATCCGTTTTTTGAATTCCTCTTCCAGTAGTTCGAGTTCCCGACGTATCATGCTAAACAGCCAGTGGTGGTTTGGTACTATCGTTCGCTGTTTCAAAGTAGTGCGCCGCCCTGAAAAGCTTCTCCTCCATCAGGTGGCCGGACAGCATCTGAAATCCGACGGGAAGTCCGGTTTCGGTAGCCCCTCCGGGAACGGAAATTCCGGGAATGCCAGCCAGGTTGGCGGAGATGGTAAAGACATCCATCAGGTACATCTGCAAGGGATCGTCCGTCTTTTCGCCGAGTTTGAATGGGGGAGTCGGCGAAACCGGCAACGCCAAAACATCGACTGTAGAAAGGGCATCGTAGAACTGCGAGCGGATCAGGCTCTGGATTTTTTGGGCCTTGATGTAATATGCGTCGTAGTATCCCGCCGACAGCGCGAACGTACCCAGCAGGATGCGTAGCTTAACCTCCTTACCCAACCCCTTTTCCCGGGATTCCTCGTACATGCTCCGCAAATCCTTCGATCCGGCCCGCCGCTGTCCGAATCGGATACCGTCGTAGCGGCCCAAATTGGAACTCGCTTCCGACATTGCGATGATATAGTAGGCGGCTATGGCGTGCGTTATGGCGGGAATCGAAACCTCCACGATCTCGGCGCCGCCGTCCGCAAGCACCTTCAGGTTGTTTTGAAATATCCGGACGATCTCGGCATCGCACGACCGCAGGTCCAGATCCCCGATCAGTCCGACCTTCATGCCCTTCACGGAGCGATGCAGCGCTCCGCCGTAGTCCGGCACGCCCACATTGAGCGAAGTTGCGTCGAGCTTGTCGAATCCCGCTATCGTTTTCAGCAGAAGAGCCGCGTCTTCGACATCCTTCGTTATGGGACCCGCCTGATCGAACGAACTGGCAAAGGCCACCATTCCCCAACGGCTGATGCGGCCGTAGGTCGGCTTTAGGCCAACGACGGAGGTAAACGCGGAGGGCTGCCTGATTGAGCCTCCCGTATCGCTTCCCACCGCGCCGAGCGCCTCTCCCGCAGCAACTGCGGCTGCCGATCCTCCCGACGAACCGCCGGGTACGCGCTCCAAATCGTAGGGATTGCGGGTCGGTCCGAAGGCCGAATGCTCCGTGGAAGATCCCATCGCAAATTCGTCCATATTGCTCTTCCCCGCCAGGTTGTAGTCCGCATTTTCGAGCTTTTGCGTTACGGTGGACTCGAACGGCGGGATGTAGTTTTCCAGGTACTTGGAGCCGCACGTCGTCTCGATTCCCTTGGTGGAAAAGAGATCCTTGACGGCTATCGGCATGCCGGCAAGGGGATGGACCTCCTCTCCCTTTCCGATGCGGCCGTCTATCTGTCTGGCTCTATCCACCATCCTTTCTCCGGACAGGTAGAGAAAGCAGTGGAGCCGCTCCTCGGTTCGGTCGATGCGATCCAAAACCGAGCGGACGATCTCTTCCGTCGCTATTTCCCCCTTCATCCGCATGTCGTGCAGTATATGAATGGGAAGTTCGTAGAGATTCATAGGAGCAGGCGAAGCGGCTATTGACCGACGGATAGGGCGAAGCGCAAAGCCTGACGCTCCTCTCTCCGTCGGGCGGACAATTTTCCTTCTATAACGGACAAGCCGATGCTGACAATCAAAAAGTCGGATATTCGAACGCGGGAAACCAGCCGCTCCACTATTATGGACTGCCTCCCTTCTGCCAAGTCCGGACGGCTGTTGCCTACCTATCTTCCTTCCGGTACAATTGCCGACACTCTTCGCTGCAGAAGCTTTTTTTGGAGCCGACCACGGCAGTGGTTCTTTCGGTGAAGCTGCCGCACTGTTCGCAGGGGATCAGGTCTGCGGCCGCTTTAATCTCTTTGGAGTTCCGCAACCCGAAGAGTATCGTTTTGGCTTTCGATTTGGCCGCCCGGTATACGATGTAGCCGGCAATGCCGACAATAATCCATTTAATCATGCCACTCACCGGTTGATTGAACGATAGGAGCCTCCTCGGGCGTTTTTTCGGAGGTTCCGACAGTCGACGAGAAAAGGAATCCTACAGAATATTTCCGATTCGTGGAACCCTTGATCAGAAAAAAGGAATCGGCGGAGGAAACGCAAAACCTTTCCACCGACGAGATAAAAATCTCAAGCTGGGAAAATACCCTGACGCTTCCCGAAATGGACGGCAGACATCCGCAACAGATTCTTCAACTGGAGAACAGACTGCAATTCACCTATGTCCGCAAGGGGGATCGACCGGCGCAGGTATTCGTTTCGGAAAAGACCTCCCTCATCCCCCTCTGCCGCTATCTTCCGTTTCTGTTTTCCGCATACCGGCTTTTTCGCTGTCCGCACCGCCTGATCGGGGAACGGCTGGAAGGACTCAATCGGGAGGGAGTTCTCCTGGGCAGCAACCTGGCCACGAAATCTCTGAAGTTTTTGCTGGAAAAGGCGGTTGCATCAAACGCCTCCGATATCCATCTGGAAAGTCTCTCTTCAAAAAAGCGGGCAAGAATTCGAATCAACGGCGCGTTGCAGACCGTTTCTCCGTCCCATCGGATCGAAGAGAGCCTCTTCTCGAAAGTGAAGCTGATTTCCGGTATGGACATCGCAAAAAAGAGGTCGCCCCAGGACGGCCATTTCCAGTATGTGACCGACAGGGGCAAACGGTACGATTTGAGAACGTCGACCGTCCCGGCGGTAACCGGGGAGAAAATCGTGATTCGACTGCTGCCCGCCACATCGGTAGCGCTTTCCCTCTCCCATTTGGGCATGCGGCAGGACCAGATCCGCACCATCCAAGGCGCCATTCGGAAAAAATCGGGGATGATCCTCTTCACCGGACCGACCGGATCGGGAAAAACGACCTCCCTATACGGCATTTTGACCGAGCTGCTTGCCGAAACCCTGAATATCGTCACCATCGAAGATCCCGTAGAATATCGACTGGAGAACAGCACGCAGGTGGAGGTCAACGAGGCGGCAGGCCTCTCCTTCCACTTGGCACTGAGGGCTTTTCTCAGACAGGATCCCGACGTGATCCTGGTGGGAGAAATAAGGGACGGCGAAACCGCCCAAATCGCCGCCAGGGCCGCACAGACGGGCCACCTGGTACTTTCGACCCTGCACTGCAACAATGTTTTCGAAGCCATTCACAGGCTGAAGAATCTCGGCGTGGCGAACGACGATCTCTCCTCCTCGCTTCGTTTGGTCATATCCCAGCGACTCATGAACCGCATCTGCACCTGCCGGAAAAGGGAACCCGCCTGCTCCGTCTGCGGCGGAAGCGGAATCGACGGAAGAGTTCCGCTTTTGGAGATGCTCCCCATCGAAGGGACCGTGCGCCGTCTGCTAGTCGATGGAGCTGCCGCTTCCGATCTGGAAAGGGCTGCGCTTGCGGACGAATTCGTTCCCCTGATGCGAAACGGCAGGCGGCTCGTGCGGGAGGGATTGATTTCGCAATCGGAACTCGACGCGGTATGTCTATGATGCGATCCGTCTATCTATGGGAGGGCAGGACTCTGCAGGGAGATACCGCATTTGGCATCGAGCGGGGCCGCTCGCGACGGCACGTTCGACACAAGCTGCGAAACAGGGGATACTTCAATCTGACCATTCGGCCGATCCCCACCCACATTACCCACTCTCCACTGTCGACCGAGCGACTGCTGGAGGTTCTGCAGGCACTGGCACACGTTTTGAGTTCGGGCGCATCTCTTCGGGAGAGCCTGATTCTGCTTGTGAAAAGCAATTCCGCATACGTGACGCGCTATGTCTTTTCGAAGCTGAACGTTTCTCTGCATAAGGGACATTCGCTCGAGCGGTCGTTTGCGGATATGAAGCCACTCTTCCCCGGGTTTTTCGTCGCCATGGTCTCCTTGAGCGAAAAAACGGGAAAGCTCGCCGAAGGGCTTCAGTCGCTGATCGGTTTCTACGGCAGTCGGGAGGAGCGCAAAAACGCAATGGAGAAGGCGCTAAGATATCCGAAGATCGTCTTCGGCCTTACGCTGCTTCTCGGTCTCGGCATCGTCGTTTTTATCATTCCGATGTTTGACGAAGTGTATGCGCTGTTCCAGGGAGATTTGCCGATTCCGACAAAGGGGCTGGTGTATCTCTCCGAAACGATTCGCAGCCACTGGATTCCGCTTGGAGCGGCCGCACTTGCCCTTTCCGCCTGGTTCTACCTGCCGAAACTAAAGCATCTGCACCCCGTTGCCATCGTTTCCCGTCTCTTGAGAACGCTCCTCCTTTCCCAAGAGGATCGGCTACTGTACGCCCACGCCATGAAAATTCTGCTGGAAAGCGGACAGCCGGTGCGCAATGCCACGCAAATTGCGAGAGATTGCCTTACGGAGCGCAATAGAAAACATGGGGCGGCCATTGCGGAACTTCTCGATTCCGGCATGAGTTTTTCGCAGGCGTTTTCCCGCGTATCGTGGTTCCCGCCGGTCTACCGCACCTATATCGAATCGGCGGAAAAAGCCGGCCTGCTGCAGATAGGCTTTCAGCAGATCTTTCGGTTCATCGAAAGAGAAAGAGAGAATCGTTTCGAAAAGTTCAGCAAGCTTGTCGAACCCCTGCTCATCCTGGCTGTAGGCGGTGCAATCTTGGTTTTGCTGTTGGCCGTCTACCTGCCGATTTTCGAAATGGGAAATCGGCTGACGTAGCAGAGGACTTTTCGTCGCAGGCTCTTCAAAATACCGCTGAAACAAGCAAGCACTCCATATAATTGCATTTATGAATCAAGACAATTACAATGGAAACATACGGCATATTAACGATAACTGAGGATCCAATATGAAAACCAAAGATTTAATCGATGAAGCTCTTTTTCTTCCGGTTGAAGAAAGGGCACAAGTGGTCGATTCCATTCTCAAGAGCATGAATCCACCGGAAGCCGAGACCGACAAAAAATGGGTTGAAGTAGCCAAACAAAGACTGTCGGAACTTCGTTCAGGTAAAACCAACAGCGTTCCAGGGAATGAAGTATTCAATAAAATTTGGAAACGATATTCATGATAAAATACTCATTTCACCCTGATGCTATTGCAGAGTTTCATCATACAATTGAATATTATGACACTTGTGGCTTTCGGTGAATTTTTCCAGGAGAGTTGATTTGCCAATGCGACGCCTACCATACAATACGCAGAACTCGGATCGGTCCGATCGGTAATATTCCTCTAACAGTCTAAGCTCCGATTGCCTGCCGATAAACATGTTACGCCTGTTTGTCATTTTTACTATAGAAACCTCAACCGGATGCTATCTATAGTAAAAATGACATACTTGTTCGATATCGTCAAAGGTGATAAACCGGTAAAAAGTCGAAAATTGCACGGAATGACGCGGTTCTGGGATTTTTTACCGCTTCGTCACATATAACTCCGAGGAGATAAACGCCGACATGGACAAAACCGTCAATAACTTCTGGAAAATACGGATGGCGCGCCTGAAGGAGGCGCTGGAGGAGAACAACTTCGGCGTCTATCTGGCGGAAAACGTGCGGGAGGCTGCGGACCTGACGCAAACGGAAATTCTTCCCGAACTGAACGCCAAAAGCCTGTCTTGGGGAGGCTCCATGACATTTAAGGGCAGCGGCCTGTACGAGCGTTTGAGGGATTCGTCGCAGTACGAAATCCTGGACACCTACGACAGGTCCGTTTCCGCCGAAGTTACGCTGGAGAGAAGAAGGCAGGCGCTCCTGTCGGACGTGTTCTTCACCGGAACCAATGCCGTTACCGAAAGCGGACAGCTCGTCAATCTGGACATGATCGGCAACCGGGTGGGAGCCATCGTTTTCGGTCCGAAACATGTCGTCGTGCTGGCCGGAAGAAACAAGATCGTGGGAGATATCCACGAAGCCATGGTGCGCGTCAAGGACTTCTCCTCGCCCGCCAACGTGATGCGCCTAGGGAAAAATACGCCCTGCGCCAAAACATCCGTCTGCCAGGAGTGCAAGAGTCCGGACCGCATCTGCAACGTCTGGACAATCACGGAGAAATCCTACCCGAAAAAACGCATTCGGATCGTTTTGATCAACGAGGATTTGGGATTGTAGAGGGGAATCGCGCTCGGCAGACAGGGCGTACCCGCCTGCGGTCCAAAGGGAAACGGAGCGGCGGAAGGGATCGGAACGCGCTTGCCATAAGCGGCTGCGCCCCGTTCCCGCCTATTGCGGATCAATGGTCGGCACCGCTCTCTTTTTTGTAGATGATGGGATAGTCCCTCTCTTTTCCCTTTCTGGCGTAGTCGACCGGAAGGAACTGCCAATTGCCGATTTTTCTTGGCAGGATCGCGCCCCTCTTTGCAATCTCCTCCTGCAGATAGTACCGCAGGTCCCTAGCGGTTTTTCCCACCTTTCTCCCTTCCAGATCGGCCTTGGCGATCCCGGCGCCCTTGGTCAAATGGCCTCCCCCTCCGCCGCCGCGATAGGAGTTGACGGCAACCAGATACTCCCGGTCCATGCGAAATTCCGAACCCGCGTCGACCCGTCCGTCCAGGTCTGCGTCCATGCCGTGAATCGTCACCTTCTCCCCAGCCGGCTTGAGAAGATCGACCGAATAGACGATTCCCGCAGCCGTGTCGTAGTTGTAGTAGCGAGCTTTCAATTTGAACTTTCCGCTCGCCTCGTCTATCTCCTCAAAGTTGAGAAAATGGTCGTGTGGCCCCTCCATCCGATTCACCCAGTTGCCGTAGGAGTATTCCAGATGATTTTGAACCTCCCTGCCGGTAAGCTTTAAGAGATAGAGCCAGTTTTCGTATTTGTAGAGTTTGTACATGTCGCGAACGCGAATCGCTCCCCGACGGATCGTCTTGTCGAATTGAAGCGGTGCGGCAAAGGAGATGTCCGCCGCCTGCCCGATCACACTCTTCGCCACGTCGAACTGCAGCTCGTGAATGACGTCGTTGAAGGCGGATGCGCCAAACATGGCATCTCTCGAACTGACCGTCTCCTCGTTGATTCCCACCTCCTCCGATACCCAGCTTTTCACCTCCTCGAACTCGCCGGCGAATCGCTCCAATAGCTCCCGGTCCGCTTGAAAGTTTTTCGGCTCGACGATTTCCCCCTCGGCGGTCACATCGTATCGACCTTCGTCGAAGTTCCACTTCAGATGCAAGGTGGCCACTGCGATCGCCTTGGCGGCATTTTTCCCGCCCATTACCAAAACTCCGTCGACCCTTTCGTTTCGGGCGGTGTGGTCGTGTCCCATAAAAACCGCATGGAAATGGGGAACCTCCCGGACCACAAGCTGCACCGCATTTTCGTTATTGGCACTCGAAGGTTTCTGGCCGCCATACGTCGAATCGAATCCGGAATGAAACAGCCCGATCAGCACATCGGGTCTTTCGCGACTCCTGATATAGTCCACCCAGACGCGGGCGGTCTCGACCATATCCAGGAACCGGAGTCCCTCCCAAGCGCTTTCCGGCAGCCAGACCGGGATTTTGGGGGTAGTCAAACCCAGTACCGTAATCTTGATACCGTCGCGATAGATGTTGGCGTAGGGTTTGAAGAAGCTGACCCCCGTATTTTTATCCACCGTATTGGCGGAAAGCCAGGGAAACCGGAACTGGCTGTTTTTCAAAGGCAGATAGACCGCCGGTCCCGGTTCGATATCGTGGTTGCCGACCGTTGCGGCATCGTACCCCATAAAATTCATAACGCCGGCAATCAGGTGCGGTTCCTTCGCCGGATCCTTCACATAGTTGTAGTAGTTGGTGACCGGCTGACCCTGGAGAATATCCCCGTTGTCCAGCAAAACTACATGCCCCTTGGCTCTCTCCCGTTTCACGTAGTCGTATACATGGGCCAGCGACTGAGGAACGGACTTTCCGTCGATAAAATCGTAGGGGAAAATCGAGCCGTGGACATCCGTGGTCTCGATAATCCTGATCTCCGCCCGATGGGGTTTGGCATGGGCAGATAGCCCGACGCCGCAAAATAGCAGCAAAAACGGCACCAGCCATAAGCGATTCAAAAAACGTTTCATAGCAGCTCCTCCGAACTTCGCGTCCCGATTGCCTTGATTGATGATATAGCGAAACAACTCCCCATAATGCAGTAACTATCGTAACCGCCACTGGAGTTGTCAAGCTATTCTCCCCCCTTTATAGTGCTGGATTTTTTTCAAAAAAGCGTTTAGGGATTTAACCCTACGGGCATTTTTACAAGGAGAAAAAGTTGTCGCTGACAGACGCGTTCGACCGAAACATACACTATCTCAGGGTCTCCGTAACCGACCGCTGCAACCTGCGCTGCCGCTACTGCATGCCGGAGGAG
This sequence comes from uncultured Pseudomonadota bacterium, assembly GCA_964562335.1. GTDB lineage: Bacteria > SAR324 > SAR324 > XYD2-FULL-50-16 > XYD2-FULL-50-16 > CAZJUM01. The sequence goes on along the minus strand of CAZLTI010000026.1, from coordinate 3,188 downwards.
GGAATCGAGCTGATCTCCCATCGCGACATTCTAAGTTTCGAGGAGATTGTCGATTTCGTCCGCGTAGCCGTGAAATTGGGGATCGACAAGGTGCGGATCACGGGGGGGGAACCCCTGGTGAGAAAGGGCATCGTCGCTCTTGTCGGAAGCATAGCCGAAATCCCCGGCGTGACGGACCTCTCCATGACGACCAACGGCACCCTTCTGCCAAAATTTGCCCAGCCCCTTTTCGAGGCGGGGCTGCACAGGCTCAATATCAGCTTGGATACGGTCGATCCCAAGAGATTCGCCGCCATCACCCGCGGAGGAGATATTCAAGAGGTGTTCGAAGGAATTCGAACGGCTAGAGAAGCTGGCTTCAAAACGGTAAAGATCAACTGCGTGATTCGAGAGACCCCCAAAGAGCCGGATGCCCGGAGCGTAGCTCGCTATGCCGCCGAAAACGGCCTGAAAATTCGGTTTATCCGCCAAATGGATCTGGAGGCCGGACTATATTGGAACGTAGAGGGGGGAACCGGCGGCGACTGTAAAATATGCAACCGCATCCGGCTAACGAGCGACGGCAAAGTCAAACCCTGCCTCGTAAACGACATGGTTTTCGATGTCAGAAAACTGGGAGCCGAGAGAGCGATCCGCCAGGCGGTGCTCTGCAAACCGAAAAGAGGGGAGTTCAGCAAAAAACACCGGTTCTACAGTATCGGCGGATAAAAGAGGAGCACACGTGAAGGAGTACCGGAACTATCTGTTCGACGCGGATGGAACGCTACTGGATACTACGGATTTGGTTGTCGGCAGTTTCGTCCACGCCTGCCGCGAACTCTACGGCACTTTCGTAGAGCCCAAACAGATATACCCTCTTTTGGGACTTCCCCTGCGCCAGTCCTTTCAAAAGCTGCTTGACGCAAGGGAAAACATAGACTGCGATTCTCTGATCGATACCTACAAAAGCTATCAACTGGGCGTCTACCGCGAGCATCTCAAAATATTTCCCCATGTCGAATCGACTCTGCAAAAGTTGCGGCAACGGGGAAAAAGAATCGCCGTCGTCACCTCCAGAAAGAGAGAGTCCGTCATGCTCTATCTGCGACATACGGGAATCGACACGTTTTTCGATATAGTGGTGACGCCCGAAGACACGCACGAACACAAACCGCATCCGGCACCGGCCCAAAAGGCACTGGCTCGAATGGGAGGCTCCCCGGCGGACTCTCTGTTTATCGGCGACTCGATGTACGATATCGAATGCGGACATCGCTGCGGCATGGACACTGCCTTTGTTCTTTGGAGCCGCTCGACCTACAGCACGACAGCCCTCTCCCCCACATACGAAATCGGGGACATGTCCGAACTGATCTCCTTTCCGCCGTAGTCATACCGTTCCCCAACCGTCGAACCGCTTCATTCGCTATATGGGGTCAGACCAAGTTAAATTATTGATAATATTGTATTTTATTGTAATATATAGGTAAAATTTTCGTTTAAAACTTGATTTTTTTATCAAAAACAGTCAATAAATGAAATTTGGTTTTCGAGTCGCCATCAAAATATGACTCCGACGAAGCTACGCGCCAGCATAAAGCCAGACTTTTACTCCCGAATACCCTACGGCACGGTAACATGCCGAGTTTTTCAAAGATTTCTATCAATCGTTCCCTGC
>CAZLTI010000026.1:0-1521 GCA_964562335.1 uncultured Pseudomonadota bacterium | reverse complement strand
AAGTAATCTACAGCCAGACTGCTTGGGGACAAGCGAGAAAGAGACAAATATAGAACCGTTCCGGCAGAAAGGTAGCGCTTGATTGATGTATGTTTCCATTATATACATATTTCTATGAAAGGATTTATTTGGGACTCGGGGAACGAAACCAAGAATTGGGAATCTCATTCGGTTACAAAATTCGAATGCGAAGAGGTTTTCTTTAACGAACCCTTTGTAACCAAAGCCCCCTGCGAAAGGGAGGAGCGGTTTATCCTCTACGGTGAGACGGATAAAGGGAGAAGACTGTTTTTGGTCTATACCGTAAGAGATTCGAAAATTCGAGTGATCTCCGCAAGAGACATGAGCCGGAAGGAAAGAAAACGATACGAGGAGACGGTAGAAAATGAAAAATCTTAAGAAAATACCCGATTTTTCTTCCGAGAAGGAAGAAAGAGAGTTTTGGCTCCACAACGATTCGACCGACTACATTGACTTTTCCTCTCTTAAAAGGGTCGGTTTTCCCGATTTAAGGCCGTCGACAAAAACGATCTCCTTGCGGCTACCGGAAAGACTCCTTAACAAAATAAAAGCAAAAGCCAACGAAGAGGATGTTCCCTACCAATCGCTTATTAAAATGGTACTTGGGAGGATGTTTCTCTAATCGATCCGATCATGCCGCCGTTTTTCGTTCCCGGCTTGTCGACGACTCGTTGTACGATATCGAATGAGGACATGGCTACTACGCAATACAATATCGAAATTTTTCGGAGGTACGCGTAGGACGTGAGATGACAAAAGAGCGATTTTTTATGGTGGCTTGGTTTTTGTATTGACGGCCCCTGCCGGTTTTTTGCAGTCGAGTTTTTCTTTAACGCGGCTCCGGCATTTGAACGGAACCCGGCTCCGTTTCGGGCTGATAGATAGTGTTCCGACTGTCCGAAGGTATCGGCCAGCTAAAATCATAAGGAGATGATTATGTACAAACTATTCATTATCGCTCTTGGGCTGGCGGCGATAGTCGCCACTTCATGCAGCGACGGAGGGAGTACGGAAGAGTCCGACAATGCCTCCTATCCCGGCGCTAAATACGCCGATTTTGGTGTAATGACATCGACTGCAATTCCCGACGGGTTGAAAACGGCCGGTGAAGCGGCCGGTACCGCCAGCCACGGAAACAGCGGAATTCTCCTATCCAGTTCTCCTTCAATCCCCCAGTCCAATTCTAACTCGGTTCCCGGATGCTATCGCAGTACCGAGCCGAATAGAACCGGCCCCTGCCTGATGGTGGAGTCGTCCGACGCCGGCGAGCTGTTTATGAAAGTTTGGGCCATGGACTACGATAACGAATGCACGGAGGAACAAAAGCGGGAGGGCAAATGTTTTACCTGCCCCGCATGCAATCCAGACTTTAACGGTGGCAACGGAACCAACTACCTGAAGCCCACTCTGCTGGAGAACCCCTCCTCCTGCGCCACCTTAGACTACAAAAGTGCCAAATACGTCAACTTCGGCATAGATCCCTGCGACTTTGACAGCAAA
>CAZLTI010000025.1:0-21001 GCA_964562335.1 uncultured Pseudomonadota bacterium | reverse complement strand
GTTTCCCTCCATGGAGAAGGTTTTGAGGGAAAGATTCAAAATGGAGTTCGTCTCGCTGCGGGTCAAAAAGAGAAAGAACGGACAAACGATGGAACTGGACGTGCTGGCCTATTCCAACTCGAGAAACAACGATCTCTATGTAGTAGAGGTGAAGAGTCGGTTGAGAGAGGAGGGATATAAACGGCTGCTCCAACTTCTTCGCGAATTCCCGCAGTTTTTCCCCGAACATCGGGACAAACGGCTTTTCGGCATTCTGGCCTGTGTCGACAGTCCCGAACACCTGGAAAGGAGAGTCCTGCAGGCGGGAATCTACCTGGCCAAAATCCACGACGAAACCTTTCGCATCCAGGTGCCCGCAGGATTTACCCCCAAATCGTACCAAAACTGAATCGACGGAACGGCCGGCAGCAAAGCTTTTTCCGCCCCGCAACCCGTTCGATAGCCTCCCTTTCGGAGGAAAAGGAGCGTCGGCCCAACCATGCCGCAGCAACAAATGCGGTCTTAAGGAACTATAGGACGATAAGCTTTCTTGCGTCAAAAAACGGCCGCCCTCCTGAAAGAGTGGCGTATCGTGCCTTTCCGTTTATCATTGGTCGGCGGTCAAAAGCCGGTTCGGACAACAGCCGCCTTCGAGCAGGTGCCTGGAATAGCAGCTATGGCCAGTCCTTTCCGTCCAGTTCCGCCATCCACATATCCCCATCGACTGATCGGATCAGTTTGTTGACTATTGTAGAGATATCGGATTTTTTTTTGTCCGCTATCTTTTCTACCAACGACAAATTTTCCTCATCCAAATAAACAGGGAGGTTTAATGTGGCGTCAGGACGAAAAAATTTTCCTCGTTCTCCCTTTGAAAAGTCATATTCGTCTTTCATGGTCTATTCCATATACTGTTTTCGTTCCTGCTTAGTCGCTTTCCGACTTGATATAATTCTGATTTTTGTAAACTCCGGTTCAATCTGCCGAAATGTATGGCAGACAACCAGAATTTTCCTGCTGAAAGATATACCAACCGTAAGAGGAAGTCTCTGCCGAAATTCGCACCGATTGCTCCGGTCCCAAACCAAATCTATTATTTTAATTATTTTTGATAGTAAAAATCACATTTTAAAGATATAATTTGCCTATATTTTATATAGAAATATCATATTATCAATATATTAATTTAGTCCGACCCCTATTGGCGAAACCTTACAATATCTGCCAAAAGAGGAACAGAAAGCAATCCAACACCTCCAAGCCGAATTCCGTCGAGTACTATGACACCATCGTTCCGTTCCGGATTTGCTACACTTTTGGGAAAACCCAACGTCGGCAAGTCGACTCTATTAAACCGACTCGTCGGCCAACAGATTTCGATTACGGCGAACAAACCGCAGACGACCCGCAACAACATCCGCGGAATCGTCACTCGCGAGAACTTCCAGGCAATCATTTTGGACACGCCGGGCGTCCATCTTCCGCGCAACGAGCTCCATCTCCGCATCGTGAACTACGCCACCCGAACCGTCAAAGGCAGCGATTTGATCTTCTTCCTGACGGAACCTGTCCGACCGTTTCAAAAGGCGGTGTCGGAGGAGGACAGACTGGTTCTGAACTATCTGCAGGGAGATTTCGGAAAGGCAATTTTGGTGATCAACAAAACCGATCTTTGCGGCGGGGAGCAGATTTTGAAAACCATCGAGATATTCAACCGAACCTTCCCGTTTGCCGAAACCGTTCCGATCTGCGCCCTGAAGGGAAGAGGCGTGGATATTTTGACGGGATTCTTTCCCAAGTATCTGCCGGAGGGAATCGCCTACTATCCGAAAAACTGCTCCACCGATACCCCGGAGCGTGTGATCGTCGGCGAATTCGTCCGAGAACAGCTTATGCGGCTGTGTTTCCGGGAGGTCCCCTATGGAACGGCCGTCTTAGTGGAAAAATTTGAGGAGAAAAAAAAAATCATCAATATTTACGCTACCATCCACATCGTCAAAAAATCGCACAAAAAAATCGTCATCGGCAAAAAGGGAGCCATGCTGAAAAGGGTAGGAGAGAATTCGCGGATAAAAATGGAACGTCTTCTGGGCAGGAAGGTATTTCTCTCTCTGCACGTCAAGATCAGCAAAAACTGGCTCGACAATCCCCAAAAACTGAACGAATTCGGCTACGGTAGGCTGTAGTGCCGATATGGAGAGCCTCGCCCGTCCGCAGCTCTTCCCGACGGCTCCGTTTTCTTATCGGAGCCTATTGCCGCTTTCCATCGACAGCGCTTTCCATCGGTAGCTCTTTCGATAGAAGGGGGGCAGCATTCCGTAGCGCTCCAGGTGCCATTGGACGAAGTCGAGCGTGATTCGGTTCGGGTATCCGCGGCCCCCGACATCCCCGTACTCGTCTTTATAGACCGCGCACAATCGCTCGAACTCTTCGTCTCTGACCTGTTTTGCCAAAATCGATGCCGCTGCGACGCACGGATGGGAACGGTCCGCTCCATCGATGGCGTGGACGCCCCTGCCGGCAATCGGTCCGAACAAATTTCGGCCGTCAAGGAAAACGGTATCGGCTGGCAGAGTATCGATAATTCGCAGTGCCGTCTCCTGTTCCAGCACGTTAAGACTCCCTGACCGGACATATCTGTCGACAGTGGTCGACGAAATGGAAACGACGAGATGAGCGAAGTTCCGCCTGATTTTGTCGGCAAGCAGGGATCGACGATCTCTACCCTTCCTTCGGCTGCCGAACTTTTTCGAATCGGCCACTCCCCAACTTGCCAAAAGTGCCGCCTTACCCTTCGGCACGACCACACCGGCCAGAATCATGGGACCCAATACCGGTCCCCTGCCCGCCTCGTCGATTCCGAGTTCTTTCACTGTTTTTTTTTGCCGACATACGTCGCCGGAGATTCGATCACTGGAGAAATTGAACCGCATTCCCCCGCTTGAGATTGGAAAAAAAATCTAATCAAACTAATATATTGATTTTATTTATATTGTTTCTCATAAAGTGCTATTTTTTAGCCCAATTTTGACGGAGCGGTAAAAAGTCCCAGAACCGTCATTCCCGCGAAGGCGGGAATCTGTAGTCAACTGGTTTTATTAGATTCCCGCTTTCGCGGGAATGACAATCCGCGCAATTTTCGATTTTTTGCCGGTTCATCAATTTCGATGAACCGGTAAAAAATCCGGCATATTTTCAGTCGTCTCCACGGGAAGAGGACCCTAAAGGGGGAATCAGATATCCCTCCTCAAACAGCATCTGCCAGGGGATAACGGAAACTCCGCCAATCCTGTAGGGAGTGTGGCAGGTCGAAACACAAACGGGTTCGGCGCTTCGACAGTCCGACATAAAGGAACGCAGCCCCTTGAGATCACCGGGGGAAACGTTTGGGGAGGATTTGATTTCTATGGCGAGAAGCCTGTCTTCCAGCTCGATCACCAAGTCGACTTCGGCTCCCTGGGAGGAGCGCCAGAAATAGCATTTTGCGTCCGCTTCCGCATAGTTGAGAAAACGATGCGTTTCCAAAACGACAAAATGTTCGAACAAGCTACCATAACGCGTGGTTCCCTTTTGGGGCCTCTTTCCTATGTTTCCTGTCATCGCGTTTACTACTCCGATATCGAAAAGATAGTACTTCGGATGGGTCGTCAATCTCCTTCGGACGCTTTTTAAATAGGGTGCCAGTTTCACTGCGACCAGCGTGTCTTCCAAAATTTCGTAGTAGTTCTTGACGGTTTTGCTGCTGACCCCCGTTTCGCGCGAGATCGTCGAATAGTTGACGATACTTCCGCTTTGGTCGGCCGCGATCTCCAAAAAACGGCTGAAAACGCCTATGTTTCTGACAATGGCCTCATCCATGATCTCCTCTTTCAGATACACCTCGACATACGACTTTAGGGTTCTGAAAGCATCTTTTGTAGGCTCCTTCACAATAGGAGGCAACGATCCTTTATGAAGCGTCTCTTCCAAAAAAAACCGTTTTCCCAGTTCGATATGCGTCAGTGGAAATAGGAAAAATTTCCAGGCCCGCCCTCCCAACATATTGACGGACGCCCTTTTCAATTTTCTTGCGCTGGAGCCTGTCAATATGAACTTCAGCTTCGGGCCATGCAGCTCGATTAGTGCATGGACTTCGTCCAACAGCTCCGGACATCTTTGAATTTCGTCGATGACAATATAATACCTCTCTCTATTCATCAGAGCGAATTCCGCTTCCTCTCGTATCCGAGAGGGGTTCGATTTATATTGAAACAGTACGTCATTCCTCAATAAATCGATAAATTGATGATCGTATCGAGACAACAGCTCCTTTACCAGAGTTGTCTTCCCTGTTTGTCGGGGACCGAACAAAAATAGACTCTTTCTATCGAAAGGAAGAGTCAGACTTCGGCATATCATGGCTATCGGAATGCGATTTTTAGGGAGGGGGGAATTAGGAATATTTGAACTAATATTTCTAAAATACAGTGTAAAATTGAAATGTCAATTCACTAATTTCGGTTTTTTTTGAAGTTCTGGACCCTCCGAAAAAACAGGAAAGGGAGTTTAATAAGGGGTCGGACCAAGTTAAACTATTAATTTTATGTATTCTTTTTGATAAGATTGACATATTTTTCTCTTAAAATGCTATTTTATCTATCTTTTTTAGTTTTCAACAAATTTCCGCAAAACACTTGTGCTGAGAGCTGATCGAATTCTCATATCGGAAGTGGCAGGGCATACCGCTCGACGGCACCCTAAGCGGAAGTTCCTGCCGAAATTTGCCACAATTGCTCCGATCCTAAACCAAATTTCCTTTGTTTATAATTTTGATAGTAAAAATTACATTTTAAAGTCAAAATTCACCTATATTATATAGAAAAATACATAAAATCAATAGTTTAACTTGGTCTGACCCCATACAATTCAATACCGGTCCCCTGCCTCGTCGATTCCGAGTTCTTCCACTGTTTTTTTCTGGCATACGTTGCCGGAGATTCGGTCACTGGAGAAATTGGACCGCATCTCCCCGCTTGAGATTGGCTAAATCGGCAAATCCCTTCGGCACCTCCAATACCATATCGGCAACGATTCCGTGACCGTAAGTCGGCAACCGCGACCGAGAGCGCATGACGGAGGGTGGCGGAACGTTTTTTTCGATATGGACAATTTTGTCCCTTAGTATCCAGACAATATCGATCGCGAAGCGCATGCGCTTCATCCAAAAGATCCTCTCCCGTGCCGTCCTGTAGAGAAAGAGCATTCCCGTACCCTCCGGGAGGTATTTGCGACCTCCCAGTCCGAGACGCTGCTCGGCAACGTTGGAAGGGATCTCGACCCTGATGACATGTCCATTGATGGATATCTCCGCAGGAATCGAAGCGTAGGACCAGGGAGAGCAAAGGAGTAGAATGCCGAGAAAAAAGCAGGCTAGGCTCGCTATCTTGATATCGCGTTTCATCGATCAGTTGGATCTCTTCTTAAGTTTCGTTTTGACCATTTGCCGCTGCAGCGGAGGAAGGTGGTCAATAAACAGCTTCCCGTTCAAATGGTCCAGTTCGTGCTGAATGCAAATGGATTCCAATCCTTCGCTCCGCACCCGGTGTATGTTGTTCTCCATATCCCTGTAGGTTAGGGTAACGCTTGTACAGCGCTTCACCTCCGTGCGGAAATCCGGAACGGACAGACAGCCCTCCTCGTTGGCGGCCTCTCCCTCGCATTGGACAACCGTAGGATTGATCATAACTTGGGGCTGCGGCCGACTGTCCGGATCTTTCGGATTATGTTTGACGTCCAATACAATCATCCGCTTGTTCGCCCCTACCTGGGTTGCCGCCAGACCTACTCCGAGAGAGGCGTACATGGTTTCGATCATGTCCGCAGCCAGCTGCTTGAGAGGGTCGTCGAAGTCTATTACCGGATCGGCCTTTTTTTTCAGGAAGGGATCCGGATAGGTCAAGATTTTCAATATGGCCATGCCGATGTTACGGATGTCGAAATGCCGGCAGATCGTCCGCCGGGTTTCGACAAGTCGGGAATGGGCTCCATCCTTTTTTTTGCGAAACGCGGTCGATTCCCCAAGTCGGCTTCTACGAATAGGGTCGAAATCCGTCGTCTCTGCCAATTTTAGGGAAAACGACCAAATGAAAGTTCCTTCGAATGTTCTGCGCTATTTTTCGGATGGATTGCGAAGCGATCGATTTGGGCGAATGCACTATCACAGGCTTCCTCACGCGAATGGACTGCAGCACCGACACGTCGTACTCGATAAAGCCGACGTATCCCAAATCGACGCCAAAATGCTTCATGCAGGCCTGCTTCATGGAAAAGCCGACCTTCACGTCCGAAGGGGTTCTCACCTGGTTGACGACGAGTTTCGAAGCGAACGAAGCAAGCTCGTACTTCAAGGTCTCGCCAGCATCGGAATTGATTCGATTGATGTCGTCAACCAGTTTCGCCGGCGTCCTGTGATTTTCCTCCTTTCTGTTTTCCGTAATTCTTTCCAGAAGCTTCCTTACCTCCGGATGGCGAATCACCGACTTCAGCTTGCGGTAGATTGCCGATTTTATGAACCGATACGTATTTTCCATCGATGTGGGTTCCGGAGCGGTCACGAGGATGTTTTTGTCCGCCGCCAAAAAAAGATCCAGCGTATAGAGGGAAGTGCCCGCCCCCAGATCGACGATGATATAGTCCGTGTTCAGCGTTTTGAGCGCCCTCTGAAGTTTGTTCTGTTGAATGGCATTTGGATTGGCCATGTCGAGAGCGTCGCTGACGCCGCTGGCCAGTTTCAGATTGCGAAATCCGGTAGGTAGCAGTATGTCGTCAAGTAGAAGCTGCGAACTGTAGATGTAGTCCGATATGCTGATTTTGGAAGCGCTGAGGCCAAAAAAGGTGTGAAGGTTCGGACCTCCGAAATCGGCATCGATTAAAACCACGGTATGGCCTTTTTGGGCCAGGTCGATACTGAGATTGCTCGAGAAAAAACTCTTGCCGACGCCTCCCTTTCCGCCGGCTACCGCCCAGACATTGCTCCTTTTTAGCTTAGACATCGGATTGTTCTCTTACGGCTTCAAGATATGGGAATTGCGCCGGAGAGGTCTCCCGGATTTCCCCGCCTTACCTACCCATTTCCAAATCCTAAAGACCCATGCGGACAAACCATCGGCTGTACAATAACGAATCCAAATCTCAGCAATAAACCCGCCGGGGACGGTTTTCAGAATCGACTCTTCAAGGAGGGTGCTGCGACGCGGGTCGTAAGAGAGTGGTACCAAGGAGGAGAGTCGAACTCCCAAGAGCTGAAGCTCACACGGACCTGAACCGTGCGCGTCTACCAATTCCGCCACCTTGGTACGATCTGTCCAGACTCTATTTTCGGCTATTTTAATTGTCAAGACAAAACTTGGCGCCCGAATGGGCCGTCGCGCTTGACGTCATACGATCTGTCTCCGCAAAAGAGACTTCGGCAAAATCGGAGCGTGGACGCGGTGGTTCATGATCCACAGTTGATGGGCGGCTCTGGTGGCTCCGATATGGAGCAAGTACCTGGAGTAGGGCAGATCCGGATAGTTCGCCGTATCGACATCCAGAAGGACCACGTAGTCGAATTCCAATCCCTTGACCTGCTTGACGTCGGTCAGATCGATACCCGCCGTGAAGGAGAACTCCTGATCCCGAATCAGCCGCAGTTTCGGGATATCCACTTTGCAAAGCAGCTCGTAATAGCGGCTCGCCTCCTTCGAATCGATACAAATTACCGCAATGCTGGCGTTCGGTTCCGTTTGCATCAGCTCCCTTACATGATTGGCCAATCGGTACGTCAATTCCCCCTGACCGGAAAAACCGAACAGCTCCACGGCAGGTCCGTGCCTGGTTGCCACAAAGTCCTTTGTCGTCGCCAGCTCTCCCAGCACTGCCAGCGAAAACTCCATAATTTCGTGTGTCGAGCGATAGTTGACGCGCAATACGGACATTCTTTGACCTTCCACTCCCAAATGTCGGAAAATCGCGTCCCAATCGTCGAATCCGCTGTGCTGTATCAGCTGCTGGTTCACGTCTCCGGCCAACGTAAGACTTGGCGGCTTCCGACAGACGTTCAGGAGCACCTTCAGTTCGATCGGACACAAATCCTGCGCTTCGTCGATCATAAGGTGCGCATATTGGGGAACTCTTTTTTTGCCGCCGATTCCGCTTCCGACCAAAAATTGGTAGAACAGAACCAAAATAGGATCGTCTTCGGCGTCCAAAGTCGCCTTCTCCGAAACGTCGCCGCGGCTGAGGTCTCCCGTTTTTCGCTTCGCTTCGCGCAGAACATACTGATACTTCAGCCATGCGACGATCTCATTGTACTCCGCAGCAGTGAATTCGCGGGGCGCCAAACGTTTGAACCTCTTTTTGAGGAGAGCGAAATCCAAAAACAGATCCTCCCAAAATTGCAGCGCCATCTCCTTTCTGGACCTCTCCATATCGACAAATTCGACGAGTAGCCGTTGAACCGAATTTTGCAGCTTGCCGCCGTAGGAAAACGGTCTGTCCAGGAACCGAACCCTGTCCGTCAACCAACCGGATAGGGTATAAAGGCATTCGACAAAGGGAAGTGACTTCAATTCGACAAACGGGAAGTCGTCAATTTTTCTGTCGGCGACCACTTTTTTCAGTTGCCGGAAAAACAGCGCCCTTTTCCCCTCTATAAAATCCTTGACGATTGCAAGCAGGGCAGGATGTTTCTTAAAGCGAACGACGACCACCGGAGTTCTCTCCGAATATCCGTTCGGCAGCAGACTGCCGTATATCCCTCTTCTGATTCCGGATATCCAATTCTCAAAGAAATCGATGGCAACACCTCTAATGCCAAGCGACGGCAAAACCTGGGAAATATAGTTGGCGAGCGCACGGTTGAACACCAGCACCATCATTTCTTCCGGCTGAAACCGAATGGGATCCTGAAAGTGCAGCCAAGCAACGCGATGGAGAGCCACCGTCGTTTTTCCCGACCCGGCCGTTCCCTGAATCGCAACAATTCCCGTCTTTGGCTGCGTGATGGTTTCGAACTGATCGGAATCGATCAATGCCGTAATTTCGGGAAGATATTTCCGTCCGGCGCCGATCTCCAACGGTGCCACTCCCAGCTTCGGCGTTGCGGTTCTCGTATGTCCGGGACGCACTGCGGTTCCCGAGCCTCCCCGCAGAGCGACATATCGGACGTCGGCGCGTCGCCATCCAAGATTCGCATCCAGAATCAGCAGAAGATTCTCCTGCTGTATTTTTACCAACCGCCCTTCCGTCACTTTGAGAATCCTCTTGACGGCAACTCTTCCCTCGAATGTTCGCCCGCCGATCTCCTCGTCGTACTCCTCTCCAATGCCGTAACGAAAGTAGACCACGGCGATGGGCGAACTCCTCCAATCTACGATCTGAATGCGTCCATCCGGAGATTGGTACACCTGGGTTCCCAAGTAGATGTCGCGGGTCAGACCTTTTTCCTGCAGGCGCATATGGGCAAAATAGGGGTTGCGAAGATCGACGCCGACGCCTCCGGAACGGTCCCCTCGATTTGCGAGCGCCGTCAAACGGTCAAGCTGCGCCATCAGTTGAGGAATGTCGTCCTTGTTCGCCTCGTTCAAGGTTTCGCGCAGACGAAAGATCTGATCGAGAATCTCTTCGCGGTTTGCGATGAACCTCTGCTTGGGTGCAAGCTCAATCAGCCTTTTGAGGTTCTCCTCCTCCTCCCGAATCGTCTCCAGATCTTCGGGTGTGGGCCGGAGCGGTAACCTTTGGGAAATGTCTCCTTCCATCGGCAATACGTGATGATGGGAAAACGGGGGAGAGGTGCCTGGTGAGCACATCGCCATTTTTCAAAATCTTCCTTCGGAGCGGTTGGTTGCCGGAACAAACCAGAACCCGTTCTCCCTTCGGATTTCGGCAAGTGTTTCGGCGTCCATACTGTCGTTCAATTTATGGACACTGTTGACGGCAGTATAAATCCCGCCTCCGTAAAACGCGATTGCAAACGAACCAAAAACAAAGGCCAGTTCGCTCTCTCTCTTATGGATGGCTTCCAGAGCGGCGACATAGAAAAGAGCCGTGACAAAAAAAGCGTAGACACCCTCCCGGTAGCGTTCGGCATATAGGCTTCCGGCTCCGGGAATCGCTCCCGACAGCGCGCCGGCCAGCAATGGGGATTTGCGTTGCGGCCGGGGTCTCGACCGCCAGTCCGCGGCAAAGGAGCGTCCCTGCTCCGCGACGGCCGAATGGGAATCGATCCGATCCAGTTGGTGCAAGGCTCTATCGACGTCGTCGATTCTCAACGGGAACGGATCGAGGCGGTTTCTGTCCAGATAGGAAATGCTCAGAAGCAGACGGATTCGGGCGGAGTGCTCTTCGTGGAACTCCGACTCCTCCAGACTCCGGTTCCAGTGAAGAATTGCGCTTTCCAGATCGCCCCCGGCCATATACGACCTGCCGATTTGTAGAGTCGCCTCTGCCCGCAAGGCACTCTCCGGAAAAAAATAGATCAGCTTTTTATACTCCGAAATAGCCCGATAGTACTCTCCGTTGCGGTACAGGAAATCCGCGAACCGTTTCGCATCGATGTCGCTGACGGCGATCGCCGCCCCTTCCAGCAAAGCTGCGGACACAACGAGAAAACCAAGTGCCTGGCACAGGACAGCTCCCCGGCAGAATCGGGAAAACGCCGTTCGGAAAAAGGAGTGATTCGTTACGCCCTGACGGGCAGCGCTACCGGGAGGAGACAAACTGCTCATTTCGGGATTGCCGCCGATTCTTTGATGGAACCGCGAAACGCCGTCTCACGGAAATGGAAAAGGGGAAATACAATCGGGACAGGAAGTCTCTGTGGTGCGAGCAGAGAGAATCGAACTCTCACGGCCGAAAGCCACAGCCCCCTCAAGACTGCGTGTCTACCAATTCCACCATGCTCGCAACGCTTATCCACAGGGAGGGAAATATAGAAAAGTCGCGGACGAAAATCAACCCCTATTGCAATATATTTTCCCATGCATCAGGATAAAGGAGCGACGGATAGAGCAGTGTCGAAACTTCTCGGCAAAGCATTTTCCCAGGAAATTCCATCGTAGCCTGCTGTCGAATTTTCGGTGGCGTCCGTCGTTCCTTTTGCCTTCGGAATCCGAATGGAAACAGGAAAAAAGAGCATCCTTGTCATATCGCATTCGCAAAGCGGCACAATGGAGTTGATGGCACGCCATTTCGTCAAGGGCGCCTCCGCCGAAAAAAAGGTCGACATTATCGATAAAAGGGCCGCAGACGCCACGCTAGAGGATCTGCTGAGTTGTCGCGGAATTGCCATCGGTTCGCCCGAATATTTCGGATACATGGCGGGAATGATCAAAGACTTCTTCGATCGGACTTACGAACAGGCACGGGAAAGAACCATCGGCCTTCCCTATTCGATATTCGTATGCGCCGGAAACGACGGACGCGGAGCCATTGCGCAGATCGAACGCATTGCCGCCGGCTTCAAATGGAGGCAGGTTCAGGAGCATTTCAGAGTGGTCGGCAAACCGACCGAACGGAATTTGTCGACTTTGGAGGAGCTGGGGCAGACATTGGCAACCGGCGTGGAAATGGGAATTTTCTAGCGTCGCCAACCGCGCAGTCCACTATACGAACTGGAGAGATCGTCATGAAAACGGCAGGAGATTTGGTGGAAGAGATCAATCGGCAGATTCTATTCGTACCGCCCGACTCTACGATCATACAGACCGTAGAGGCCATGACCGAAGCGGACGTAGGGGGATGCTACATCAAAGAGGGGGGAAAAATCGTCGGTCGATGGACCGAACGGCACCTCACGCGGAACATCGTGAATCCGGAAGTCGACATTCGCAAAACTCCAATGAGAGACGTGATGCACACCACCCTGTACAAAGCCCCCCACGACGCTTCGGTATATACCCTGTTCGATCTCTACCTGGGAAATCGGGTGAGAAGACTACTGGTGGAAAAGGAGGGGGAGTTTATCGGCATGCTGTACGTGTTCGACGTCATTCAGCACATCCTCAAAGCCAAAAACGAAGAGCTGAAGGAGCTCAACTCCATCGTCAGCTGGGAATACTACGAACGATGGGGATATTGAGCGATTTCGTATCTCGGCAGACGGCACGTAAGCCGCCAATATCTTCAAACGTGTAGCCGCCTGTGATTTCAATTCGACACTGTTCATTTGGTTGTGTCTACCTTGTATAAACATTCAATTGCAGACCGGACATGAAATCAAGTATTCAAAAGTGGGGAAATAGCCTCGCTATTAGAATTCCCAAATCGTTTGCCAATGAAATTCATTTGGCTCAGGGTTCGGAAATAGATATCACCCTACATGGCAATAAACTCCAGATTGAGCCGATTAAAGAAAAAAAACCACTCTCAAACAACTACTAAGCGAAATCACGGACGATAACATCCATGATGAAATTGATACGGGCGACTCGGTAGGTAAGGAGGTTTGACCGGTTCATCATATTTATATTTAGCAAAACCATGGCCGTAGAGAGAGTCCGACCCAGCATTCGGGTCCTGACGCCGGAACAGAGGGAATCAGTCCACGCGACCGCTTTGGATATTCTGAAAAGAGACGGCGTTCGAGTAGACGACGGCAGTGCAAGAAAACTGTTTGGCGATGCCGGCTGCCGACCCTGCGGAAATCGCGGAATGCGGATTCCGAGCGAGCCGATCGCTTGGGCTATAGCATCGGCCCCCTGCAAATTCGAAATGTTCGACCGTAAGGGAAATTTCGCTTTCGAACTGAATGGAGACGGCAGTCGGAAGACGGTTTTTGGCGTCGGGGTGACCAACCTGTACTATCAAAATCCCAAAGACGACACCGTAGTTCCTTTCGGCAGAAGGGAAACCGCCGTTTCCACGCAACTGGGGAACGCGCTCGAAGGATACGATTTGGTCGCCACTCCGGGAGCGATACGGGATCTGCCGGTAGAGAGGGCCGATATCCTCGGTGCGCTGGAGATGGCCGCCAATACGAGAAAGCCTTTGGTTCTGCTGATCGACAGCCCGGAGGACCTGAAAGTCGTTTTCGATCTTTACGAACATCTGTTTGGCGACCTGTCGAAAAAGCCGTTTATCATCCCCTACTTCAACCCCATCACTCCGTTGGTGCTGAATGCCGAAACCTGCGGCAAAATGCGGGAAACCGTCCTTCGCGGTCTACCCCTAATTTTCTCCAACTACGGCATGTCGGGTGCTACCACTCCCGCCACGCCTGCGGCAACGCTGGCTCTGCTGACGGCGGAACTCCTTGCCGGGTTGACGTACAGCCAGCTGCTGAAGAAGGGGACCCCCGTCGTTTTGGGCAGTCTGCCGGCGCAGTTCGACATGCGGCATGCGGGCAGCGTTTTATCGCCCCAAACCATCCTGCTCAACCTGGCCTGTGCCGAAATGATGCACTTCTATCGCATTCCGCACGTCGGAACGTCGGGCAGCGGAACCGGGTGGGCGGCGGACATTCTTGCTGCGGGGACGCTCTGGATGAATCACTTGACGAGCTGCCTCGGCAAGGTGGGAATGGTACCGTTCGTCGGCGGCAATTTCGATTCCCTTGTCTTTTCCCCCACTTTGATCGTGTACGCCGACGACATCATTCGCCAGGCCCGCCGGTTCGCCAAAGGATTTCCGCTGGACGGGGAGGCGATAGGCCTGGAGGAAATCTCCCAAGTCGGACCCGGAGGCAACTACCTGACATCCGCGCAAACGTTGAGGATGTGCCGCGACAAAAGCCAAGGAAACGGAATCTGGCCAGTCTACACCGTCGAAAAGTGGCAGGCGGCGGGGAGACCGAAAGCGGAGAAAATCCTGCGGGAGAAAACCATGGATGCGATTGACGGACTCAAAGCGCCGGACGATCGCGACGATCTGATAGCCAAAGGAGAGGCATTCGTCTCGGGTCTGTAGGAGAACTCGCCGATTTTCCACCAAAGGCGGCGGAAGCTGCCGGGCATCCCACTCTATTTCCGCACGAAAACCCGGCGAAACCGCCGATTCGAACGGAGATTTATTCCGCAATTTTCCTTTCTATTTTCGTTACGTTTTCCCCTTCGAACTCTATTTCGAGATATCCGTCGAAACCTTCCAGATCCCTGCCGATCACGTAGGTGAAGTTCCTTTCCGAAAAAAAGTCCCGGTTGTAGCCCAGAATGTAGGCCGAAATCTGCGCGATCTGGTTGAAGGTAAAAAACGCTTTTCTCTCGTCGATTTTTCGCATCAGGGGTGTCGGCGGTCCCTTTTGAAAGTCGTAGATAAAAAAGGGGACCTCGTACTGTTCGGGATAGAGCTGCAGGTGTCCCCAACGGCCGCCCTCTCCCATGGCTTCGCCGTGGTCCGAAAAGAACATCAGGTAGGTCCTCTTCTTCTCCGCCTTTCGGCGGAGATAGCGAAAGACCTCCTCCAAAAAGGAGTCGGTATACCGAATCGAGTTCAGGAAGCTGTTTCTCATGTTCTCCCGAAACGTACCGTTTTCCTTCTTGAAGATATCGAACTCCGCAGGGTAGTTCGATTCGTATGGAATGTGGGAGGTCCTCTGCTGCAAAACGATAAAATTGCTTTTCGAGAAATCGACTCGGTCCAGCTCCTCGATAAGCGCCTTATCTCTCAAAGCGGTATAGTAGTCCCTCTTTCCCAAGATTTCGAAAGCGCCCCGAAACAGATCGATATATTTCGGACAGTAGTAGTTGATGAGACCCTTCAGACTGTCTCCCGACTGGGCGGAAAAAAAATAGGTGCCGAATCCGTTCTCCTTCGCCATCTTGAACAGGCAGGTTTTCTCTCCGGCAATTCTGACGGAGGCCCCAAGCTCGCACGCCATATTGAGATAGGTAGGAACTGCAACGTCGGTGCTCACGCCGCAGGAGATGGCCTTTTTGTGGATAAAACGATCGTCCTTCGTCATCGATTTCAGGAAGGGGGTCGTCTCCTTTTCGTATCCAAACAGCGAAGTGTACTTAAAGCCGAGACTTTCGCCCAAAACCAGCACAAAATTTACGTCCGGTTTTGGCCGATGGATCCTCGGCGCTTGGATTTCGACGTCGGAGGTTGCGGATCGGTTCGATGCGAACGCTTTCCGCGGTACGACGTGGGAAACGAAATAGGATAGAGTGGAGTAGGAGTTGTAAAACAGACTGGCGTGGGAATCCGCCCGCGCACCGAACTTGTCTTTGGTGAAGTAGCTTCGAACCGGTACAAACAGGAAAAGGAAAACGACAAACAGGAAGAAATATCGTATCCGCAGCCTCCTTTTCCCAAACCATTTGGTCGCCATCCAGGACGAAGCGACCATTCCCGCGAGGAAACAGAGCGGAACCAGGGCGAAGTGCAGATATTCGCCCGAGGCGACCGCAACTTCGCCCAGTTCTCGCAACAGCACGTAATAGGTGAACGGCGAAAGCAGGCTGCCGTAAATGTTCAGATGGAGCATCTCGCTGAACGCCATCAAACTGGAAAGTAGAAAGAAACCAAACACGAAACGGTTCCGGTAGCTCAGCGATACCAAAATGAGAAAAAGGAAAAATCCGAAAAAACGGCGGAAGGTGAACGCAAAGGCATACTTCTCCTGATACTGACTGAATAGCCAGTCGTTGCCCAAAAATACCGCTGCCATGACGATCGCGAACAGGCAGTTGAAGCAGAGTTTTTTGAAAATGGAAAAAACAGCGGCCACCGATCGAAAACGAGGCATGATCAAATGGAAGCGAAAGAGCGCCAATAAAAACAGGGCAACCGAAGGTTCCCGCACTTCGGTGCAAGTACTCCGCATCCGGCACGGAAACGACAAAAAACGCATATGCAACCTACCGGGAAAAAACCGACTTGGCAACGACCGGCAGATGGACCGAACGCAATCCCGATGGACCGGTAAAAAGTCGGAAAATTGCACGAGTTGTCAATCTTCAAAAATGCCGAAAAATCTATTGCATAAATCCGTTCGGATTTTTATGCTTTGCGGTTGAGTTGGTTGCCTTGTCGAAACGGACGAGGCGGACCGATCCGAATGCGGGAAGTCCCGTCGATTCGGAGGACAAGGCAGGCATCCTCCTGCAAAAACGACGGAAAGCTGAAATCTCGGCAGAACGAAAAGTCTGCCAACCCGAAAGAACTATAGGAAAAAGAATATGACTATGATCGAAGTTGACGGCCTGACCAAACGGTACGGTGAACTGAAAGCTGTCGACAACATCTCCTTTGCGGTGGAAAGAGGGGAAATCCTCGGATTTCTGGGCCCCAACGGAGCAGGCAAGTCGACAACGATGAAAATGCTTTCCTGTTTTATCGCACCTACGTGCGGAACCGCCCGCATCTGCGGAAAGGACATCCTAGCCCACTCCCTGGAGGTGCGAAAGATGATCGGATATCTTCCGGAAAACGCTCCGAGCTACAAAGACATGACCGTAAAGGAGTTCCTGCGGTTCGTCGCGGAGATCAGGGGATATAGAAAGGCGGAGGCGGATTCCCGAATCGAAAGCGTGATCGAAACCACGTTTCTGGAGCAGGCGCAATATCAGACCATCAACACCCTATCCAAAGGATACCGCCAGAGGGTCGGATTTGCGCAGACGCTGATTCACGACCCTCCCGTACTGATCCTGGACGAACCTACCGACGGACTCGACCCGAATCAAAAGCACGAGGTAAGGACTCTGATCAAAAACATGTCCCAAAACAAGGCGATCATTCTTTCCACCCATATCCTGGAAGAGATGGAGGCCGTTTGCAGCCGTGCCATCATCATCAATTCCGGTGCGATCGTCGCCGACGGCACCCCGGAAGAACTTCTGAGCAAATCCCTCCTTTACCGGGCAGTTTCCGTTACGCTGCTTGAAAAACCTACGGCGGAGATACTGGAGGAACTGAAGGAACTGACGGACGTCAGAGATATCGAGCAGGAAGCTCCTCCCGACGTTTCGGGTACGTACAAGCTCCGTATCTATCCCGAAAAGGGGAAAAACCCCATCTCGGAGGTCACGCGCTTCGTAAGCGAAAAAAAACTGAACATCGCTGGAATATTCTCCGAAAAGGGAAAAATGGACGAAGTCTTCCGCAACCTAACAATAGGATAGACAGGACGACATGACACAGAACATCGCATTGATCAAGCGGGAGTTGGGGAACTACTTCTACTCTCCCGTCGCTTACGTGTTTATCATCATTTTTCTGATTTCGACCGTGGGAACCACCTTTTTTCTGGGCAATTTCTTCGACTCGAACCAGGCCGATCTGGAGAAGTTCTTTCTGTTCCATCCCTGGCTGTTCCTGTTTTTGATCCCGGCAGTCGGGATGGGACTGTGGTCCGAGGAGCGGAACTCCGGCACGGTCGAACTGCTTTTTACCCTGCCGATCGGCACGACGCAGGCCGTGGTCTGCAAATTTCTGGCTGCCTGGATTTTTACGGGCGTGGCACTGCTGCTCACCTTTCCGATCGTACTGACGGTCTGGTATCTGGGGTCTCCCGACAACGGCGTCATATTCACGAGCTATTTGGGAAGCATCCTGATGTCCGGCGCCTATTTGGCCATTACGTGCGCAACGTCGGCACTTACCAGAAACCAGGTAATCAGCTTCATTTTAAGTGTCGTGATCTGTTTCGTCATGGTGCTCTTGGGGTGGGGAATCTTTACGGAAATCCTGGCGAAGGCGTTTCCCATCTGGTTGGTCGACGTTATATCCTCCTTCAGCTTCGCGGTACATTTCGCTTCCATTCAAAAAGGCATCATCGACAGCCGCGACGTTGTCTTCTTTCTGTCGGTCATTGGAGGCGGTCTGGCTATCACTTCCCTGATTCTACAGAGTAAAAAGGGGTCGTAGGCGGATCTCTAGGAACCAGGCGCCTCTTGAGTATCTCAACTAGCAATCGGATATCGCACAAATAACGATGACAAAAAGCAAACAGGGACAAAGACATTTCGGTTCGGCCGTTATCAACATCGTACTTGTCTTCATCATCGTCGTTGCCGTCAACGTGATCGCCTCCAAGTGGTTCTTCCGCCTCGACGTCACGGAGAACAGTCTGTATACGCTGTCGGAAGCGAGTCGGAAAGTCGTCGGCGGGATAAACGAGCCGATAACGCTGAAGTATTACTTTACCAGGAGTGCCGAATCGCTGCCGCTGCACTACAAGATTTTCGGAACGAAAGTCGAGGAGCTGCTGAGGGAGTACGAGGCGGAAAACGAAGAGATGATTGCCCTGGAGATCTACGACCCGAAACCCGATTCGGACGAGGAGGAGTGGGCCAAAAAATATGGACTGAACAATGTCGGCCTGAACCAGGGCGAAAGTCTGATCATCGGTCTCGTCGGAGTGCGCGAAGATCGGGAAATGAACATCCCTCTGCTGGATGCCAGGCGGGAGCAGTTTTTGGAGTACGATATTACCCAACTGATTTTGGGCGTTTCGCAAAAGAGGGACAAAACCATCGGCCTGATGAGCAGTCTACCCTTGATGGGTAGCGCACCCGATCAGCTGCAGATGATGCAGGGACAGAGAGGGGCTCCAAAATGGATCGCAATCGAAGAGCTGGAAAAGAGCTATAAGGTCGAGCAGATCGAGACATCGTCCCAGGAGATAGGGGATCATATCGACATTCTCGTAGTCGTTCATCCGAAAAATCTAACGGAAACGACCGAGTATGCCATCGAACAGTTCGCTTTGCGGGGCGGCCGGTTGGTCGTGATGGTCGATCCCAATTCCCAGTCGGATCAGGCGGCGGCAATGGCCGCTAGAATGGGAAGAATGGAGACGGCATCAAGCAATCTGCCGAAGCTGTTCGAACATTGGGGCATCGAATACGACCCTTCGAAAGTGCTTGGCGATCTGGCTCGCGCGACGCACGTGAATGCCGGGGAAACCGGCATCATACCGTTTGCCCTGTGGCACAGCCTCGATGCAAGATCTTTCAATCGGGAGATGATCGCCACGAAGGAGCTGGAAAAAATGCTGATGGTCGAACCGGGCGGATTTACCCTGAAGGAGGGAGGCAGCCTAAAATTGAACTCCCTGATCCACAGCTCGACTCAGTCGGGCCTCGTCGAAGCGTTTATGATGCGCTTTTCGGATCCGCTGGAACTCAACAAAGCGGTCAAACCGACTGGCAGCTACCACCTAGCGGGAATCCTGACCGGTAGCCT
The DNA here is from genome assembly GCA_964562335.1 of uncultured Pseudomonadota bacterium. Taxonomy (GTDB): domain Bacteria; phylum SAR324; class SAR324; order XYD2-FULL-50-16; family XYD2-FULL-50-16; genus CAZJUM01. The sequence goes on along the minus strand of CAZLTI010000025.1, from coordinate 1,876 downwards.
CGCCTCCGCATTCGACAAAAGACCCGATCCGCCCAAAAAGGAAGAAAGTGGGAACGAACAGACCGAAGAGGAGCCGCAAAAATCCTTCAAGCCGCATAGCAACGAAAGCAAGGAGAGCGTCGCCATTCTATTGATAGCCGACACCGACTTCGTCGCGGACCGCTACAGCGTGGGAAGATCGTCGCTGTTCGGCCCCGTACCGATGAACGACAACCTCAACTTCTTCGTCAACATGATCGAATTTCTGGACGGTGCGGAGGAGCTGATGCAAATCCGATCCAGAGGGCGGTTCAGCCGTCCGTTCACTCGGTTTGTCGAACTGCAGCAGCGTGCGCAGGCCAAGTATCGGCAGGAGGAGGAGAAGCTGTCGCAGCAGTTGGAGGAGGTGCAGGAGAAGCTCAGCCAGCTTAACGTCCAAAAGGGCACAAATCGAATCGTGCTTTCCAAGGAGCAGATCGAGAAGATCAAGCAGTTCCGGGAAGCGGAAAAGGAGAACCGGTCCAAGCTGAGAAAAATCAGAAAGCTGCTGAGACAGGATATCGAATTCGAGCAAACGGCTCTGACCGTGTTGAATTTGTTCGTCGTACCCGTTTTGTTGGCGATATTTGGAATCGTGCTGTACTTTAGAAGATTTCAAAAAGCCCGCAATCCGTAGGATACTTTTAGCGGTTATCCATCGAAAAAATAGCAACGATTGCCGAAAAACAGAGATGACCAAACGAAATTTACTGCTTGTTGCACTTGTGGTAGTGGCAGTTGCCGCCGTCAGCCACTACAGTTCCAAAAGAAGCAACGAAAAGGCCGACCGAAGAATCGGACAGCCGATTTTGGATTCGGCGCTGTTCGAATCGACCGACACGATCCTTTTTGCCAAGGAGGAGCAGGAAGTGGCGCTGAAAAAAAAGGGCGAACGGTGGCTGGTGAAAAATAGGGAAGACTATCCGGCCGACATGGAAAAGCTGCTCGCAATTTTCGAGAAGGTCAGCAGCTATAGGATCCATTCGATGGTGGTGAAGGAGGCCACGCTTGAAAGACTGGGAGATTTCGAGACACTCTACCAAGGCGAAGGGAGCGCAACGGAAACCGCAGTGGGATCGCAGTTGACGCTAAAGCGGGGAGAGGAGATTCTGTTCCGTTTTGTCGCGGGAAAAAATCGGCAGGCGACGGGCCAAAACAGCGGTTTCGGCGGAACCTACATACGCATGGGAGAGCAAAAATCCGTCTATCTGATAAAGGAGGATCTTGTCTTCGACGTTTCTCCCGAAAATTGGCTGCAGACGAAGCTGTTCCATATCGGGAGGGATCAAATCAAATCGATCGGCTTCCGGGTCAAGGAGGAATCCTTCGAATTTGCACGGGAGGAAAAGACCAAGCCCTTTTCCCTCAAGGAAACAAAAGAGGGCGAATCCCTGCAAAGCAATCCTCTATCGGGCGTGATCAACGATTTGGAGGAGTTTTCCGTAAAAGACGTCGAAAAACTTGCCGACGGTTCCGACGGGGAGCGGCAAACGGCCTCGGAGGTTTCCATCCTCCTGTTCGACGGCGGAAAAATCGAGCTCGAATTTCTTTACCGAAGCGAAAAGTCGGGCGAGGAGGAGGAAAAAGACTACTTCGTGAAGATATTGCCGGCTACGAAGGCATACGACAAGAGCATTGCGGAGTTGGGCGAAAAATGGCTTTTTTCCGTCGAAAACTGGAAGGCGGAAAAATGGATCAAAGCGAGAGGGGAGTACCTGAAGGAGAAATAGCCGTTCCAACTTGATGGCGGTGCGCTACTTCGTTGGATCGGTTCGCCCAAACTTTTTACCGCTTCGTCAATAATGATGAACCGGTAAAAAGTCCCAGAACCGTCATTCCCGCGAAGGCGGGAATCTGT
>CAZLTI010000024.1:4179-21005 GCA_964562335.1 uncultured Pseudomonadota bacterium | reverse complement strand
ATGTTCTTGAAATAGGGCTTGATTGGAAAAATTCTCTAACACTTTGGCTGCGTGGCAGCTTCCCGGATAGCTATCTGGCCGCTAACGACAGCATCGCCATGGACTGGCTTGAGGATTTAATCCGCACTTATCTCGAACGCGACGTGCCACAGATGGGTTTTAGGGTCCCTGCAACTCGGCTTCGCCGCTTGTGGACGATGTTGGCACACTTGCAGGGTGAGCCTGTCAACTATTCCAAACTAGGTTCAAATCTGGAAATAGATGGGAAGACGGTTGGCAACTATATGGATATTCTCACAGATCTTTTGCTGGTCAGGCGTTTAGAGCCATGGCACGCCAATGTCAAAAAACGACTAGTCAAATCACCGCGCTATTACATCCGCGACAGCGGTATTCAACATCGCCTGCTGGGCATCGGCAGCTATGATGCGTTGCTTTCCAACCCGGTACTGGGAAAAAGCTGGGAAGGTTTTGTTATAGAGAATATCCATTCCGTCTTGCCGCGTCTTGCCGAACCCTATTTTTACCGCACAGCCGCCGGAGCAGAGATTGATCTCGTTCTTAAAATGCCATCATCAGAAATCTGGGCCGTGGAGATCAAATATGGCATTGCGCCCAAGCTGAGCAAACACTACGCCAAAATTTGCGATGATGTCGGCGCTACGCGCAAATTTATCGTCTATGGCGGCGATGCAGAGTTTCCGGTCGGCGATGATGTCACAGTTATTTCTTTGCCAAAGCTGATGGATAAGCTCCAGTCCGGCTAGCCGAAGCGCCTGCATTACGGTCAAACGACCAGCGATTTTCGCTAACGCCAAGTTCTATTTGTGTTAAATCTGAAACTCCCAAGGACGGCGAAACTTGGTAAACTGCTAAATTTTACCTAAAAAAGAGCATTTTAAAGCAGAAATTTGACCTATTATTAAGATAAGAGTAAATATCATCAATATTTTAATTTGGTCCGACCCCAGAATTCTTCATATTGACCAGATGTTATATGCGTCACTTCAGACCATTCGTTTGAGATTTGATATCCAAAAGCATGTAGAATGTATAAATCATGAATAGAAATGAAAACAAATATTCCCGCACCTCTCTTGGTCCGTTGGCGGGGAAATAAGTGAGGTAGTATACATTGCATACTCCCACAAAACTCACAATTGCAATTGTAGTCAGCGTCAATAGCACCCCCCTGGCATCATTTTTACGTAACACCACCCATCCCCAAAATGCCAAAGCAACATAAGCAATATAATCTTGGTCTTTGACGTAGGTATAGGTCGAATAGCAAGAGACCATAATGAAACAGAGAACTAGTTGAAAGGAAGGAATAGCAATTTTCAAAACGTATTTGATATTGCGATACATTAAAATAGAGGGCAGTAAAATAAACAATAAGCCAATTGTTTCCAAAGCATTGTTGAAAAACCGAGTATTGAAGTTATGAAGATTAAGCTCTTTTTGATGGTTGAATGTATTGAAGAAATCTGGCGTCGGAATGTCAAAAAACCGCTGCCCCCAGCTTACTTCTTCGCCCGTAGCCCAGAAAAAAGCTGCCGAAGCTATAGCGAACATCGCTACTCGCAATGTATCCAATTTATTTTTTGAAAATGTTCCTCTTCTGGATATTTCAATCGCTGTGATCACCAGGACAGTTCCTGAAATAAAAAGAAAACAAGCTCCCATATTTTCAGCCAGCGAATCTTCACCCAACAACCCCAGGTATTTTGGAGAAAATATGAGAACTGCTTCAATCAAAACCATGTTAGCGACGACAAACCAAAAAGCAAAACCGGTCAGTCTATCATATTCCCAACTTAACACTTTCAAACAATCCTCTATCTATAGTTTATACGTTTCCGCAACTTCTATACTGCCACCAATACTACGCTTGCCCGGTATATAAACCACTTGGATTGCAGCGCCACCCGGTCCGACGCGGTTATATATTTCGGCCCTATTCAAGTTCCAGAGACTTCAGCAATTCGTCCAGTTTTGTGATATCGGCCGGCAATATGACGTCGGTATTCTCTTTGGCCAGCTTGCCAATTTGGGACAGATACTTCTGACTTACCAGCAACCGAACGGAATCCTCTCCATGTTCCGCCGCGATCTGCTCCCCCAGTTGTTCGATGGATAGTGCCGTGGCCTCCGCAATAGACTTGATGGCCTGCGCCTTTCCCTCCGCTTCGTTCACTTTTTTGGTCCTTTCTCCTTCCGATTTGTTGATCAACTCCATTTTGACGCCTTCCGATTTGTTGATCCGGCTCTGTTTTGCACCTTCCGATTCGGCAATAATGGCACGTTTTTCACGCTCTGCGGACACCTGTTTTTCCATCGCCTCCTTTACGCTTGCCGGCGGCACGATATTTTGAATTTCGTATCGGTATATTTTGATTCCCCAAGTCACCCCCGCTTCGGACAGTACCTGGACGACCTTCGAGCTGATAAGATCCCGCTCCTCGAAACAGCGGTCCAGATCGAGCGTACCCAGAACGGACCGCACCGTCGTCTGCGCAAGTTGGATGGTGGCCATCCTGTAGTCCGTTACGCCGTAGCTGGCCTTTTCCGGATCCATAACGGCTATGTACATTACGCCGTCCACCTCCACTTTGACATTGTCTCTGGTGAAACACTCCTGCGGTGGAATGTCGACAGTCTCCTCCTTAAGATTGTGAAAAAACGCCACTTTGTCGAAAAAGGGCAGCAGGGCGTGAAATCCGGGTCCTAGCGTCTTGTGATACCTCCCCAGTCGCTCCACGACGTAGGCGACCTTAGTCGGAACTATACGGATGGACTTGAAAAACTTGAAAATGACGTAAACAAACAGTGCCGCCCAAATTCCGAACGTGACGTACCTTTCTATCGATCCTATCAATCCAAAAAGTGACATGATTGCCTCAATATTTGGCGTTGAATATTCCAGCCTTCACCGGATGAAAATTGAAGTCGTCTTTAGTCTCCCGATTTTCCCATCTTGTTTGCAATTTTCCCCACTCCCTCAAAAAAACCTTTGATATTAGCCAGTTGAGACGGCACAACCGTCACACGGGAAGCATCCAGAATATGGCCCAACTCCTCGATAAACTGTTCGATCAGTTTGATTTTCAATGCCGCCGAACCGCCGGGTTTCGCTAGAGATTCGGACACCCGGCGAATGCCGAAGGCCGTTGCCTCAGCCAGAAAGGAGATCTCCTTTGCCTTGCCGTCGGCAATATTGATTCGGCTCTGTTTCTCTCCCTCCGACAGGTTGATTTTTTCCTGACGGTCGGCAGTCGAAAGATTGATGGTTGCCTCCTTCTCGGCGTTGGCCAGGGTAATTTCAGCCCGTTTCTGCCTTTCGGCCTCCATCTGTTTTTCCATAGTTTCAATCACATGGGCCGATGGCGTGATGTTGCGAATCTCATAGCGCAACACCTTTATGCCCCACGGATCGGAAGCGGCATCGATCTCCCGAATGATGTTTTCATTGATTTTGTCGCGCTCGGAAAAGGTCTGATCCAGATCCATTTTTCCAATCTCCGAACGCATTGTCGTTTGCGCCAGGTTGACGGAGGCCCGTTTGTAGTCGCCGATTCCGTAGCTAGCCTTTTTCACGTCCATCACTTTCAGATACACGACCCCATCCACTTCGACCTGAATGTTGTCTTTGGTAATGCAGTTCTGGCCCGGAATATCGAGTACCTGCTCTCGAATGTCGTGCCGATAGGCGACGCGATCGAAAAGCGGAAGCAAAAAATGGAATCCGGGTTCGAGATTTTTGCGGAACTTTCCCAACCGCTCCTTCACCATCGTCTGGCAAGCCGGCACAACGATAAAAGTTTTCAAAACGACGGCCAAAATAGCCAACAGGAAAATCGTAAAGTAAAACATAAAAAATCTCCGTTACGGGGAAGAAATTAGGAATCCGAAACCAGCCCGATTTCATCCATAGGAGTCTTTTCGTACGGCTCCACAATCCAGACCAATCCGTCTCTTGCAACAATTTTCGCCTTTTGACCGGAAGGGATTCTTTCGACCGAAGTGGTTGCCTGCCAAGTGGTTCCGCGATAGCGTATGCGACCCTCGGTGTCCTTCGATCTCACGTCATCGACAATATCCACGATACTGCCGTAGGCCTCGGCATCCTCGTTGACGCTTTTACGACGCTCCTCTCCCGGAAAAAGCTTTTTGACGAACTCTCGTATCGCAAATACAGAAAAAAGAGAGGTGGCAAACCAGACGGTAAATCCGGACAGCACACTCTCAAGAATGCCCAACTTGTAACCGGCTGCCACGACAAACGCCGACATTCCCAAAAAAACGACAATCAGACCGGGCACCACAAATTCGCTAAAGGACAGCCCCACTCCCGCAATCAGCCACAACCACATCAATGTATTGGAATCCATTTGATTCTGCTCCTGGACAGTTCGGGAAACCGATCGGGAAGATTGCGCTCCCTCAGCGGGCATCCTACATCCGGTCCACCATTTTTTTAGCCGATGCAAAGTGTACGGATACCGCTTCAACCTTCGCCGAGCATCATCGATCCTATTGCAGATCCCCTTAAAAAAGCAAATCAAATGTCGATCTTTCAAATCCAGAAAAATGGGGTAGAGAAGTGGGGTATGGTATTTCATTGGACATATATACATATTTAACAAAAAATATGAGCTGGCTATGTATGGTAGGTCCCTATTTTAGGCTCTTGACTAGAACCGATGGTTTTCCCTAAACATTTCTAACAACCTTTTCTATAGATTTTCGTTTCGACGGTCGGATCGAAATTCGCGCTCTTTCGAATGCAGATAAAAAGTGGAATCGGCAAAGCCGTGGAACTTGCCCGGTCTGCCATATGCAAAGAGCCAAAACGATTCGATGCCATTATCCGCAATTTGGCGTTTCGCCTGCAGAAGAGAATATGTAATGACTCAAAGCACTATTAAAATGCTATTTTTGACCTGAAAAATAGCATTTTAAGTATGAAATTTTGTGTATATTTTAAAAAATAATAATATTATCAATAGTTTAACTTGGTCCGACCCCAACAAAACCAGCCCGATTACCATCGGACGGAGAATCCCCAGACGACGGTCGAAGAGTGCCGGAAAAGCAGAGACTATTCTTTTATCGACGTTCGGTCCCCAAAGGAGTTCTCCGACGGCTCTTTGCCCAATGCCGTCAATTTGCCTCTTCTGGACGATGCGGAGCGGGAAACCGTCGGCATAGTCTACAAACGGCACGGCCGAGACGGTGCCGTGGAGAGAGGATATCGTATCTTGGAACCGAAGCTGGAAGGCTTAAAGTGGCGCTTTTCGAAGATATCCAAAAATAGAACTGCGATCGTCTATTGCGCCCGAGGCGGAATGCGCTCCCAGGTAGTCACTTCGCTCATGCGGTCGTTCGGATATCGGGCAAAACAGTTGAAGGGAGGGTACAAGGCTTTCCGAAGATGGAATTTGGACCTGCTGGAGAGGTTCGAGTTTACAGAATTGATCGTGCTGCACGGACAGACCGGCGTCGGAAAGACCTTGGTGCTGAACCGTCTGCCAAACTCCATCGATCTGGAGGGTATCGCCGGCCATCGCGGTTCGATGTTCGGCGGGATCGGCAAATGCCCCGCAACGCAAAAGTCGTTCGATTCCAGGCTGCTGGATGCGTTGGAAAACATCGACAATACCAAGCCGGTCTTCGTCGAGGGAGAAAGCAGAAAAATCGGCAGAGTTGTCATTCCCAACGGAATCTTCCGCCAGATGGGGCAGGCCCGCAACATTCTCCTAAAGGCGTCGATGCATATTCGCGTGCAGCGGACCATCAAGGAGTACGTCACCTGTCAGCCGACAACAATAGCGGAAATCAGGGAAACGATCGGCCGTTTGAAAGGGGATTTGGGAAAGAAAAAAGTGACGAATCTGCTTCGACTGTTCGAAGAACGAAACTATCGGGAGTGTTTTCGGACGATTTTGGATTCGTATTACGACAGGAAGTATTCCCACGGTATGAAGGACCTTGTCTGCGAAAAAGAGATATGGGCAGACGATCTCCCGGCCGCCGTCTCGGAAATCCTCCGGCACTCGCTATCGAAAGGGGATTGAACCGCATGGCTTTTCTGGATCCGACCCTGCAATTCAAACAAAATCGATGGAAGTGGATATTTCTGCGATCGGCGAGCCTGATTTACGAAACCGTCATCCGGTGTTGGCTGCTGCTGTACCGGTCGGGTCTCAAATCCCCCGCCTCCGTCTCGGTTCCCGTAGTTTCGGTGGGCAATATTACCGTCGGCGGTACCGGAAAAACGCCGTTGATCGAATGGCTTTCGGGCTATTTCGAAAATCGCGGAAAAAAAGTGGCGGTTCTCACGCGAGGGTACAAAGCCAAACGGCAGGGCAGATATCGAGTGCTGGACAGGACAGCGGCAACAAAGGGAGGGTGGGAACAGTTCGGAGACGAACCGTGGTGGCTTTTGAAAAGCCACCCGGAAATTCGGATACACATCTCTCCCGACCGGGTTGGCGCTGCGCGGAAAGCGCAAAAGGAGGCCGACCTGCTACTGCTGGACGATGGCATGCAGCACCTGAAGTTGGCACGCAGCCTCGACATCGTTCTGGTCGATACTGCGAAAGGATTCGGAAACGGACAGATACTTCCTCTCGGCCCCCTGCGCGAACCCCTGAGGGGACTGGAGCGGGCGGACGCGATTCTTTTTACCAAATCCAATCTTGCTTCCCGCGACCGAATGCCGAGTCTTTTGGTCGAAGCCGTTGCTCCCAAAACGCCAAAGTACGACTGCCAATACCTACCCCTCCATCTGCTCTCCTCGTTTGGAGATCGGATCGTTCCGCCGTCGGAGGTGAAAAACGGATCGTGCGGCCTGTTTTCCGGGATCGGCAATCCCGCCTCCTTCGAAGCCGCCGTGAAAAAATTGGGCGTGGGAGCGGTCGAACACCTGATACTGCCCGATCATTGCTCCTACGACGGAGGCTCTCTGAGAGAGTTGATGGCCTTTTTCAGTCAACATCGTTTCGACTTTTTTATCTGCACGGAAAAGGATTGGGTAAAGCTGGAGCGGCGGAAAGGGGAGCTGCCCGAGATTTTTCGGCTGAAAATGGCGCTGCAACCGAATCCCATGTTTGTCCGCCTTTTGGACTCCCGTTTTTTTGTAGATACGCCGTAAAGCGGAGAGCTATTTTTTCCGCAATAGGAGGAAATATTCCACGTTCCCGCTTTTTTTTCCGGGAATGGGGGATACTTCGGAGCCTATGGCCGCATAGCCGATCGATTCCGCATGCCGCCGGACGGAAGCGACCGTTTCCGCACGAACGCTCTCTTTGCCTACCAACCCCCGTTTTTCGACGCCCCCCCTTCCCGCTTCGAACTGTGGCTTGACAAGGGCAACTACGTGACCTCCCGGCACCAGGAAGGTCAAGCAGCGGTCTAGGATCTTTTTGAGGGAGATAAAGCTGACATCGACTACGATAAGATCCACAAACCGGCCGATTTGGGAAAACTCCATATGTCGAAAGTTGGTTTTTTCCAAATTTTTTACGCGTGCGTCCGAAACGAGCTTCCAGGCCAACTGGCCGTAACCGACGTCGATGGCGAAGACATAGGAGGCGCCGTGCCGGAGCAAGCAATCCGTAAATCCGCCCGTCGAAGCGCCGACATCCATGGCAACGCGATCGGCGACGGCAAGTTCGAACGCCTCCAGCGCCTTCTCCAGTTTCAGACCTCCCCGGCTGACGTAGGACCGATCGTTTCCCTTAATGCGAATTTCGGCGTTTTCGGCCACTTTGGTGCCGGGTTTTTCGATTTTGCGTTCGTCCGCAAAAACGGAGCCGGACATAACGTAGGCCTGGGCACGTTCGCGACTGGGAGCGAATCCCCTTTCGAAAACCAGTTTGTCGATTCTTACTTTTTTTCCGCTTTTCACGTTTTGCTCTTGACCGCTCCGGATTTCAAGGTGCATCACGAACTGAATCCCTTCGGTGACCGGTTTCTGTTTGTGATCGTAGTCAAATTTCTCCATACTGTACATGGCTATCGGCAAACAGGAACTCGATTCCGCACCGTTCGCAGACCGGCTTTGGAGCGGTTTTCCTGCGGCTCCGTTTCAATGCAATCAAAGGAGGAGCGGCACTCTTCCGCCTCGACGATCAAAGAGAATAAACCATGCTGAGAGAAAAATACCTATCCATCCCCGAAGAGACACGCCGATCGATATGGAATTTCTCGCATCGATTCAAAGAGGAGGGCTACGAGTGCTTTTTGGTCGGGGGGAGCTGTAGAGATTTGCTTCTCGGAGAAATTCCCCACGATTTCGATTTCGCGACGAATTGCCCTCTCCCCGTCACAAAAGGGCTGTTTGCGAAAGTCTACCCTACGGGCGAGTCCCACGGAACTCTATCCGTACCGTTCGACGGCCATCTGTTCGAAGTCACTCGCTATCGAAGAGATATCTCGACCGACGGACGGAGGGCAACGGTAGCCTATTCGGACTGCATCGAAGAGGATCAAAAACGCAGAGATCTCCGCATCAACAGTCTGGCATACGACGTGATCGACGGAAGGGTGGTGGACAGCCAGGGAGGTTTGAAAGATTTTGACGGCAAAATGGTTCGCTTTGTCGGAAATGCCGAAGAGAGAATCCTTGAGGACCATTTAAGAGCCGTGCGGTATGTCAGGACAATTGCCAGGCTGAAACCTCTCGGATTCGACTACGACCGTCGGGAGATGGAGCAGGCGATCTCGGTATTCGACGCCGGAAGGCTGTCGCTGGAAAGAATCTACGAGGAGATCGCCAAGATCAATCTGATCCGCAACAGAGACAAAAGCTTTTGCAGCGATCATCTGGTGCGTCTGAACCTGTTCCAACCATACTTCCGCGACGGAGCGTTGGCTGCGTCCGTAACAAGGTCGGTCGTGGAAAGCGAAAGCCTTTTTCCGCTCTGTTTCGAATACGGGAAGAGCCATTCCATCAACGAAACGGTCGTAACGCTGAAACTTTCCAGAAAACGGAAGAGAGTTCTGAAACTTCTGCATCGGTTCGCAAGGAGTGATTTTTCCAAAAACAGGGAGGTAAAAAGACTACTGAGCCAAATAGCCGTGCAGGATTTGGAGGAAGCGACAAGGGCGTTCCTGGTCGTCTTCAATGTCGATCTTGCGGATCGGTTTCAAAGGATCATATCCCAAAAGGAACCCATCCACCCGACCGATCTTGCTATCTCGGCAGCCAAATTGAAAAAGATGGGCTACGAGGGAGAAAAATTGGGACAGGTGCAGCGGTTTCTCCAGGAAAGGGTATGGGAGGATCCATTTTTGAACCGGCCGGAGATACTTCGGCAGCTGGCCGAAAGCCGCCGTAAACGGTCGGTTTAGACAACTTGGCTTCCACTCCCGGCCGACGAGCATTCTCCCGTTCGGTTTTTTGCTTGATCAACATGAAAAAATGTGACAGAGCCTAACCCTGCATTTTGAGATCGCAACTCCGTTTCGTCCCGCAGGAGAGACTTAGGGAAGAAGCCGAAACATGCAGGCCGCGATGCTCCTCCCAACGATCTCCTTCCGACAAACCACCCTATCGCAACAATAAAACGATGTTTCGCATATCCACACTCAATCGAATATCCCCCAAAGGATTGGAGCGCTTTCCACGCGAGCGGTTTGCAGTCGTCGACGGCGGCGAGAACCCGGACGCCATATTGTGCAGAAGTGCCAAGATCGACAGGGAGAGCCTGGCTCCGTCATTAAAGGCGATCGCCCGCGCCGGAGCCGGTACGGACAAGATTTGCGTCGAAGAGTGCTCCAACAGAGGAATACCGGTATTCAACACTCCCGGCGCCAATGCCAACTCCGTCAAAGAGCTGGTAATGCTGGGGCTGCTGCTTGCTTCGCGGGAGGTTATTCAGGGAGTGCGGTTCGTCGGCGAACTGGCGGGAAAGCACGATACATCGGCAGAACTTACCAGAGCAGTCGAAAAGGAGAAAAAACGGTTTGCCGGCATCGAGATCAAGGGAAAAACCATCGGCATCGTGGGACTGGGAGCGATCGGATCGCTTGTGGCCGACATGGCCCTGAGCATGGGCATGGAGGTGCTGGGATTCGACACCGCGCTTTCCGTCGACTCCGCATGGAAGCTTTCCAACAAAGTAAAAAAAATGGAAAACCTTGCCACACTGCTGGCCAGATCCGATTTTTTGACTCTCCATGTGCCGATGATGGATTCGACCAGACATATGATCAATGCGGAATCTCTGGCCCTCTGCAAAAAGGGAGTGCGACTGCTGAACTTTTCCCGCGAGGGAATCGTCGATCCCCAAGCCGTCAAAAGAGCCCTGGAGGAGGGCAGGCTGTCCCGATTCGTTTCCGACTTTCCCTACCGCGACCTGGTCGGGCTTCCCCATGTGATCTCCATCCCCCATTTGGGTGCCAGCACCCAGGAGGCGGAAGACAATTGCGCCGTTATGGCCTCCGATCAACTGATCGATTTCCTCGAAAACGGCAACATCGAAAATTCCGTAAACTTTCCCAACCTCCACATGGAGCGGACGGGCGCATATCGCTTCACCTTCACGAATTTGAACGTTCCCACCATGCTCAAGCAGGTATTGGCGCTGTTGGCCGACAGCCGCATCAATGTGTCGGACATGACGAACAAAAGCAGGGAACGGGCTGCCTCCAACATTATCGACACGGAACAGCCGATACCGAAAGAGACCGTAGACCGCATCGAAGCGATCGAAGGGATTCACATCGTTCGCACCCTGCCGGTGCGGGTCGCGGGAGAGACAGGGACAGAAACCGGTGCTTAAGGAGGATTCGCATGGTATACAATTTCGGAGCCGGGCCGGCGATGCTGCCGATTCCCGTTATGGAAAAGGTTAGGGAGGAGCTGCTCAACTTCAGGGGGTTGGAGGTTTCGGTGATTGAGGTGAGCCACCGCTCCAAGGAGTTCGACGACCTGCTGTGCGAAACCGACGAGCTGTTCAGAGAGCTGGTGCGACTGCCGATGTCCCACAAAATTCTGTATGTCCACGGTGGCGCGCAGATGCAGTTTTCCGCAGTTCCCATGAATCTCATGGGTCTGAAGGCGGCGAAGAAGGCCGTCTATTGCGAGACGGGCAACTTTGCCCGATTGGCTGCCAAAGAGGCGGAAAAGTACGGCACCGTGCGGATCGGCGGCAGCAGCGCCGAAACGAATTTTGACCGCATTCCGGACATTCGGGCGGAGGAGATCGACGCGGAAACGAGCTACGTCCATATCACCAGCAACAACACCGTATACGGAACGCGCTGGAATCGTTTTCCGGACTGCGGAGAGGTTCCGTTGGTGGCCGACGCCACGTCGGAAATCCTGTCGCGAAGCCTGGACTACAGCCGGTTTGGACTTCTGTTCGCAGGAGCCCAAAAAAACCTGGGGCCGTCCGGCCTGGCATTGGTGGTCGTGCGCGAGGATCTGCTGGGCAGACAGCGGCCGGATACGCCGAAGCTGCTGGACTACACCCTTTGTGCGGAAAAGCATTCGCTAACGAATACGACCAATACGTTTGCCGTCTATATGATCCGCGAAGTGCTTGCCTGGATGAAGGAGGAGGGGGGAGTTGCGGAGATGGAGAGACGGAACGAAAGCAAAGCTAAGCTGCTATACCGCATCATCGACCGATCCGACTTCTACGAATCGCACGCCCGGACAGAGGATCGCTCCGTTATGAACGTAACCTTTCACCTGCCCGACAGGGATGATCTTTTGGCTCTGTTTCTGACGGAAGCGCTGGAAAACGGCCTCTACGCTCTGAAGGGGCACCGCAGCGTCGGAGGCGCACGCGCTTCGATCTACAATGCCATGCCACTGGAGGGCGTCAGGGCGCTTGCGGACTTTATGGAGGAGTTCGAGCGAAAGAGAGGTTAGGGTGTATGGAGAGTCCCTTCGCTTTCAGCTTTTCCGCCGCGTCCGCAGCCGAATCGAAGCGAAAGACCAAAACGGCGTTGTCCCGGTATCTCTCCACAAACGCATACATATATTCGATATTGAGCCCGCAGGCATAGACGGTTTCCAGCACCTTCGACAAACCTCCCACCTCATCCTTCACCTCGACCGCCACGACATCGGTGATGCCGACGGTGAAGTCGTTCTCCTTCAATATGGACCGGCATGCTTCCGGATCGTCGACGATCAGCCTCAGCACGCCGTAGTCGGATGTTTCGGCCAGCGATAGCGCCCTGAGATTTATGCCGTGTGCCGAAAGGACGCCAATCGCATCCTTGAGTCGGCCCGGTTGATTTTCCAGAAAAACCGAAATCTGTTTCATCTGCATATTGCGATACCTCCCTCTCCTATCCATACGGAAACTCTCGAAAATTTCGATATCCCGCCGTATTGCCGCCAATTCGGGAATACCGTTCCGTCTTATAGATTTCGCTTGTCGACAATTCGTTGCGCTTTTCCCTCGCTTCTTTGAATGGTTTTGGGCTCTACAAGTTTCACCCGCGCACGAATGCCCAAAACCGTGCTTAACTCGCTTTCGATCTCCCTTTCGCGCTGCTCCAGTATACGGATTTCGTCGGAGAACAGATTGTCGTCCATTTCCACTCGGACTTCAAGGCAATCCATTTGATGCACACGGTCCACCAAAAGCTGGTAGTGGGGTTCGATGCTTTTACTCTTCAGCAGAACCTCCTCGATCTGGGACGGGAAAATATTCACGCCCCGCACGATCAACATATCGTCCGTCCGCCCCAGCAGACGATTCATACGAATATGGGTTCTTCCGCAACCGCAGGGTTCCGGTCGCAAAAGGGTGACGTCCCTTGTCCGGTATCGCAGAATGGGGGTCCCCTGTTTGGTGAGGGTCGTGATCACCAGCTCCCCTTTTTCGCCGTCGGGAAGCGGCTCGCCCGTTTCCGGATCGATCACCTCCGGGTAGAAGTGATCTTCGAATATGTGGAGTCCGTTTTGCTCCATGCATTCCGACGCGACTCCCGGTCCGATAACCTCCGTCAATCCATAGATATCGATAGCCTTCAAATGCAGCTGCCTTTCGATTTCCAAGCGCATGCTTTCGCTCCACGGCTCGGCGCCAAAAAAGCCGATGCGCACCTTCAGGTCGGAGAAGTCGACACCCTCCTCCCTAGCGACCTCCGCCATATACAAACAGTAGGATGGGGTGCAGGTCAAAACCGTGGGACCGAAATCCCGCAAAACGGCCAATTGACGAATCGTATTGCCGCCTGAAATCGGTATGATATTCGCGCCTATCCTTCTCGCGCCGTAGTGCACTCCCAGGCCGCCGGTAAACAGTCCGTAGCCGAAGGCGTTTTGAACGGTATCCTCCCTTGCGACGTTTCCCATTGCCAGGGTTCGCGCCATCACCTCCGCCCAGAGTTCGACATCTTCTGCCGTATAGGCATCCACAACGGGTTTGCCTGTCGTACCGGAAGAGGTGTGCACCTCCACGATATCCTCTTTCGGCACTGCCAGAAGCCCCAACGGATAGGTCTCCCGCATGTCGTCTTTGGTGGTAAACGGCAGTTTGACGATGTCCGAAATGCCGGCGATGTCCCTCGGTTCCACACCCATTCTCTCCATACGTTTCCGGTAGAAGGGAACCGAGCGATAGACCCGCCCCACCAGCTCTCTGATTCTTTCGGACTGCAACTCCTCCAGCTTCCTTCTCGGTAGCGTCTCCTGTTTTTTATTCCAAGCCATAGCCTATTATTTTATCTTGATTTCCCCGGTACGGTACTGAAAATTTGCAAGTTCCCCCGATGCACGGGCAGTGTAGGCAGATTCGGATATTTGTATCAAGCATGTTGCGAAAGAGGGCATTCGAAATCGCCGGAGGCATATCGCATCCGCAAGAACAGTCCGCAACGAAAGTCGGTAAGCGTTTAAACGGAGCATCCGCGGGTTTCATTTTGACTTTCCCCTCCGTTATGCTACTCTTCCCCCGTTTTGGGGAGGCTACTCTCGCCATGTTCGGAGGTTCCCGTCAATAAAACGGAGTCGACAGTGTTCGGATTGCGGAGAGCAACAGTTTGGATCTCGGCCATTTTGGCAGTTGCCGCGACCAACGCTTTTGCGCAGGACAGAATCGTTACGATGTCTACAACGACCAGTACGCAAGCCTCCGGGTTGCTGGAGGTCGTTCTGCCCGAATTCACCAAGGATACGGGAATAAAAGTCAAAGTGATCGCGAAGGGTACCGGTGCGGCAATTCGCGACGGAAGGGACGGCAACGTGGATGTGATTTTCGTTCACGCCAAATCGAGAGAGGAGAAATTCGTGGCGGAAGGGTACGGAACCAGACGCTATGCCGTGATGCATAACGATTTTGTGATATTGGGACCCCCAGACGATCCCGCCGGCATTAAAGGTTCGAAGGATGCGGCGTCCGGTTTGCGCAAAATCGCTCGAAGCGGCGTCCAATTTATCTCCAGGGGAGACGACAGCGGAACGCATACGAAAGAGCAGGAGCTTTGGCAGGCAAGCGGGCTGACGCTTCGGCGAACCACCTCGACGATTATCAAAAAGGGTGGAAAAAAAGAGGTTCACTACAGCGCGCCGGAAGGAAATTGGTACCGCTCCCTGGGACAGGGCATGGGAAAGGTCATCACCTATGCCGACGAAAAGAGGGCATACACTCTGGCGGATCGCGGAACATACCTCAAATACCGATACGGCAGAAAGCAGGGTATCGATTTGGACATTCTGATCGAGGGCGACTCCTCCCTGCACAATCCCTACGGAGTAATTCCGGTGAACCCCAAGATCCACTCCCACGTAAAATTCGATCTGGCAAAACGGTTTGCGGAGTGGATGGTTTCCCAAAAGGCGCAGGCGAAAATCGGCGGTTATAAACTGGTCGGGAAACAGCTGTTCTTCCCGGACGCCTTATAGAGACCTCCGAAAAACTCCATTTTATTAATCGAAAGCTCGCCGCCTTTAACGTAAATCATTATCCACCAAATAAAATGGGTTTCCTTGCCGACAGTTTTCTTTCGGCACTCTATCTGGTCTGGTCGTTGGACCGGGAAATGCTCTCCATTGTCGGCGTTTCGCTGCGCGTCAGTTTCAGCTCCGTCTTTCTTGCGTCGCTGATGGGGATTCCGCTGGGGTTTGCCATCGCCCTCAATGAATTCGTCGGCAGGCGATTCCTCATCACATGTCTGAACACGCTGCTCGCACTGCCTACCGTAGCGATCGGTCTGTTCGTGTATGTCTTTATCTCCAGAAGGGGCCTGTTTGGGGTTTTCGACCTACTCTATTCCCAAAGCGCCATCACAATCGGACAGACGATTTTGATTCTTCCGCTGATCTGCTCGTTGACGGTAGCGGCGGTCTCCCAGATCGACGACCGTTACCGCAAGACGGCGCTAACCCTGGGAGCCGGTAGCGGACAAACGGCCTTTTTGATATTTTTGGAGGCCCGCTTTGGCGTATTGGCAGCCATAATCGCCGCTTTTGGCCGCGTTGTCTCCGAAGTGGGAATCAGCATGATGTTGGGAGGAAACGCCAAAGGATTCACCCGCACCATAACCACCGCCATGGCGTTGGAGTACGACAAGGGGGAGTTTGTGCTGGCATTGGCCCTGGGAATCGTCTTGATCGCTTTAAGTTTTGTCGTCAATATTCTCTTCCACCTGTTTCAAGGGAGAGTCAAACGATGACCGTTTACCGCCTGGACGGGTTAAAAAAAGTTTTCGACAGGCGAACCGTCGTCGATATCGCCCATCTGGAGTTGGATTCAGGGCGCGTCTATGCCCTCATTGGCCCCAACGGAGCCGGCAAGACAACGCTGCTCGACCTGCTGGCATTTCTGGAAAGGCCGACCTCCGGCAGCATATCCTTTATGGGTCGGACCGTCTCCTTTGCGGAAAGCCATCTAAAGGTTCTGCGGCGGTCCGTCGTTTTAGTGAACCAAAAACCGATCCTGTTCTCCACTTCGGTTTTTAAGAACCTGGAATTCGGCCTGAAAATCCGCCGCATCACGAAAGCCCAAAGAGTTCGCATCATCCATAAGTCGCTCGATCTGCTGGGCATGCGCTACGCGATCGCGGCACCGGCCCATCGGCTTTCCGGAGGAGAAACCCAACGTGTGGCACTGGCAAGAGCGCTGGCACTTTCTCCAAAAATCATTCTCTGCGACGAACCCTGCTCCAGCGTGGATTTGGAAAGCCAAACCGCCGTCATCCAACTTCTGAAGCGCGTCAACGAGGAGGAGGGCATCACGATCGTTCTCACGTCGCACAACCAGGCGGAGGTCGGCAAATTGGCGCACAGGTCCCTATTTATCGACAGGGGCAAAATCTCCGATGCACTACACGAAAACCTATTCCCGGCCGAATTTGTCCGAGAGCATAACGGAACGACCGTTTGCATCGTCGCCAATTCCCTCCGCGTTCCCGTCCAATCCGACAGGGCGGGAAAAGGACGGGTTCTGATCCATCCGCAGCAGATCGAAGTCTCGCAAAACCGTAGGGATGGAGAACCTTACGCACAAAAGGAGGGGCGGATTCTGCAGATATCGCTGGAACGGGAAACCGTACGCATCGTGCTGGACGTCGGCATTCAGCTGACGGCAACAACCACAATGGAGCGGTATCGCGCCCTCAGCATCCTGGTAGGGGACAAAGTTCCGGTCTTTATTGGCCGAAGTGCGGTCAACCCGCTGTAGATTCTGCAGACTCCACCGCACTCCTTGAGTCGCGTTTGATTTGTAAAGAGCTTGATTTTTTTCGGTCGAATCGCTAAGAGACCTCTAACATCCGCCGACAGACGGTACTATATTCTTTTTTGCGCCAAAGGAACGCTTCGTGTCCGATCAGCCTCTTGTCCAGTTTGTCGACGT
>CAZLTI010000024.1:0-4169 GCA_964562335.1 uncultured Pseudomonadota bacterium | reverse complement strand
AGAAGGGATTTCCGGGGAGGCTTCCTCTCTACTCGAACGTCAACTTCGCAATCTCCAGGGGCGAGTTTCTGTTTCTGACCGGAGTGAGCGGAGCCGGCAAGTCCACCATACTGAGACTGATTTTGGGCCTGGAGTCGCCGGATCGGGGTAGGGTTCTCTATAACGGATACGACGTGCATCGACTGTCGAAAAAGCAGTATCCGAAGCACTTGCGGTCGATCGGCGTGGTATTTCAGGACTATAAGCTTCTGGGCAACAAAACCGCAAAGGAGAACATTGGCATTTCTCTGCAAATAAAGGGCATCGACGGCATCCGGATGGGGAAAAGAGTCGAAAAGATCGCGCACCAGATCGGCATCGAGCATTTGCTCGGGCAGAGCATCAGCTCCCTATCCGGCGGAGAGCAGCAGTTGGTGGCCATCGCCAGGGCAGCAGTCCACCGGCCGCTACTGATCCTGGCCGACGAACCGACGGCCAATCTGGATCGGCAGGCGGCAGCCAAGATTATGGGAATTCTGCGAAAGCTGCATCGGGAAAACATCGCGGTAGTCATCTCCACACACGACTTTCAAGTGATAAAAAAGCACAAGATACGCACGATTGTAATCAAAGACTCAAATCTGACAACGATTCAGTAAGTGGCCCTCCGGCATGATAGCAAGCGCCTTTTTTCAGACAGTCGACAATGTCAAAAACCACGCCTCCATCGCCTGGTCCGGGATCGCGACGGCAAGCATTTCGCTCATCATATTGGGCTCCATCATTCTGGTCTATTTCAATGTCGTCCATTTTGCGGAATCCTTTTTCAACAACAGTCGCTATTCCATCTTTTTGCAGGAGGATATCTCCCCATCGCAGAAAGAGTCTCTTCTTCAGACGGTTCGCGCAATATGGGGAGCCGGAGACGTTAGAGAGATCGGTTCGGAGCAGTCGAGACAGGAGCTGCTGCAGAGCCTTGGGGAGGCTCGCAAACTTCTGGAAAATGTGACGCTGTCGAAACTCCCCGATATCGTCGAGTTCTCGCTGCAAAGATCGGGACCTCTGACGAAACCGGAGCTGTCCGAAATAAAAAAACATGGAGGCGTCGACGAAATTGTGTCCGGTCACGAAATCAAGGATCAAATCGAGCTGTTTTTTTTCGTTTCCGATTTTGTCGGCGGATTTTTAATCGGCATATCCATCCTGAGCATTGTGTTTATCATTCGCAATTCCATACAGATTGGAGTTCGAGTCCGAATCAAGGAGATCGAAATACTGAAAGTGCTGGGTGCCACAAAATGGTTTATTCGGCTGCCGTATCTCTTTGAGGGAGTATTTATTGCGGTCGTCAGCTTTTTCCTCTCCCTATCCGTGGTCTATTTTCTGTTTCAATTCGTCGTGGCCGGAATAACGTTTAACGAAGCGACATACGGCATAGAGAGGGAGGTCCGTTTCTTTCCCATCCCGGAGCTTGGTTTCGTGCTGATAGGATTGACCTTTTTGGGGATGTTTTCGTCGATGCTCGCAACCGACAGGGTCATCAATCAACTTGAACCCTGATTCCCTCCAAAAGAAAGCACTCCATGAGGCGTCTCGCCATAGCGTCGATACTGTTTTTTGCCGTCGGTCTGCCTTTTGCCGGTCTGGAAGCCCAAAGCGAAACGGAGCCGTCCGGCGATCCCGCCGATTCCTCTATCCTGTCGAAAAAACGAAAGATTCGAAGGCTGGCAGACGAAAAGAGGGAAACGCTGCGGGTCATCGAGAAAATCAGAAACGACGAAACCCACGTCCTGGACCTGCTTGCCGACATCAACGACCGCATTCAAGAGTCCAGCAGGAAAATCGCCATGCTGAAAGCACAGATCGGGAGGCTGAACGAAACGATCCGCAAAACCAAAACGAACGTTGGGGTCTATCGAAAACGGATCGAAACGGACGGTCTTGCGATCGGCCGACAGGTAGAAGCGCTGTTCTATCTGAAAAAGGTTTTCAACTTGACGCCTATGCTAGGGTTGCGCACGTTCGAGCGCCTTCCCCGAAACCGGTGGATCCTGAAAAAAAACGCCATGTTGAACCTGAAGAGGATGAAGCGGCACGAAAAGGATGTCGCGGCTCTTCAAACGGAGGAGAGCAAGCTGGCGAGGCAGTTGAAAAGAAGGTCGGAATTGGCGGCTCAGGAACGGGCGCAGAACGAATTGCTAAACTTCGAAAAGCGACAGCAAAGCACCTATCTGATGCACATCAGAAAGGATCGCACACTACGGATCAAATATCTGCAGGCGATTCAGGTCGAGGCGGAAAATTTGAACGATATCGTCCACTCGGCGGAATCCCAAAAGGAAAGGGAAAAAAGATCCGAAACCTTCGAGGGATTCAGAAACCTGAAGGGTCCATTGTTTCCCCCGGTAAAGGGGAAAGTCGCAAGCCGGTTCGGGAAGGCGCAGACGGCCAAACGAAATCTGTTCAAAAGGGGCGTTTTGATCGAGACTGCCGACAGCGAAGAGGTGTCGAGCATTCTGGAGGGAAAGGTCGCATTCGCGGGACCCTTTCGCGGATACGAACGGATTGTCATCCTGGATCACGGCAGGGGCAGCTTTTCAATCTACGGCAATTTGAAGGAGCTGTTTGTTCGGGTCGGAGAAATCGTGGACGCGCAGGTGAGTCTCGGAGTAGTTGCAATGGATGCGGAATCGGAAAGCTACCTGTTCTACTTCGAAACCAGAAAAAACAAAAAGCCCGTCGACCCTTTGCAATGGTTTGAAAAGGATGCCTGGGAATAACAACGGACCGAAGGTTCTGCGATCTCTGTCGGCCGAGTACCTGCAGACCGATCGGGTCGAACTTCGGCTTTTAAAGGGGGACGGTTCCGATCGGGTGCTCTACCGCATTGTCGGCGGCGGCAGAAGCATCATTGGCGTACACCATGCCGATATCCGGGAAAATCGCAACTTCTTCGCTTTGACGGAGCTCTTTAGACGCTGCCGCATTCCCGCGCCAAAACTTCTGTCCGTCGGCTCCGGGGCGAGCGACTACCTCCTGGAGGATCTGGGAGACGTTCTCCTGGCCGACATCGTCGGAACATGGAGAGGGGAAAAAAGGGAAAAACGGATCGTTTCGGCCTATCGGCAGGTGATCGACTGTCTGATTCGCATGCAGTCCGAGCTGAGCGAAAGGCTGCTCTCCCTTCCGTTTTGTCGAAAGATGGACAGGCGGCTCTACCTGGACGATCTAAGACTCTTCAAGGAGTGCTTTATCGACCTGTACGGATTCGAGGTGCTGTACACAAGCCGCGTCGAGCGGGAACTGGAGGAAAACCTAATCGAAGCGATAACGAATCTGGACCACTCCTTTTTTGTGTTTCGGGACTTTCAATCCAGAAACGTCATGTGGCAGCATGGGCGTCCGGTTTTTATCGACTATCAGTCCGCCTGTTTGGGAACGGAATACTACGATTTGGCATCGGTCCTGTACGGCGCGAAGTCCGGTCTGGAGGAGAGAGAACGAAGGGAGTTGCTGGAATATTTCTTTCGGCGGAAGAAAAAAAGAGCGGACTATGCGGATTTTCTCCACTTTTTCTATCGATTCGTGCTGGCCCGCCGCTTGAGATCGTTCGGCAGTTACGGCTATCTGGCGGAAAAGAAAGGCAAAAGAGACTTCAAAAGTTACGTCCTGCCCGCACTCGACGAACTGAAAGCCCTCTTTTCCCATCGGCCCCAGCTTGACGAATTTCCTCACACATGCCGCATGATTGCGGAGATTCGGACTCTCTGGCCTTCATCCGTCGCCTGACGCCATCCCGCATAAACGCACGGTAGTTGGCCGCTACCGATACCGAATAGACGTTATTACCACTTCGACGGTGCCTTTCGGTATTTTGATCTCCACTTCGTCCCCCTCCTCCTTTCCTAAAATCGCTTGGGCTATGGGCGATTTGATCGAAATTTTTCGCTCTTTGAAATCCGCCTCCTCCTCTCCCACGATCTTCCAGGTGCTTTCCGCATCGCTTTCAAGATCCTGGTAGCTGACGGTCGCCCCGAAACGCACGCAGTCGGATTCCACCGCCGAAATATTCACTATTTCCGACTCGGCAAGCAGCGAATTGATCCGAAGAATCCGGGTCTCTATCCATCCCTGCCTCTCCTTGGCGGCATGGTACTCCGCGTTTTCCTTCAAATCGCCGTGGGACCTAG
>CAZLTI010000023.1:6304-21151 GCA_964562335.1 uncultured Pseudomonadota bacterium | reverse complement strand
CTTACGGAAATAGACAACTCGCCAATTTGGAATCCGGTTGCTTTCGGTTTGTGCAAACCGAGCGGTTTGACGGATTTAGTCTTTGCTCTTTTTCCGGGGAAAGAAAATTCCCAATAGAGTGCCGATAGTGGACTTCAATTCGGCTCGGTGGACGACGATGTCGATGGCTCCGCGCTCTTTCAAAAATTCCGCTTTTTGAAAGCCTTCCGGGAGATCCTGATGGATGGTTTGCTGAATTACCCTGGCTCCCGCAAATCCTATCAAAGCCCCCTTTTCCGCAATGTTTACGTCTCCCAGCATGGCGAAACTGGCAGAAACGCCTCCCGTGGTTGGGTCGGTCAAAACCGACAGATAGGGAATCCTGGCATCGTGCAGCCTTTTTAAGGCGGCCGACGTTTTCGCCATTTGCATCAGGCTTAGTGCTCCCTCCTGCATTCTCGCCCCTCCGGAGCTGGAAACTATAATCAGGGGAATCCGATTTTTGAGCGAATGCTCGATGCCGCGTGTCAGTTTCTCTCCCACTGCCGATCCCATGGAGCCGCCCATGAAGTCGAAATCGAATACGGCCACGCAGACATCCATTTTGTCGATTTTTCCCTCCGCCACAGTGACCGCCTCTTCCAGTTTCGTCTTGGATCTGGCCGCTTTGATCCGATCTTTGTACCTCTTCGAATCGACGAATTTCAGGGGATCGGCCGAAGTTATTCCTCGGAACAACTCGCCAAACGTACCCTTGTCGAGCAGTTGGTCGAACCGCTCTTTCGAGGTCAGCCGAAAGTGGTAGTCGCAACCGGTACAAACTTTCAAGTTGCTTTCCAGCTCCCGATTGTAGAGCGTTTCTCCGCAGGAGGGACACTTCACCCACACGCCGGCGGGTATGTTCGTTTTCTTTCCGCCCGGAAGAAATTTTGGAGCGATTCGCTCGAACCACGATGGCATAGGCTCTCCCGATCTGTTTTGTAGTCGAACTCCCCGTTACCTTTTTTTGAATTCTCGGAGGGATTCGATTCCGCCTGCCGCGCTCCCGAAAGGACTTCACGGGAGCGCAAGCGGCTTTCTCCATCTAGCTACAGCCTTGGCTGGCCCCGCATACGATGCAGACATAGCATGTTCCCGTCCTGAGAAACTCTATGCTGCCGCAGTCGCCGCACGGTGCATGTTCGGCCGTAGCGACCGGTTTTAACGTTTCGTTGGACGAGCCGTCCCGACTCTTCTTGCTGCCGGAGGTCTGCTTCGGGCTCTTCTCATCCGGTTTCACCTGCAGAAAGTCGACTCTGCCGAGATAGTAGTGCCCGAGAACTCTGAAAATGGCATCTATCAACGAGGTGGCGTTTTTCAAATAGGGATGTCCTTCGACGCGTCCGTGTGGCTCGAATTTCGTGAAGGAAAACCGTTCCACAAGCTTTTCCAGCGGGACCCCATGTTGAAGGCTAAACGAGATGCTGATCGCCAGCTGATTCATCAGGGCCCTGACGGTCGATCCCTCCTTATACCCCAGATCGACGAAAATCTCCCCCAGGCTGCCGTCGGTATTCTCTCCGCTGCGCAAAAAGACCTTCGTGCCGCCGACCTTAATTTCCCATGTGCGTCCGCTTCGTTCGTTCGGCAGCCGTTTCGAAATGCCCCAGTCGAGAGCTTTCCTTCCCCGTTGTTCCACATAGAGGCGGTGCAGTTTTCCAATCTCGCCCTTCAAATAGTTAATCGTTTCCAAGTCGTCGTCGTTTTTCTTTTCCGGCTCCGTATTCAACGGTTGCGATCCCTTGGAACCGTCTCTATAGACGGTTATTGCCTTGATGCCGAGCTTCCAGGAGTCCAGGAAAATTTTTCGAATATCCTCTACGGTGCTGCGATTGGGGATATTGATCGTTTTGCTGATGGCTCCGCTGATGAAGGGCTGGACAGCCGCCATCATTTTTACGTGGCCCATGGGAGCGATCTCCCGCTTTCCGCCGGGACCCGATATCGCGCAGTCGAATATGGCAAGATGCTCTTTTTTGAGTTCGTCCGCCCCCTCTATCGTCGAATTGTCCTGAATGAACTGCGAGATTTTTGCGATTTGCTCTTCGGTATATTCCAGCCCCTTTAGGACCTCCTTTACGCTTTGATTGACCAGAGCAATGACACCGCCGCCGGCCAATTTTTTCCACATTACGAGGGAGTAGGCCGGTTCCACGCCGGTTGTCGCACAATCCATCAACAGTCCGATCGTTCCGGTCGGAGCCAGTACCGATACCTGGGCATTTCTGTATCCATGGCTCTCTCCTTTGCGAATCGCGTTGTCCCAGCACTCTTGAGCGCCTTCGTACAAGGAACGGATTACGGGATGGGTATCGTTGATGTACTCCTCTCTTTTCAATGCGTCGCGATGCCGGCCCATAATTCGCAGCATAACCTCTCTATTCTCCTCGTATCGCTCGAACGCTCCCATAGCCTCCGCCAGTTCCGCACTCACTTCATAGGAGTATCCAGTCAAGATGGCCGAAATCAATCCCGCGATGGCTCGTCCTTCGTCGCTGTCGTAGGGATGTCCCGCCATCATCATCAGCGTGCCCAAATTTGCGAAACCCAGCCCCAGCGGCCGGAAATCGTGGCTGTTTTTTGCGATCGCGGCAGTCGGATAGCTGCCAAAGTCGACCAGTATTTCTTGTGCCGTCAAAAAAATCCGGCATGCCTTTTTGAATGTATCGACATCGAATGCTCCTTTGGCGAAGAACTTCCGCAGGTTCAAACTGGCGAGGTTGCATGCGGAGTCGTCGACGAACATATATTCGGAACATGGGTTCGATGCCCGGATGGGGAACGAATTCAAACAGGTGTGCCAGGCATTGACGGTGGAATCGAATTGAACTCCGGGATCGGCGCACTCCCATGCCGCAGCGCAGATTTTATCGAACAGCCAGCGGGCTTTGAATGTTTCGTAGATGCTGCCGTCGGTTCGGTTTCGCGTACTCCAGTCGGCATCCTTTTCTACCGCCGCCATAAATCCGTCGGTGAGGCGAACCGAGTTGTTGCTATTTTGTCCGCTAATGGTGGCATACGCCTCGCCGTTAAAATCGGAGCTGTATCCCTTTTCCACCAATGCTCTGGCTTTGGCCTCCTCCCTGACCTTCCATTCGATAAAGTCGACGACTTCGGGATGATCGGCATTCAAACAGCGCATAACGGCGGCTCTGCGGGTGGTGCCCCCGCTTTTGATGGCTCCGGCGGCACTGTCGAGAACCTTGAGGAAACTAAGCAGCCCGGAACTTTTTCCCCCGCCGCTCAGCGGTTCGTTCGCACCTCTCAGGCAGCTCATGTTGGATCCGGTTCCGCTGCCGTACTTGAAGAGCTTTGCCTCGTTTCTCATCAACGTAAAGATGGCGTTCAAATCGTCGTTTACGCTTTGAATGAAGCAGGCGCTTCCCTGGGGGCGTTCGTACTGGTTTTTTACGGGTCGATAGCTCCCTTTTCCGTCCCAAGCGTAGTTTTCTCCGTTTCCCTTGATGCGGTATTCGTGGAATATTCCAACATTGAAGTAGACCGGACTGTTAAAAGCGCCATGCTGGTGGAGCAGCAGCCACTTCAAATCGTTCTCGAAGGCTTCCGCATCCTTTGCGGTTCTAAAGTACTCCGCCTTTTTCCCCTGTTCCGCAATAGTCCGTGCGACCCGATGAGTCAGCTGTTTGACGCTGTACTCGTGCCCTCTCTCATTGGGAACTCCGGCTTTCCGGAAGTATTTGGAGGCGGCGATATCGGTAGCCAATTGGCTCCAGGAGGCAGGCACCTCGACATCGTTCATTTCGAATACGGTTTCTCCGTCCGTTCCCGTAATGACGGAATTTCGTTTTTCCCATTCGACGGTTTCCCAAACGGTGGGGCTGTTTTTGTTTTTTTTGAAAAAAGTCGGCTCGAACTGAAGCCCTTTTCTTTTTGTCGGCATTGTTGATACTTGCTTTGGTGTGTTGGCGAATATTGCGGCCGTTTTCGCAGATCGTTTCGGAGTTTTGGCGTTTTTGCTCTACGGTGTTTCCGACGGGGCCGCGAAAGCCGTTCGAGTCCCGAAAAGGAGGCTGGATTCCAACTTCGGCATATCGCGGTCGAGTTGGATTCCCGAAGAGTTTTTCGGAGCGACTACGCCATCGTTATATCAAATCACGATTTCTTGCAAATTATTAAAAATGTATAAATTTCAATGAGTTGAATTTCGCCATGAACGGATTTTGGATCGTTTTTTTCTTTGTCGGCCGATAGTTAGAGTGCCCGAAAGCAAAAGGAGTATCGGTTCTTTTTTTTTCCGCTTTCGATAAAAAAGAGCGGTCGGCAGCACCCTCTATTTCTTCGCTGCTTTTCCGACCGTTCGGCAAAAATGTTGTGCAGGGCTACCGAATTTCAGTTTTTACTGGACAGTTCCGTCCATTTTTTGATCGCTTTTGTCTTATCCGCCGAAAGATTTCGACAGTGCCATGCGAAAAGATCGTGCCGATCCATTGGCGCTGTCGGCTATAAAACGGAACTCCATGCCGAATACTGATGGGAACGCACGCTACTTCTGGGAAGGCAAGTCTCTGGAGCATCTTTCCAAGGAGGAGTGGGAAAGTTTGTGCGACGGCTGCGGACTTTGCTGCCTTCGCAAATTTATCGACGAAGAGACCGACGAGACGATCTATACCTGCATAGTCTGCCGATATTTCGACAATGACACGTGCCGATGCAGGGACTACGCAAAGCGTTGTAGCAACGTGCCCGATTGCGTTCGCCTGACACCGGAAAATGTTGGAGAGATCGACTTTCTGCCGGATACCTGCGCATATCGCCTGCTGGCTTCGGGAAAGAAATTGCACTGGTGGCACCCTCTCGTCTCCGGTTCGAAGGATTCGGTCCATCGGGCGGGAATTTCGATCAAGGACAAGACCATCTCCGAACGGCACATTCACTTGGACGACTTGGACCTCTATTCCGTTCGCGAAGATTCGTGACGCTTCGTCCTACCTGCCAAACGGCGAAAAAGCCGGAATCGAAAAAAAGTCTACCGGAGATTTCCTCAACAAACCAAACGAATAAACGAACGGCCGACTGTAGTGAATAAAGCGAAATGAGAGAATTGAAAAGAAACGAAAGAATCCGCAACACCGCGATTATCGCCCATGTCGATCATGGAAAGACGACATTGGTCGATGCCATGTTCAGGCAGAGCGGTCTTTTTCGCAAGGGACAGTTCGTCAACGAGAGAGTGATGGACAGCTTGGACCTGGAAAGAGAGCGGGGTATCACCATTGCGGCGAAGAATTGTGCCGTCGATTGGAAAGGCATAAAAATCAACATTGTCGATACTCCCGGCCATGCGGATTTCGGAGGAGAGGTGGAACGGGCGTTGAGCATGACCGACGGAGCGATTCTGCTGGTCGACGCATCGGAGGGACCTCTGCCGCAGACTCGCTTTGTGCTGGAGAAGGCGCTGCGCGCAGGATTGAAAATAGTTGTGGTCGTCAACAAGATCGACCGAAAGGATGCAAGACCGAACGAGGTTGTAAACGAAGTATACGATCTGTTCATCGATCTCGACGCAAGCGACGAGCAGTTGGATTTTCCCTTGATCTACGCCATCGGCAGAGATGGGATCGCCCAACTGGAGTTGAAGGAAAAGGGAAGCAATCTGTCCCCTCTATTCGATACGATTGTCGATCGGATTCCGGCACCCGCATGCGACGAAGAGGAACCTTTTCGCATGTTGGTTTCCGACTTGGGATACTCCGACTATCTTGGCAGACTGGCAGTCGGCAAAATTGCCAGCGGCACCGTCCGATTCAACGACAAGCTCGTTTGCGTTAGATCCGAAACCAGGCACATTCCCCTGAAAATCACCAAACTCCAAGTGTACGATGGCATGCGCTACAGGGAGTCGAAGGCTGTCGAAGCGGGAGAAATTGCCGTTTTGTCGGGTATCGGCGACGTTTTGATCGGAGATACGATCTGCAACAGGGAGACGCCAAAAGCCCTGCCGCGCATTCATGTCGACGAACCTACCGTTTCCATGCTCTTTGCGCCCAACACTTCGCCGTTGGCCGGAAGGGAGGGAAAGTTCGTTCAGTCCGGTAAAATTAGGGAGCGGCTGCTCAAGGAGACCTTGAACAATGTGGCGATTGCGGTCGAGGAGGTTCCCAATAGCGACAGCTTCACCGTCAAGGGGAGAGGGGAGTTTCAAATGGCGATCCTGATCGAAACGATGCGACGCGAAGGATTCGAACTCTGCGTGGGGCGTCCCCAAGTGATCTGCAAATTTCAGGGCGGACGGAAATTGGAACCTATTGAAAGAACGGTTGTCGACTGCAACGAAAACTTCATCGGCATCGTCAGCGAGAAACTGTCCGCCAGAAAAGGGAAAATGGTCAATTTGGCGAATCATGGAAAAGGGCGCGTCCGAATGGAATTCAGCGTTCCTTCCAGAGCGTTGATCGGATATCGTGACGAGTTTCTGACCGACACAAAGGGCACGGGAGTCATGAATTCCTATATCTTGGGATACGAGCCCTACCGGGGAGATTTCTCTTCCCGCTTTACGGGTTCGATCGTCGCCGATCGGAAGGGAGCGGCCGTGGCCTATGCCATCTTCAATCTGGAGGCGCGGGGCAGACTGTTCGTCGTTCCGGGAGATCCCGTCTACGAGGGAATGATTGTCGGCGAAAGCGGCAAAGGGTTGGATATCGACGTCAACCCCTGCAAGGAGAAAAGGCTCACGAACGTCAGGGCTGCGGGAAAGGACGATGCGGTCGTTCTCACCCCGGTAAAGTCTATGACCCTGGAAAAGGCCATCAATTTCATCGGGGAGGACGAAGCGGTGGAGGTGACTCCCAGCTCGATTCGTTTGAGAAAAAGGGTTCTTTCCGCCCGAAAAAGACAGCAGCTGAATTCTCGAAAAAAACCGTAGTCGGATTTGCCTGAAGCCGTTCGGCAGCTTTTTTTGCTACCGGTTGGTTTCCGTTTTTTTTTCTGCCGGATGGTTTCCCGTTTTGCCCGACATAGCCAGATAGGACGCTATGCGCGAGAGACAAGGCACTTTCAGCAATCAACGATTGAGGAACCGATGAGCAAAATTGACGAGATTACCAGAGAGTCCTGGCTATTGAGCAATTTCCCGGAATGGGGAACTTGGCTAAACGAAGAGATAGAAGAGGAGGAGGTGGCGCCCGGCAGCGTCGCCCTGTGGTGGCTGGGATGTACGGGAGTGTGGATAAAAAGCGAAGGAGGCACCCATCTTTGCATCGACTACTGGACGAAGCACGGCAAACGGACGAAGCAAAACAGGCAAATGAAGAGGCAGCACCCGCACCAGCGCATGATAGGCTGCGTCAAATTGCAGCCCAATCTGCGCAATGTTCCCTGCGTGCTCGATCCGTTCGCTATTAAAAGGGTAGACGCCATCCTTTCCACCCACCATCACAGCGATCATATCGATGAAAACGTGGCGGCGGCAGTCCTGCAAAATTGCGGCCCCAGAGTAAAATTCATCGGCCCGCAGGCTTGCGTCGATCTCTGGCTGGGATGGGGAGTGCCGGAAAGCAGGTGCACCACGGTGAAACCGGGCGACACGATAAAAGTCGGCGATACCGAGATTGCGGTTCTAGACTCCTTCGATCGGACCGAGCTGCTCACGGCTCCCAAAGGAACGGTTCTGAAAGGAAAGATGGTTCAGGAGATGGACCTGCTGGCTGTGAACTACCTGATCAAAACACCGGGAGGCAGCATTTACCACGCCGGCGATTCCCATTATTCCAACTATTATGCCAAACACGGCAACGACCACCGAATCGATGTTGCTTTTGGTTCGTTCGGGGAAAATCCGCGGGGAATGACCGATAAAATGACCTCCAGCGATATCTTGCGCATGGCCGAGAGTTTGAAATGCAGGGTGGTGATTCCGATTCATCACGACGTTTGGACGAATTTTCGGGCGGACCCCATGGAAATCAAAGTCCTCTGGCAGATGAGAAGGGATCGCATGCAGTACCGATTCAAACCCTTTATTTGGCAGGTGGGCGGCAAGTTCATCTTCCCGGACGACAAGGACAGACTGGAGTACCACTATCCCAGAGGGTTTGACGATGCGTTTGCCATCGAACCGGACCTGCCTTTTACATCTTTCCTATAGCGCCGTCGGGAGGAGAAAACGAGCAAATCATTTTCAAGTTTTTCGGAGGTTTCTAAACAGGAGGTGTGCGGTTTTCAAGCATGCTCTCTTCGAGGGAGTTGAAGTCTACGGATACGATTTTCGATATTCCCGGCTCCTCCATCGTCACGCCGAACAGAGTGTCCCCGATCTCCATTGTTTTCTTGTTGTGCGTAATGATGATAAACTGGGAGCTTTCCGTCATGGAGACGACGTGCCGATTGAACCGTCCGCTATTTGCTTCGTCGAGCGGGGCGTCCACTTCGTCCAGCAGGCAGAAGGGGCTCGGTTTGATCTGAAATATGGCGAAAATTAGAGCTATTGCCGTCAATGCCTTTTCTCCTCCGCTCAGAAGCGAAATGCTTTGAAGGTTCTTTCCCGGCGGCTGTGCGATGATTTCCACCCCCGATTCCAACAGGTCGTCCTCATCCGTCAGTCTTAAATGCGCCTCTCCCCCTCCGAACAGATCGGGAAACAGAACTCCGAACTTCGCGTCGATTTTATGAAAGACCTCTTTGAATCTTCGTCTGGATTCGGCATTGATCTTGCTGATGGAGCTTTCCAAGGCTTCGATGCTTTCCAGTAGATCGGCGGACTGTCTTTTGAGAAAATCCAGTCGTTCGCGTAGGGAGTCGTACTCCTTTTTTGCTCCTAGATTTACATTGTCCATCAATGCGATGCGCTTTTGCAGCTGCTCGACGTTTTTCCTCTCCTCCTCCATGCTGAAACTCTTTGGATCGAATAGCCGCAGCACTTCCGTCGGAGTCGTGCCGAACTCTTCAAATAGACGGTTTTCGATGCCGTTTATTTCCTGATCCAGTTGGGCCAGTTCGATCTCCAGGGTATGAATCCGGTCCTTATGCCGCTCGGTTTTCCTCCGCTGCGTTCGGATCCCGTTTTGCAGTTCCCCGATACTCGCGCGTCGCGTTTCCAGTTCGTTTTTGGAGCGGTTCAAACTTTCGGACATGGCGGCCAAACTCTCGATCTGTACCGGTAGGATCTCCTGCGAGTTCTTGACGGATTCGACCAGTGTCTTTTTTTTCCTTTCGGTCTCTTCGGCACCTTTTTCGATCTCCGCTAGCTGTCCTTCAAGCCGCTGCCTGTCGGCCCGCAGGTTCTTTTGCGTCTGTTCGTTATGCCGAATCTTCTCCTTCAACCCCGCCATTGCGATTCCGGAGTCTTGGAGTTTTTCGGACGCCTCCTCCCGCAGTTCGTCCACGCCCTCGATCTCGACTTGAATTCGATCGATTTTCACCTTCAGTTTTTCCTGCAGCAACTGCTGTTCGACAATCGAAGAGGATAACCGAGCCACCTTTTCGTCGAATTCCGCTTGGGATTCGCCCATCTGCTTTCGGTCGTCGCGTAGCGCGTTTTCCTCCTCCTCCAAACGCAGAATCTCGCCGCTCCTGGTTTCGATCTCCTTTTTTAGTCCCAATATTTGTAGATCGAACTCGACGATTTCCCTCCTTCTTCTGTTTAGGATCGAAGTCATCTCCTCCAGCTCATCCGATTCGCAGCTCTCCTCCTTCTGCAGCTTTTCCAGATCGGATGTCCTTTGGTTTACCTCCTCCTCCAAGCCTGTCATCTCGTTCCGTCTTTTTACGTAAAAGTCGACGGAACTGCCTGCCCCCTGCTTTCCGATCACAAACAGGTAGTCTCCTGTCATCAAGTGGGCGGAGGAGTCGATTGCTCCCCCCAACTCTCTCAGCCTCTCCGCGCTTAAAGTTTGCAGGGGAAAGTCGATAAGCCGAAACCGTCTGGTCAAAGGCAGCCTTTTGAGCTGCAGGAGGTTTGTCTCAAGTCTTTCGGCGATCGTATCGCGAAATTCCCCGTGCTCCTCGGGCAGTAGATCCAAAAAGCAGACTTGAATTTGATCCAGTTTCAACTTTTCCACCAACCCGACGATTTTTCCCAATGAGGAGAAGGTGGAAAAGACCATCAGGTTAAAATAGCGATTCAAAAAAACGGCAAACGGTTCGGTTAACCTCTTTTCGGTAGCGATCAGGTCGACAAAAGTACCGTGAAATCCCAGTTCCGATGCCTCCTTGGGTTCCGCTCGGAAACGATCCAGGAGTATTTTTGTGGCGGAGTCGAAATCCTCGTGGCTTTCGGCCAACTCCCGTAGCGAACGAAGCCGGCTCTCCTTTTGATGGAGTTCCTTCGTACTCTGGGCGATGCTGCCTTTCAAATCCGCAATTGTTCCGTTCTTGACGGTTATCGCTTTTGATCCCTCTTCTGCGGCATCGAAACAGATTTGCTTCCGTTCCGTTGTTTGGGACAACCGAGTCTCCAAACGCTGCCGCTCCTGTTTTGCCTCGTTTTTGTCGGTAGTCAGGCGAGAGAGTCTGCTTCCCAGTTTTTCGCGCTGCTCTTGCGTTTCCAGCAGGCGTTCCTGCAGTTGGGTGATCTGATTCTGCGCAGCCGTTAGCCTCGTAATCGCTTCGATTTCGGACTGCTGTGCGGATTGCTTCCCGGAAACCAGCTCGGCATGCCGTCCGTCCAGCACCTTACGGCTCTCCTCCCAATACTCCAAAGCCTCCTCTCTCTCTTCCGCTTCCCTCTTTAGCGTCTCTTCCTCCGTTTTGCAGCTTTCGATTTTCGAGCCAATTTCGCCGACTAGTCTATTTACGTTTTCAATTTCGTCGCCGCTCTTTTTTAGCCACTCCTTTAGGTTGTCGATGGTCAGGATCTCCGTTTTGATCCGGTTTTCCAGATTGACGACATCCTCCCTTCTTCTCTGATTCTCCGAACCGATATCGTCGAGCTTTTTTTCCAACAGCGCGATTTCGATCTGCATTGCCGACTCTTTTGTCTCCAGCGATGCAATTTCGGTTTCCAGGTTTTTTCGTCTGTCGAGCTCCTCTTCCTTGGATTTTCCAATCTCCTCTCTTTTCTCTTTGCGCAGCGACCAAGTGGCGGCTTCGCAGTTTTTTTTCAGCCGTTCCAAACGACCTTTGGCATGCAGATACTCTTCGGCCAGCTCGACTTGAACCTTCAGCCTCTCCTCCCGTTCCTCCAGCTCGGCAAGGATATCCTCCACGCGTTGCAGATTTTGCTTTGTCGCGGCGAATTTCCTTTCCGCCTCTCTTTTTTTCGTCTTGAACTTCACGATTCCGGCCGCCTCGTCGATGATGGATCGGCGCTCCTCCGCACGGGCCGTAACGACCTGATCGATTTTACCCTGTTCGATGATGGAATAGGCCTTCCCTCCGATTCCGGTATCCATGAACAGTTCCCGAATATCGGTCAGACGGCAGGGCGTTTTGTTGATCAGGTATTGGCTTTCGCCGCTTCGGTAGAGACGCCTGGTGATGGAAATTTCATTGAATTCGGTATATTTCGGCAGGGCGTCGTGGGTCGGGTTGGAAAATATGAGATTCACCTGTGCCATCCCCACCGGCTTTCTGGAGTTGCACCCGTTGAAAATCACATCCTCCATGTTTGCGCCTCGCAGATGCTTGGCGCTCTGCTCCCCAAGCGTCCAGCGGATCGCATCGACAATGTTGCTTTTTCCGCAGCCGTTGGGACCGACAATGAGGGAGATCCCCTCCTTGTCAAAACTGATGGCGGTTTTGTCGCCAAAGGATTTAAAGCCGCTCAGCTCCAATCGCAGTAGCTTCATGGAAGGGGTTGTTTTCGGTTACAGCTTGAAATGATCGCCGAGGTAGACCTTTTTCGCCATCTCGTTGTTCACGATAAAGTCGGGCGTACCTTCCACGATGATCTCTCCCTCGTTCATAATGTATGCGCGGTCGGTAATTCCCAAAGTTTCTCTTACGTTGTGGTCGGTGATTAGGACCCCTATATTTCTTTCCGCCAACTCCTTGATGACCTCCTGAATATCGATCACGGCTTTCGGATCGACACCGGCAAAGGGTTCGTCCAGCAGCATGAATTTTGGATCGGTGGCGAGTGCTCTGGCGATTTCGACTCGTCTCCGTTCGCCTCCGGACAGGGAATAGCCCCTGTTTTTGCGCAGGTGCCCGATCCGCAGTTCGTCCAGCAGGCGGTCGACCCTGTCGTTTCTTTCCCCTTTGGTCAGTTTCATCGTCTCCAGGATGGCAAACAGGTTGTCCTCCACCGTCATTTTCCGGAAGATGGAAGCCTCCTGCGGCAAGTAGCCAATTCCCCTTCTGGCTCTTTTGTACATTGCCAATGCGGTGATATCCCGATCGTCGATGAATATCCGGCCGGAATTGGGCCGCACCACTCCCACCACCATATAGAAACTGGTCGTTTTCCCGGCTCCGTTGGCACCCAGCAGTCCAACGACCTCCCCCTGTACGATTCCGAAGGAAACCTCATTGACGACCCTTCTTTTATGGTAGATTTTGACCAGATTTTCTGTGTTCAGCCGCATTGCACCCATCGTTGAGGGAATTCGGGCTTCGGTCGGTACGCCCGGCCTATCCCTACCCCTTTGTCCGAGTCCGCTTCCTCTCCTCTTTGTCCGAGAGAGGGAAGCCTTTTTCGCCAGAGAAAGAAAGGGGTTCTACGATCTGTCGGTTGTCGTCGAGTCCCAAATCAGAGTGGGAATGTGGTTCAGGAAATCGCTGGAGGTCAATCGGCAGGATATTCCATCCACCTCTCCTCTTGGGGTTTTTTGCCACTCCTCCCTCATGTGAAAGTGCCCGTAGGTGCAGGAAAGAGTGGGGTATTGTTTCATCAGATCAAAAAACCTGTTTTTGTGCCCTGTCGACGTAAAGGGCGGAAAGTGCAGCAGTACGTGGATGCCCTGCTCCGGATCGAAAGCCATGGCCTCCTCCAGGGATCGCTCCAGCAGTTCCATCTCCTTTCGATAGGTTTTCATGTCCAACTGATCGAAATAGGGGTCGTTCGGCGCCACCCATCCACGCGTTCCGCAAAATATCTGCCCTTCGATTTTTATGGCGCTTCCCTCCATCGCGATCACCGAACTTGGCAGCGCAGGAACGATTTTGTGAAGTTTCTTCCACCATATGTCGTGATTCCCCTTGACGATCACTTTGGTTTTTCCGGGCAGATCCGCCAGGCGGCCGAGGTCGGCCATGGCACCCTCAAGCTTGTACGACCAGGAGATATCGCCCCCAATCAGGACAATATCCTCCCTGTCCACGATCCGACGCCAGTTTCGGGAAATCTTGTGCGTATGGTCGTTCCACACCTTGCCGAAATAGTCCATCGTTCTTCCCTTTGCGCCTGGCAGATGAACGTCGGAAATGGCCCATATTTTCATTTTTTTGGAACCTCAGAAAGATTCGATATCGTACTGTGCTTCGCCCTATTTGGCATGTTACCGAGGTTCCTTGTCTACGGCGTTACCCTTTCCATCAGTCGCGGAAACGGAATCGTTTCCCGCACATGTCCGACTCCGCAGATCCATCCCACAAGCCGCTCCAATCCCAGGCCGAATCCGGAGTGGACAACGGAGCCGTACTTTCTCAGGTCGATATACCAATCGTACCTGTCCATCGGCAGTTTCTCCCCCGCTATCCGGGCCGTCAGCTTGTCCAGGCACTCCTCCCTCTGACTGCCGCCTATGATTTCGCCGTATCCTTCGGGAGCCAACAGATCCGAGCATTTGACCCGTTCGGAGTCGTCGAAGCTCTCCTTCATGTAGAATGCTTTCACCCTTTTGGGATAGTCGCAGACAAACACGGGAGTCTCGAAGCTCTCCGTCAGCAGGGTTTCGTCCGCAGCTCCCAGGTCTTCGCCATAGCGAACGGAGCTGCCCTTTTTGCGAAGAATCTCGACCGCCTCCCCGTAGTCGATTCGGGGGAAAGGGGCCAAACAGCGTTTCAGTTTTTGCGGGTCCCTCTGCAACTGTTCCAGGTGAAAAGCGGATTGTTCGATCACGCGCTCCAGCAGGAAAGCGATCATGTCCTCCTGCAAATCCATATTGTCGTCGTTGTCGAAAAACGCCATCTCCGCCTCCAGCATCCAGAACTCGGTCAGGTGCCGTCGCGTTTTGGATTTTTCGTTTCTAAAGGTCGGTCCGAAGCAGAAGACGTTCCCGTGGGCAAAGATCGATGCCTCCAGGTATAGCTGACCCGTCTGCGCCAAAAATGCCTTTCCCAGGTTGAAGTAGTCGACCGAAAACAGGCCGTCTATATCTTCGCCGATCACCCTGGTAAACACGGGAGAGTCCATTTGGATAAAATGGTGTTTGTGAAGGAACTCCCGCAAGGCCCGGATGATGGCGTCGCGTATGCAAAATATGGCCACCTGTTTTTTCGATCGGTGCCAGAGATGTCTTCTGCTCAGCAGAAAGTCGATCCCATGCTCTTTCGGCGTAATGGGGAAGTTTGCGGAGTGCGACACTATTTCCACCCTCTGCACCAGTAGTTCGACTCCCCACTGCGATCTTGGCGATTTCTGCACCTTGCCGGTTACTTTTACGCAGGTTTCCTGTTTCAAGTGGGGATAGAGGTCGAAGCTCGCCTCTTCCGTCTCTCCCTTGACCATCACTCCCTGGATGACTCCAGAGCCGTCCCGAATACCCAGGAATCTTACCTTGCCTTTTCTCGCGAACTGTATCCAGCCGCTGATCGTATGCGTTTCGCCTATTTTATCCTGTAGATCGCGAATGTAAACGCGCCGGTTCCATCTCATGGAGCCTCTCGTCTTGTCTGTTTTTCCCTTCGGTTATGCAACCGGAAGAGTTGATGAATCGGTAAAAAGTTGAAAATTGTGCGGATTGTCATTCCCGTTCTTTGCTCAAAGTA
>CAZLTI010000023.1:0-6217 GCA_964562335.1 uncultured Pseudomonadota bacterium | reverse complement strand
TTCCCGCCTTCGCGGGAATGACGGTTCTGGGACTTTTTGCCGCTTCTTCAGAGTTGTCGAAAAAAGTCCGAAGCGATTTTGCTATCGGTCGGCTTAGTACCGACTACCGAATATGGCACTTCCTATTCTGATGTAGGTAGCGCCCTCTTGGAGGGCCAGCTCGAAATCCGAGGACATTCCGGTGGACAGCTCCACCATCTGTTTTTCCAGCCCAAGCCTGCGGGCTTCGGCCCGGTTGAGTTCGTTCAGCCGTCCGAAAATTTTTCGGTTTTCTGCGGCGGAAGCGTTCGGGTTGCCCATCGTCATGAGACCGACAAGCCGGAGATGGGAACACTCCATGATATCGTCCTCCAGACGCTTCAAATCGTCGACCGAAGTGACGCCGGATTTGCTCTCTTCCCCGGATAGGTTCATCTGTATCAGGATATCCAGGCGCCTGCCCGTTTGCTGGCTTTTTCGGTTGAGAATGTGCGCAATATCGCTGCGATGTACCGTGTGAATGGTGGAAAAGATGGAGGGGCAGTATTTGGCTTTGTTTTTTTGCAAAGGACCAATCAAATGCCAATCGATCTCGCTAGGAAGCCGTGCGGACTTCTCTCTGGCCTCCTGTACCCTGTTCTCTCCGAACCTGGTCTGTCCGGCCCTAAAAGCCTCCAGGATTAACTCGACCGGTTTGGTTTTGGAAACTGCTATCAGCTTGACATTTTTCCTGTTTCCGCAAGCGTTGTCGATTTTTTCGATGATTTGGGCAAGATTCTCTCGGACATCGATCATTATGCCGCATACCTGACAAAGTACCGTCCGGATTTGTGACCGTCCGGTACGCGGGTTATTAGACGACGGGCGAGTGGCTGCTCAGATTTTTCTAAAAACGATCGTGGCATTCGTTCCCCCGAAACCGAAGGAATTGCTCAAGGCAACGCCGATACCCCTCTTTTTGGCGACGTTCGGGGTAACGTCCAGATCGCATTCCTCATCCAGGTTCTCGATGTTGATCGAAGGCGGGATTAGATCGTTTTCCATCGCTTTTAGCGTCAATACCGCTTCCACCCCTCCGGCCGCACCCAGCAGATGGCCCGTCATCGACTTGGTGGAACTGATGGAAACGTTTTTTGCGTTCCGTTCCCCCAGCGCCGCTTTGATCGCTTTCAATTCGTTGATATCGCCAATTTGGGTGGAGGTGCCGTGCGCGTTGATGTAGTCGATCTCCGATGGCGCCACGCTTGCGTCGGCAATCGCCCTGTTCATTGCCATGGTGGGTCCCTCTATCGACGGAGCGGTAATGTGGTATGCGTCGGCACTGAATCCGTAACCGGCAATCTCCGCATATATCTTTGCTCCTCTCGATTTGGCAAATTCGTACTCCTCCAGGATGAGGATTCCGCATCCTTCGCTGAGAACGAACCCGTCGCGATCTTTGTCGAAAGGACGGCTGGCCTTTTCCGGCTGATCGTTCCTCCGCGATAGCGCCTTCATCGATCCGAAGCCCCCGATCGCCAGCGAGCAAATGGTCGACTCCGTTCCTCCGGCAAACATCACTTTCGCATCGCCTCTTTCGACAATTCTTGCCGCATTGCCAATGGAGTGATTCGAGGAGGAGCAGGCGGACACCGTAGCAGCGTTGTAGTTTTTGGCCCCGTATCTGAGAGAGATGTGACCGGCCGCCATGTTGCAGATTGTCATCGGAATGAAAAAGGGGGAAACCTTTGTCGGGCTCCTGCTTTCGGCGATACGGCTGTAGTGCTGAATGTTCGGCAGTCCTCCGATGCCGACCCCGATGGAGGCGCCTACTTCCGGCCCAAGCTCCTCCGTAATTTCCAGTTTGGCGTCCCGTAGGGCCTCGTCGCACGACGCCAGCGCGTACTGAATGAAGACATCTGCCTTCTTGATCTCCTTCTTGGAAATATAGTTCAATGGATCGAAACCCTTTACCTCTCCGGCGATCTTAGTGGGAAGATCGCCAGCATCGAATTTGGTGATCTTCGATATGCCGCTCTTTCCTTGCGAAGCGCCAATCCAGCTATCCTCGACGTTCCCGCCAATCGGATTGACGGTTCCCAATCCCGTTACGACAACGGTCTTTCCCATGTCCGGTTTTCCCATAGGGTAGTTTCGTTTCGACAAAGCGGAAGGAACGGCCGTTTGCCGCTCCGCTTTTGTTCCGTCGTCCGCTCTCCCCTATTGCAGGGCTGCGGCAATGTGTGAGATGGCCGCTCCCACCGTCGTGATCTTCTCGGCCTCCTCGTCCGGAATTTCGATATCGAACTCCTCTTCGAAAGCCATCACCAGTTCCACCGTATCCAACGAATCGGCTCCCAAATTGTCGAGGAAGCTGGCTTCCTCCCTGACCTCCTCCTCCTTGACGCCCAGTTGATCGACAATGATTTTCTTAACCTTTTCGGCAACAGTTTCTCTATCCATCTTTTCTCTCCGAATTTGAAGGATTCCCTTTATTGGGATTACAATCGATCGACCGGAAAAAACCGCCCTAGACCCTTTTTACCGGCCGTCAAAACAAAAGGGACATGAAGGGGAAAGCACAACAAAACTGGCAAAAAATGTGTAACGATCGGAAAATCTTTGTCAAAGTTTTTCTCCCCTTTTTCAGGCTTCGATTCTCGCCGTCGGCGTTTACAGCATACCTCCGTTGATGTGCAGCGTAGTGCCCGTTATATAGTCCGCCAATGGAGAGGCGAAGAACAGTACTCCGTTGGCTACGTCTTCGATCGTCCCCATCCGTTTCATCGGAATTGCCTCCGCCAGCCTGTTCTTCTGCTCGTGCGATAGCGCATCCGTCATTTCCGTTTTGATGAATCCCGGAGCGATTGCATTGCAGGTTATGTTACGGGATGCGACCTCTTTCGCCAGCGATTTGGTGAATCCTATCAATCCCGCCTTTGACGAGGAGTAGTTCACCTGACCATGATTTCCCGTGAACCCGACGATAGAGCCGATATTGACGATACGGCCATATCTGGATTTGATCATCGGTCTGATTAGCGCTTTTGTCATGTTGAAGACGCCGGTGAGGTTTATGCCGATCACGTCGTCCCACTGCTTTTTCGACATTTTCATAAAAAGCGTGTCTCGCGTGATTCCGGCATTGTTAACCAGAATATCGATCATTTGCGAATCTGCCGCTACCTGCTCGGCAATTCTGCCGCAATCCTCCATATCGGTGACATCGCCCCGGTAGAATTTGCAGTCTGCCCCCAATCCGCCGGCTTCCCGAATGACTTCATCGGCACCGTCTTTTACAATATCGACAAAGCGAACGCATGCGCCCGCTTCGGCCAATTTCATCAAAATTCCCTTTCCGATTCCGCGGGAGCCTCCGGTTACCAGTGCCGTTCTTCCGGTTAGATCGATCATAGTTCGATTGCTGTTTTGGGATTTTTTACCGCTTCGTCAAGTTTGGCAGAGAACATCCCGATGCTCGAGCACCTTTTTCTCCATTCGTTCGACTAGGCAGGTTTTGGCTGCCCAGTCGGCGAAGTTGATTCCAAAAAACAGTGCATCGGGATTCGACGCGCCGTGGCACACGATGGCGTTTCCTCTCAACCCCAATAGCGGGGCTCCGCCAAATTCGGCGTAATGGGTTCTCTTTCGCAACTCGGCGAAGGCCTGTCTCATGAAAATAGCACCGATCTTGTAGAGAAGCGATTTTTCGACCTCCTGTTTTAATGCTTTGGTGACGAAGTTTGCCGCTCCCTGAACCGACTTCAGCAATACATTTCCGGCAAATCCGTCGGTTACGACAATATCTAGATCTCCGTCGAAAAACTCCTTCCCTTCGACATTCCCTACGAAATTCATGTTCGTATTTTGCAGTAGCTTGTAGGCCGCTTTCGTCAATTCGTCCCCTTTCCCCGTTTCCGATCCGACGTTCAGCAATCCGACTCTCGGGTCTTTTATGGAGTGAATGTACTGCATGTAGATATTGCCCAGTATTCCAAATTGAAGCAGATTTTCCGGAGTGCAGTCCATATTGGCTCCCGCATCTACCAGCAGAATCTTCTTCTTCCACTTGAGCGACGGCAGCAGAGCGCTGATGCAGGGGCGGTCGATTCCGGGGATCATTCTTAACACAAACCTTCCGATCGCCAGCATCGCACCGGAGTTTCCGGCACTGACGACACCGTCGGCATCTCCCTTTTTATGCAGATCGTAGCAGATTCTCATGGAGGAGTCGCGTTTCGACCGCATGGCGGTGGCTATCGGTTCGTTCATTCCGACAACTTGCGAAGTATGAACGATTTCCACCTTGCCACGGTTGTACCTACAACCCTCCAACTCTCGCTTGATTGCCGGCTCGTCGCCCACGAGAATGATGGAGATGTTTTTCTCCCTAACGGCCTTGACGGCCCCTAGCACGGGATTTCTGGGGTAGAGATCCCCCCCCATTGCGTCGATTGCGATACTCATAGTTTGACATCTATAAGGTTTTGAAAAAACCTCATAATGAAGTGGGGTGAAAGACTAATCTTCAATAGCAACGATCTGATTGCCGTGAAAATAGCCGCATTTGGGACAGACTCGATGGGGAAGGATCAGCTCCTGGCAGTTGGAGCACTCAATGCAGTCCACCCGCGCAAGCTTCTTGTGCGTTCTTCTTTTTCTTGTTGCCGAGCGAGAGGTCTTTCGTTTTGGTACCGCCACGATGTCTCCATAAACTGAATGTTTGGGAACCTCCTAAAACTTC
The DNA here is from genome assembly GCA_964562335.1 of uncultured Pseudomonadota bacterium. Taxonomy (GTDB): domain Bacteria; phylum SAR324; class SAR324; order XYD2-FULL-50-16; family XYD2-FULL-50-16; genus CAZJUM01. Next base: position 1,515 of record CAZLTI010000023.1, on the reverse strand, counting down.
GACATCTTGCCGTAGCGTAGCCTGTTTAGCGATGCCCGTGGTGGCAAAGTCGGGCGCCGGAATTATGCCTCCAAACTGGCGGACCGGCTCCCCTGTCGTTTTTGGGAAGTTCCTATGGCAATTGCGAGTCGGCCAGCCTTGGTACTATCCTATTTGTTCCCGCTGTGCAAATCCAACTCGCCTAAAATGGCAAAGGGACTGTTAACGGCCGTTTTGCCGCAAGTGCAGTCCGATACGTTTCTGTTCGCTCCGCATTGGGTGCAAATGCCTCGGCACGAATCGGCGCAGATGACGGAAATCGGTAGATCCAAAAGGATCTGATCTTCGAAGTAGCGAGTTGCGTCGATTTCCGAACCGCGATAATAGTCCGTATTCCTCGAGTTAAGCTGTATCTCGACATCGTTCTGAGGTTCCGATTGGCTCTCTTCGGGTATTAGATCAAGTTCGAATTCCCGCTTCAGATCGAAGAGCGAAGATGTCAGACAGTAGTCGCAGGGAGCTGCGAAAGTTGTCTCGTATCCACCTCTAAACAGCAATATCTCTCCCTCGATTCTCAGACGGAAGTCGCAGCGGATTTTCTCGAACGCATACCTCTTGTCCAGTCTTTTTAGGTCTTGAGGGAATATTTCGTATCGGTAGTTGGAAAACTCTTTGCCAATGTCGATCAGCCGTATTTCCATACCTCGAAGTTTCTCAATATAGTTGCGGAATAAAAGCCATGTCAACAGAGAACGTGCGCAAACCGAAACGCTCGGTTCGAATCGGCGGAAGGCTCCGAACCGTTGTCCGAAAATCGCTCAACCAACGGTCTAACCGCGAAAATCGAACGGATGGAGCCTGCCATCACCAACAAGCCAAATTCCTCGCTCTGCAGATGGAGCCGGTTCAGCGATGCTAACGACCGTCGACTTGACCTTCGCTGTCGGAAGAGATTTCCCCGTATTGGTTTGCATTCGCATATCTCTTGTGTCTGCTTATGTCGCGATTTTCGGCGGCAAACGCGATGATAACCGATGCTGCCGAAAGAAGGCAAAGGGAAACGACTGCCGGTCGTTTGCTCAAGTAGGACCAGAAAGTCTTCAAGTGGAGGATCAGATGCCAGATGCCAAAACCGATAAATAGAAATCCAACCCATTTGTGCAATTCCATCACGATGCCACTTTTTACATGGAAGAACAGCAGAATTCCGGTTACCGAAACAACAAGGAAGGCCCCTGCGATTACTGGAGACAGCCACGTTTTTTGAGATTTTTTTTCAGCCATTTTCTTTCTCCTGTCGATGTATTTTGAGAGCGGTGCAATTCCCCGTCCCGCACATACGCTTCCCAATCGTGCGGGCCGGGTTCGCAAATAAAATGGAATAGAAACCTAATCCATTCGAACTGCGCTCTTTATGGACAGAAAAGTTGAAGATAGTATGAAGAAAATATGGGGAATCGGTGAAGAGTTCAAATAAACGGTTTTCGCCTAAAAACCGTTGTGGGAGAAACTAAAGTCCGTTATTTTGGGGACCTC